>NZ_JBVHJJ010000006.1:0-347415 GCF_055560115.1 Streptomyces sp. NPDC023527
ACGTGCGAGTTCCTGGTGGGCCAGGACGGCACGATCTCCTTCCTGGAGGTCAACACCCGCCTGCAGGTCGAACACCCGGTCACCGAAGAGGTCACCGGCATCGACCTGGTGCGGGAGATGTTCCGCATCGCCGACGGCGAGGCACTGGGTTACGACGACCCGCCGCTGCGCGGTCACTCGTTCGAGTTCCGTATCAATGGTGAGGACCCGGGCCGTAACTTCCTGCCGGCGCCGGGGACGGTGACGCGTTTCGACGCGCCGTCGGGTCCGGGTGTGCGGCTGGACGCGGGTGTGGAGTCCGGGTCGGTCATCGGTCCGGCGTGGGACTCGCTGCTGGCCAAGCTGATCGTCACGGGTGCCACGCGTGAGCAGGCGTTGCAGCGTGCGGCGCGGGCGCTGGGCGAGTTCACCGTCGAGGGCATGGCCACCGCGATCCCCTTCCACCGGGCCGTGGTGGTCGATCCGGCGTTCACCTCGGATCCGTTCGCGGTGCACACGCGGTGGATCGAGACGGAGTTCGTCAACACCATTGCCGCGTTCACCGGGCCTGCGGTGGCTGAGGACGAGGGTGAGCCCGAGGGCCGCGAGACCGTGGTGGTCGAGGTCGGGGGCAAGCGCCTGGAGGTCTCGCTGCCGTCCTCGCTGGGGATGACGATCGCGCGAACGGCGGCGGCGGGGGGTGCGAAGCCCAAGCGGCGGGCGGCGAAGAAGGCCGGTTCGGCGGCTTCGGGGGACGCGCTGACGTCGCCGATGCAGGGCACGATCGTGAAGGTCGCGGTCGAGGAGGGCCAGGAGGTCGCCGTGGGCGACCTGATCGTGGTCCTGGAAGCGATGAAGATGGAACAGCCCCTCAACGCGCACCGCGCGGGCACCGTCAAGGGCATCACCGCCGAGATCGGCGGCTCCGTCTCCTCCGGCGCCGTCATCTGCGAAATCAAGGACTGACACTCCGCACAGCACCTCCCGTGAGCCCCGGCCGGACGATCTCCGGCCGGGGCTCACGGCATCCGCGCCCGGGACCGGGGAGATCCGGCCGTCCTCCCACCCGGCCGCCACTCCGGGCCCGCCCCGCCTGGCATCCTTGAGGCGCGGGACACAGGCCGCCGCTGGCGGCCACTGAGCGGGAGGACGGACGGAATGGCGACCGACACGGCGCAGACGTCACCACGACCCATGCGCGCGGACGCACGGCGCAACTACGAGCGGCTGCTCACCGAGGCTCGTACCGCCTTCACCGCACACGGCACGGACGCCTCCCTCGAAGACATCGCCCGTCGCGCGGGCGTCGGCATCGGGACGCTCTACCGCCATTTCCCCAATCGCACGGCGCTGATGAGCGCCGTCTTCCAGGGCGAGCTCGACGGGCTGATCACTCGTTCGCGTGAGCTGCTGGCGTCGCCCGAGCCCTGCCGGGCCCTGGTGGACTGGCTGCGGGCCATCGTGGCGCACGCCAGCACCTACCGGGGGCTGTCACGGGCCCTGATGGCCGCGCAGACCGACGAGGCGTCGGCCATGTCGCGGTGCAGCCTGCCGTTGCGGGACGCGGGCAGCAGGCTGCTCGCCCGCGCTCAGCAGGTCGGGGCGGTCCGGGCGGATGTCGACATCGTGGATCTGATGCAGCTGACCAATGCCATCTCGCTGGCGGTCGAGCAGTCGCCGGACGACCCCGGGCTCGCGGACCGGCTGCTCCTGCTGACCCTGACCGGCCTGAAGGCGGTGTCCTCAAACCCCGAAGGCGTCTGAGGACACCCGCGTCACCGCCGCCGGGGTGCCAGGTCCGCCACCCTCGCCGTCGAACCGTCGCCCAGGGACACCGCGCTGCGGAGCTGGGGCCCCTGCTGACCTCCCTGGCCGGGGCCGGGCGGCTGGCCCGGCCCCATGGGGTGCGTACGGCGCTGGCCGGGCAGCGGCGGAACGTCCCGCCGCCGGGAGGGCGGCCCGGTCTCGCCGCCCGAGACGCCCGTCGGCCCCGAGCCCGACCCCGCGCCGGGCCCGGCGACCGAGATGTGGACGCCCTGGTCGGCGAGGGCCTGGAGCTCCGTGGCGGCACGGTCGTCGTGCGCGGGGGGCTCGTCCGTCACCAGGCGGGTGATCACGTCGGTCGGCACCGTCTGGAACATGGTGTCGGTGCCCAGCTTCGTGTGGTCGGCCAGCACCACCACCTCGGCGGCCGCCTGCACCAGCGCCCGGTCCACGCTCGCGGAGAGCATGTTGGAGGTGGACAGACCGCGCTCGGCGGTCAGCCCGCTCCCGGACAGGAACGCTCTCGTCACCCGCAGGCCCTGCAGGGACTGCTCGGCCCCGCTGCCCACCAGGGCGTAGTTGGAACCGCGCAGGGTGCCACCGGTCATGACGACCTCGACGCGGTTGGCGTGTGCCAGGGCCTGCGCGACGAGCAGGGAGTTGGTGACCACGGTCAGCCCCGGTACGCGCGCGAGCCGGCGGGCCAGCTCCTGCGTGGTCGTACCGGCGCCGACGACGACGGCCTCGCCCTCTTCGACGAAGCTCGCCGCGAGATCGGCGATGGCCGTCTTCTCGGCGGTCGCTAGATGGGATTTCTGCGGGAAGCCGGACTCCCTGGTGAAACCGCCCGGCAGCACCGCACCGCCGTGCCGGCGGTCGAGCAGTCCTTCGGCCTCCAGTGCCCGCACGTCACGCCGTACGGTCACTTCTGAGGTCTGGACGACGCGGGCGAGCTCACGGAGCGAAACCGCTCCGTTGGCCCGCACCATTTCGAGGATCAATTGGCGACGTTCTGCAGCGAACACGAAACCGACAGTAACGCCAACGACCATCCGTTTTCAGCAGCTTGCAGCAATTAACGGAAGTTGTCCGCTACTGAACGCAAGAAGTGGTATAGCGACACCCTCGGTGACTATGCCTCGCGCTGTCCCTGCTGTGTCTTCCTGGTGTGCAACTGGCGCGCCACCTCGGCCAGCGAGCCGGACAGCGAGGGGTAGACGGTGAACGCGTTGGCGATCTGCTCCACGGTCAGGTTGTTGTCGACCGCGATCGAGATCGGGTGAATCAGCTCGCTGGCCCGCGGCGCCACCACGACACCGCCGACCACGATGCCCGTGCCGGGGCGGCAGAACATCTTGACGAAGCCGTCCCGGATCCCCTGCATCTTCGCGCGCGGATTGCGCAGCAACGGCAGCTTCACCATGCGGGCGTCTATCTTGCCGCTGTCGACATCGGCCTGGGTGTACCCGACTGTCGCAATCTCCGGATCCGTAAATACGTTCGCGGATACAGCCTTGAGATTCAGCGGGGCCACCGCGTCACCCAGGAAGTGGTACATCGCGATCCGGCCCTGCATCGCCGCGACGGAGGCCAGCGCCAGAACACCCGTGCAGTCACCGGCGGCATAGACGCCCGGCGCGCTGGTCCGCGAGACCCGGTCGGTCCAGACGTGCCCGGAGTCCTTCATCCGGACGCCGGACTCCTCCAGCCCGATCCCCGCCGTGTTGGGGATGGAGCCGACGGCCATCAGGCAGTGCGTACCCGTGATCACGCGGCCGTCGGCCAGCGTCACCTCGACCCGGTCGCCCACGCGCTTGGCGGACTGCGCCCGCGAGCGCGACATGACGTTCATGCCGCGGCGCCGGAAGACGTCCTCCAGGACGGCCGCGGCGTCGGGGTCCTCACCCGGCAGCACCCGGTCCCGCGAGGAGACCAGGGTCACCTTGGAACCCAGCGCCTGGTACGCGCCGGCGAACTCGGCGCCCGTCACACCGGAGCCGACCACGATGAGCTCCTCGGGGAGCTCGTCGAGGTCATAGACCTGCGTCCAGTTGAGGATCCGCTCGCCGTCCGGCAGGGCGTCCGGGATCTCCCGGGGGTGCGCGCCGGTGGCGATCAGCACCGCGTCGGCGACGAGCGTCTCCTCGGTGCCGTCGACGGCCCGCACCACGACCTTGCGCGAGCCGTCCGGGGCCTGGTGCGGCTCCAGCCGTCCCCGGCCCCGCAGCACGCGACCGCCCGCGCGGGTGACCGACGCCGTGATGTCGTGCGACTGGGCCAGCGCGAGGCGCTTCACCCGTCGGTTGACCTTGCCCAGGTCCACCCCCACGACGCGGGCGGCCTGCTCCAGATGCGGCGTGTCGTCGGCGACGATGATCCCGAGCTCCTCGTACGAGGAGTCGAAGGTCGTCATCACCTCGGCCGTCGCAATGAGCGTCTTAGAGGGCACGCAGTCGGTGAGCACCGACGCCCCGCCCAGACCGTCGCAGTCGACGACGGTCACCTCCGCGCCGAGCTGTGCGGCGACGAGCGCCGCCTCATAGCCGCCGGGTCCGCCACCGATGATCACGATCCGAGTCACGTACTCCATTGTCCCGCACCCATCAAAGCGACTTCTCCCGGGGCCTCCCTCGCGAAATACGTACCTGAATGCGTACGTCCATCCGTGCGAGGACCGGCAGGAGGTTCCGGACGAACCTCCCTTCGAGCCTGCCATCCCAAATGCCGTTCCGCCTCACTCCCGTACCCTCGGAGCCATGTCGCTCTACGCCGCGTACGCCGGCAACCTCGACGCGCGGCTGATGTCCCGCCGCGCACCGCACTCGCCCCTGCGCGGCACGGGCTGGCTCGCCGACTGGCGACTGACCTTCGGCGGCGAGCAGCTGGGCTGGGAGGGTGCGCTGGCCACGGTCGTCGAGGCGCCGCGCTCCCAGGTCTTCGTCGCGCTCTACGACATCGCTCCGATGGACGAGGACTCGATGGACCGTTGGGAGGGTGTCGGCCTCGACATCTACCGCCGGATGAGAGTGCGCGTGCACACCCTCGACGGCGAGGAGGCCGCCTGGGTCTACGTCCTCAACGGCTACGAGGGCGGCCTGCCCTCCGCCCGCTACCTGGGCGAGATCGCCGACGCGGCCGAATCGGCGGGCGCCCCGCACGACTACGTCATGGAGCTCCGCAAGCGCCCGTGCTGACGGCGCGGCGCGCCGGGTGACGAATCGGTCTCGTCGCATGCCACAAAGCAACAATCGGAACACCGTGACCAGCGACATCTACGCGCGTAGGCGAAGAGCGGCTACCCTCGTCCGCGTGAACGCATCAGTTACTCCGGACATCCAGGCCGACCCGTACGCCGCGGCCGACACCGCCGCCGCCCGTCTGCGTGAGCTCACCGGTGCGGAGACCCACGACGTCGCCCTGGTCATGGGCTCCGGCTGGGTACCCGCCACCGAAGCTCTCGGCACCCCCGAGATCGAGTTCCCGGTCACCGAGCTCCCCGGCTTCCCGCCGCCGGCCGTCGCGGGCCACGCGGGCACCATCCGCTCGTACAAGGTCAACGACAAGCGCGTGCTCGTCTTCCTCGGCCGCACCCACTTCTACGAGGGCCGCGGCGTCGCCGCCGTCGCCCACGGCGTCCGCACGGCAGTGGCCGCGGGCGTCAAGACCGTCGTCCTGACCAACGGCTGCGGCGGCCTCCGCGAGGGCATGCGCCCCGGTCAGCCGGTGCTGATCAGCGACCACATCAACCTCACGGCGACCTCGCCGATCGTCGGCGCGAACTTCGTCGACCTCACCGACCTGTACTCCCCCCGCCTGCGCGCCCTCTGCCAGGAGGTGGACCCGACCCTCGAAGAGGGCGTCTACGTCCAGTTCCCCGGCCCGCACTACGAGACGCCGGCGGAGATCAAGATGATCCGCACGCTCGGCGCGGACCTGGTCGGCATGTCGACCACCCTCGAGGCGATCGCCGCCCGCGAGGCCGGCGCCGAGGTCCTGGGCATCTCCCTGGTCACGAACCTGGCCGCGGGCATGACGGGCGAGCCCCTCAACCACGAAGAGGTCCTCCAGGCGGGCCGCGACTCGGCCACGCAGATGGGCGCACTGCTGGCATCGGTCCTCGACCGCCTCTGATCATTCCCGCCCCGGCGGAACAAGGGTGTTTGCAGGGCTGCTGAGCTTCCCGCCCTGCAAACACCCTTACGCGTACCCGGCCCGCAGACATAGGACCGGCGGGAGGGGGCGGGCGGGTGGGGCCCGGCAAGGGGCGTAAAGCGTGATTTGCGGGCGAGGTTCAGGGCAACGAATGAGGCATTGAGCAGCGCCCGTAAATCATGCAGCCCCGTAGGGCCCCACCCGCCCGCCCCCGACCCACGACGCACCCGCACCCCGAAGCGCACCCGCACCACCCCGAACCACAGCACCCGGCACATTTTTCTGACCCCTCCGGAGGAGAACCCGTGGAGCGAGACCTCATCGCGCAAGCCAAGACGTGGCTCGCCGAGGACCCCGATCCCGACACCCGCGAAGAGCTCGCCGCGCTCATCGACGCCGGGAACACCGCCGAGCTGAGCGCCCGCTTCGGCGGCACCCTCCAGTTCGGCACCGCCGGCCTCCGCGGCGAGCTCGGCGCCGGCCCGCTGCGCATGAACCGCGCCGTCGTCATCCGCGCGGCCGCCGGTCTCGCCGCGTACCTGAAGAAGCAGGGCCACACCGGCGGCACGGTCGTCATCGGCTACGACGCCCGCCACAAGAGCGCGGACTTCGCGATCGACACCGCGGCCGTCATGGTCGGCGCGGGCCTGAAGGCCGCGCTGCTGCCGAGGCCGCTGCCCACCCCGGTGCTCGCCTTCGCGATCCGCCACCTCGGCGCGGTCGCGGGCGTCGAGGTGACCGCGAGCCACAACCCGCCGCGGGACAACGGCTACAAGGTCTACCTGGGCGACGGCTCCCAGATCGTGCCGCCGGCCGACGCGGAGATCGCCGCCGAGATCGCCGCGATCGAGGGCCTGGACGAGGTGCCCCGTCCGTCGGCCGGCTGGGAGACGCTCCGCGAGACGATCGTGGAGGCGTACCTGGAGCGTACGGACGCGGTCCTGACCAGCGGCTCCCCCCGGGACGTCCGCGTCGTCTACACACCCCTGCACGGCGTCGGCCGCACCGTCCTGACGGCCGCCTTCGAGCGGGCCGGCTTCCCGGCGCCGACGGTGGTCGCCGAGCAGGCCGAGCCGGACCCGAACTTCCCGACGGTCGCCTTCCCGAACCCGGAGGAGCCGGGCGCGATGGACCTGGCGTTCGCCACGGCCCGCGAGGCCGCGCCGGACATCATCATCGCCAACGACCCGGACGCGGACCGCTGCGCCGTCGCGGTGCCGGACGAGGACTCCGTCGAGGGCTGGCGCATGCTGCGCGGCGACGAGGTGGGCGCGCTGCTGGCGACGCACCTGGTCCACAAGAAGGCGCAGGGCACGTTCACGACGACGATCGTGTCGTCGTCGCTGCTGTCCCGCATCGCGGCGGCCGCGCCGGGTGCCGGGTACGAGGAGACGCTGACGGGCTTCAAGTGGCTCGCCCGCGTGGACGGCCTGCGGTACGCGTACGAGGAGGCGCTGGGCTACTGCGTCGACCCGGCGGGCGTGCGCGACAAGGACGGCATCACGGCGGCGCTGCTGGTGGCCGAGCTGGCGGCGGAGCTCAAGGAGTCCGGCCGTACGCTGACGGACCTGCTGGACGACCTGGCCGTCGAGCACGGTCTGCACGCCACGGACCAGCTGTCGGTGCGGGTCGAGGACCTGTCGCTGATCTCGGACGCGATGCGGCGCCTGCGCGAGCAGCCGCCGACGGTGCTGGCCGGGCTCCAGGTGACGTCGGCCGAGGACCTGTCGAAGGGCTCGGCGGCGCTGCCGCCGACCGACGGCCTGCGGTACCACCTGGCGGGTGACACGGCCGGGGAGGTCTCCGGCGCGCGCGTCATCGTCCGCCCGAGCGGCACCGAGCCGAAGATCAAGTGCTACCTGGAGGTCGTGGTGCCGGTGGCGTCCGCGATCGCCCTGGCGGACGCGCGGGCCCGCGCGACGGAGGTCCTGGCGTCGATCAAAACGGACCTGTCGAGGGCGGCGGGCATCTGACGACACCGAACACGGCGTGAGGGGCCGGGACGCGAAGGGATGGTCACAGGGCGAGAAGAAAAAGCCCAGGACCACCCCGGAGCGCCCCGGCCCTCACACGTACGGGCGGGGCGCGCCCGCGTCCCAACGGCAGGGCGCGGCACGCACCACGCGTCCACGTACCGACAGCCGAGCCCACCCACCGCCGGGCGCCCCCGAACCGTCACCCCACGGCGAACAGCACCACCAGCAGCACCAGCCCCACCAGGGACGGCACGATCAGCTCGTAGGCCCACCGCACCACGACCGGGCCCTGTGCCCCCTCGCGGGACGCCCCCCGCTCGGCGAGCTCGCGGAGGTCCTCGATCGCCTGGTCCGAGGGCGCCCGCAGCGACCGCTCGGCGCCGAGCGCGGCGGAGGCCGCGCCGGGCAGCCCCTCGGCCACCGCCTGGTTCTGGCGCCGCGCGGCGGTCTTGCGCTGGCGGAGCGAGACGGGGATCGACCACAGCTGGTACTTCGCGCCGTCGGCGAACACCTCACTGGAGTAGCCGGCGCGGACGCCGTCCACGCGGGCCCACGGCAGCGTGATCGTACGGAACGGGTTCCGCACCAGCAGCCGGTCCGGCCCGGCCCACACGGCCGGCCGCAGCGTGAAGGCGATCACGAGCGGGACCACGCACAGCAGACCGGCCAGGGCCAGCCACGGCGTCTGCCCCGCGCCCCGCGCCACGGCGTCGCCGCCGAGCCAGCCGACGAGGCCCAGCAGGAGGATGCCGCTCGCGATGCCGGCGGCCGAGCGGTAACACCGCTCGGCGAAGCCGTCCGGTGCCTGCGGGGGCGAAGTGGCGGAGGAGTCGTCCGGGCTCGTCATGCGCCGATTGTGCCTCAGCCCTCGCGGAGGGGACCGCCCCCAAGTCGTTACGCAAAGCCGAGGAGCCGGGGGGTGACACGCGCTACGCGCGTAGATATGCTCATCTGGTGACCATGCCCACCACAGTTCCCGCACACGGCAATGACGCCGCGGGGCGGCTGACGGAGCTGGCGGACGTGACCGCCTCCGACAGCGCGCTGCGCCGCTTCCTGCACGGCCTCCCGGGCGTCGACGCGGTCGGGCTGGAGGCCCGCGCCGCCTCGCTCGGCACCCGCTCGATCAAGACCTCGGCGAAGGCCTACGCCATCGACCTGGCGATCTCGATGATCGACCTGACCACGCTGGAAGGCGCGGACACCCCGGGCAAGGTCCGGGCGCTGGCCGCGAAGGCCGTCCACCCCGACCCGACCGACCGCACGACGCCCACGACCGCCGCGGTCTGCGTCTACCCCGACATGGTGGCCGCCGCCAAGGCCGCCCTGCACGGCTCGGACGTGAAGGTCGCGTCCGTCGCCACCGCGTTCCCCGCCGGCCGCGCCGCGCTGCCGGTGAAGCTCGCGGACACCCGGGACGCCATCGCCGCCGGCGCCGACGAGATCGACATGGTCATCGACCGTGGCGCTTTCCTGTCCGGCCGGTACATGGACGTCTTCGAGGAGATCCGGGCCGTCAAGGCCGAGTGCGCCGACAAGGCCCGGCTGAAGGTGATCTTCGAGACCGGCGAGCTGTCGACGTACGACAACATCCGCCGCGCCTCCTGGATCGGGATGCTCGCGGGCGCCGACTTCATCAAGACCTCGACCGGCAAGGTCGCGGTCAACGCCACCCCGGCGAACACCCTGCTGATGCTGGAGGCCGTGCGCGACTTCCGCGCGCAGACCGGCGTCCAGGTCGGCGTGAAGCCGGCCGGCGGCATCCGCACGACCAAGGACGCCATCAAGTTCCTGGTCCTGGTCAATGAGACCGTGGGCGAGGACTGGCTGGACAACACCTGGTTCCGCTTCGGTGCCTCCAGCCTCCTGAACGACCTGCTGATGCAGCGGCAGAAGCTGAGCACCGGCCGCTACTCCGGTCCCGACTACGTGACGGTGGACTGACCGACATGGCATTTGAATACGCACCCGCACCCGAGTCGCGCGCGGTCGTCGACATCGCCCCGTCGTACGGCCTGTTCATCGACGGCGAGTTCACCGACGCCACCGGCGGCAAGGTCTTCAAGACGATCAGCCCCTCCTCCGAGGAGGTGCTCTCCGAGGTCGCGCACGGCTCCGCCGAGGACGTCGACCGCGCGGTGAAGGCCGCCCGCAAGGCGTTCGAGAAGTGGTCGGCGCTGCCGGGCGCCGAGCGCGCCAAGTACCTGTTCCGCATCGCGCGGATCATCCAGGAGCGCTCGCGCGAGCTGGCCGTCCTGGAGACCCTGGACAACGGCAAGCCGATCAAGGAGACCCGCGACGCGGACCTCCCCCTGGTCGCCGCGCACTTCTTCTACTACGCGGGCTGGGCCGACAAGCTCGACCACGCGGGCTACGGCGCCAACCCCCGGCCGCTGGGCGTGGCGGGCCAGGTCATCCCCTGGAACTTCCCGCTGCTGATGCTGGCCTGGAAGATCGCCCCGGCGCTGGCCACCGGCAACACCGTCGTCCTCAAGCCGGCCGAGACCACTCCCCTGTCGGCGCTGTTCTTCGCGGACATCTGCCGCCAGGCCGGCCTGCCCAAGGGCGTCGTCAACATCGTCACCGGTGACGGCACCACGGGCGCCGCGCTCGTCGGTCACGAGGGCGTGAACAAGGTCGCGTTCACCGGCTCCACGGCGGTCGGCAAGGCCATCGCCCGTACGGTCGCCGGCTCGGACAAGAAGCTCACCCTGGAGCTGGGCGGCAAGGGCGCCAACATCGTCTTCGACGACGCCCCCATCGACCAGGCCGTCGAGGGCATCGTCCAGGGCATCTTCTTCAACCAGGGCCAGGTCTGCTGCGCGGGCTCGCGCCTGCTGGTGCAGGAGTCGATCCAGGACGAGCTGCTGGACTCCCTCAAGCGCCGCCTGTCGACGCTGCGCCTGGGCGACCCGCTGGACAAGAACACCGACATCGGCGCGATCAACTCCGCCGAGCAGCTGGCCCGGATCACCGAGCTGGCCGACAGCGGGGTGGCGGAGGGCGCCGAGCGCTGGGCGCCGGCCTGCGACCTGCCGGAGAACGGCTTCTGGTTCGCGCCGACGCTGTTCACGAACGTCACCCAGGCCCACCGGATCGCCCGCGAGGAGATCTTCGGCCCGGTGCTGTCGGTGCTGTCGTTCCGCACCCCGGCCGAGGCGGTCGCGAAGGCGAACAACTCGCAGTACGGCCTCTCCGCCGGCATCTGGACGGAGAAGGGCTCGCGCATGCTGGCCGTCGCGAGCAAGCTGCGCGCGGGCGTCATCTGGGCCAACACGTTCAACAAGTTCGACCCGACCTCGCCGTTCGGCGGCTTCAAGGAGTCGGGATTCGGCCGCGAGGGCGGCCGCCACGGTCTGGAGGCGTACCTCGATGTCTGAGCGCTTGACTGTCTTCAAGACCTACAAGCTGTTCGTCGGGGGCAAGTTCCCCCGGTCCGAGAGCGGGCGGGTGTACGAGGTGACCGACTCCAAGGGCAATTGGCTGGCCAACGCCCCGCTGTCCTCCCGCAAGGACGCCCGTGACGCGGTCGTCGCGGCCCGCAAGGCCGTCGGCGGCTGGTCCGGCGCCACCGCGTACAACCGCGGCCAGGTCCTCTACCGCGTCGCCGAGATGCTGGAGGGGCGCCGCGACCAGTTCGTCGCGGAGGTCGCCGAGGCGGAGGGCCTGTCGAAGGCGAAGGCCGCCGTGCAGGTGGACGCCGCCATCGACCGCTGGGTCTGGTACGCGGGCTGGACCGACAAGATCGGCCAGATCACCGGCTCGGTCAACCCGGTCGCGGGCCCGTTCTTCAACGTCTCCGCCACCGAGCCGACCGGCGTCGTCGCCGTGCTCGCGCCGCAGGAGTCGTCGTTCCTCGGCCTGGTCTCGGTGATCGCCCCGGCGATCGCCACCGGCAACACCGTGGTCGTGGTGGCCTCCGAGAAGGCCCCGCTGCCGGCTCTGTCGCTGGGCGAGGTGCTGGCCACCTCCGACGTCCCCGGCGGCGTCGTCAACATCCTGTCGGGCCGTGCGGGCGAGATCGCCCCGTCGCTGGCCGCGCACCAGGACGTCAACGCGATCGACCTCGCGGGCGCCGACGCCGAGCTGGCGAAGGAGCTGGAGATCGCCGCGGCGGACAACCTCAAGCGCGTCCTGCGTCCACAGCCTGTGGACTGGGCCGCGGCCCCCGGCACGGAGCGGATGACGGCCTTCCTGGAGACCCGGACGGTCTGGCACCCCACCGGCTCCCTCGGCGCCGGCGGCTCGTCCTACTGAGCCCTTGAGCGTACGACGGCGGCGGCTCCCCTCGGATCGAGGGGAGCCGCCGCCGTCGTACGCGCGCTAGCGGGCCTTGGGCGGCGTCGGGGCCGTCAGCGTCGAGAGCGTGTGCGGCACCGACAGATCGCGCAGGGTGCCGCTCTCCTGGGCCGGGTGCCGGGCGGGGCGGGACGGCGTCTCGGCCGTCAGCGTCGAGAGGGTGTGCGGCACCGACAGGTCCCGCAGGGTGCCGCTCTCCTCGGCCGGGAGCCGGGCGGGCGGCGGCGGTGTCTTGGACGCCATGGTCGAGACGGTGTCCCGCACCGACAGGTCCCGCAGCGTCCCGCTGCTTCCGGCGGGGCGTGCGGCCGGGGCCTTCCGCTTGGCGTGCGCCCTGACCGGTTCGCGCGGGCCCGTCAGCGCGTGCACCCGGTCCGTCAAGGAGAAGTCGTCCAGTGCCGCGCCCTTGGCGAGCGGTTCCGTCACCACGGCGGTGCTCACCGGCTTGAAGTCGGAGACCTGCGTGCCGACCGCGTTGTTGAACGGGTCACTGCCCGTCCCGGCCAGCGGGTTGAACTTCAGCTGCCGCAGCGTGCTGAACGTGGCCTCCGACGACACGCCCAGCGCGGTGTCGACGCCTTCCGCGGCCGACCGCACGGACGTCACGCCCATCGTCGCCTTGGGGGCCTCGAACGCGTTCGCGGCCCCGGCGCCTCCCGCGACGACGGCCGCTCCGGCCGACACGGTCAGCCCGAGGCGCATCAGGCCGCGCCGGCCGGCGGCCGAGGAGGGAGCGGGACGTGCGTGTCGTGCGTGCGAGGCCATGGCCACCTGCCGGGTCGAGAGTTGCCGGAACGAACGACAACGCACCGTAGTGGAATGGTGACTGTGCGCGCATCCTCCGACCCGGGGGGATCCCCCATGCGGCCCAATGCCTCACACTGGTGTCCCGTGACTCCCCACTTGACCCCCGCGCGCGTCATCCTGCTCACCGGTCCGTCCGGTTCGGGAAAGTCGTCCCTCGCGGCCCGCACCGGGCTGCCGGTCCTCAATCTCGACGACTTCTACAAGGAGGGGACCGACCCGACGCTGCCGGTCCTCACGGACGGCTCGGGCACCGACTGGGACTCACCGCTGTCGTGGGACGCCGACGCGGCCGTGCGCGCCATCGACGACCTGTGCCGTACGTCCCGCACGAACGTGCCGGTCTACGACATCGCCTCCAGCTCGCGGACCGGTGAGAGCGCCCTGGACATCGGCCGCACCCCGCTGTTCATAGCCGAGGGCATCTTCGCCGCCGACATCATCGACCGCTGCCGCGACCTGGGCGTCCTCGCCGACGCCCTGTGCCTGCGCGGCCGGCCGGCCACCACCTTCCGCCGCCGGCTGCTGCGCGACCTGCGCGAGGCCCGTAAGCCGGTGCTCTACCTCGTGCGCCGCGGGCTGCGGCTGATGCGCTCCGAGCGCGGCATCGTGGCCCGCCAGGCGGCGCTCGGCGCCTACGCCTGCGGCAAGGACACCGCCATGGGCCGGATCGCCGCGGCGGCCGCCGGGCGGCGGGAGGGCGTGCACGTCTGACCGACGCGTGCGCATGACCGGCAGGAGGGCGGGCTTCCCCCGTCCGGCACGAGCCGGCCGTCACCGTACGCGCGACTCAGCACCCCAAGGCGCAGGACCGCAAGGCACAGGATCCCAAGGCACAGGACCGCAAGGCGTAGGACCCCAAGGCGCAGGACCCCGGGGCCCGTACACGCCGGAGCGGGCCGGTACAGGCCCCCCGCCTGTCCCGACCCGCTCCGCCCCCCGTAGGTCCCCCCGCGCTCCCCCGAGCGCCCCTCCGGTGTCTTCAGGCCACCAGCTCGCCGAAGGACTCGCGTACGCCCCGGTCGGATCCGATGACCTCGTCGTCGCGCAGCCGGCGCAGCGAGCGCCAGATGCTGCTCTTGACCGTGCCGACGCTGATGTCCAGGATCTCGGCGATCTCCGGGTCCGTGCGGCCCTCGTAGTAGCGCAGGACGAGCATCGTGCGCTGGAGTTCGGGCAGTCGGGCGAGCGCCTGCCACAGCACGGCGCGCAGCTCGGTGCCGCGCATCGCGTCCGTCTCGCCCACCGTCTCCGGCAGTTCCTCGGTCGGGTACTCGTTCAGCTTGCGGCGGCGCCAGGCGCTGATGTGCAGATTGGTCATCGTGCGGCGCAGGTAACCGCCGACCGCGGCCTTGTCGGTGATCCGGTCCCAGGCGCGGTAGGTGGAGAACAGCGCGCTCTGCAACAGGTCCTCGGCCTCGTGCCGGTCGCCCGTCAGGTGGTACGCGGTCGCGTACAGGGAGGCCCGGCGCTCCTGGACGTATGCGGTGAACGCCGCTTCGGCGTCCGCCTTCTCCGCCCCCTTCGTCCCGGAAGCGCCCTTGCTCTCCCCCGAGGCCCCCGTGGCCTCCCCGTACGCGATCGCGTCGATCGCCACCATGTATGGCGGCCGTACACGTCCGGTGCCGCGGGCGCACCCCCGCCCGCCCACGGCACCGGACTTCTCCGGGCCCCGTCCGGCGTCATGAAGGCGCGTGCGAATGACTGCGCTGGTCATGGTGCTGTGCAGTGTGTTCATCTCGCGCCCCCCGTCGGTGGAGCCAGCTCGGTCCGTTGATGTTCCGGGCCGTTCGCTGCCCGATGACCCAAAGCCTGCCGGGCCAGTTTCATCGCGTTGTCCGCCGACTGTCACAGCCCTGCAACAGGCCGGGGTGCCGGGCGGCGGATGCCTTCGGTCGAACCACCGGCCCGGCGTAGGCCAGAATGACCACTGTGCCTTTCCTGTTGCTGATCGAGGACGACGACGCCATCCGCACGGCTCTGGAGTTCTCCCTGTCCCGCCAGGGTCACCGTGTGGTGACCGCGGCGACGGGTGAGGACGGTCTGAAACTGCTGCGCGAGCAGCGGCCCGACCTGATCGTGCTGGATGTGATGCTGCCCGGTATCGATGGTTTCGAGGTGTGCCGGCGCATCCGCCGCACCGACCAGCTGCCGATCATCCTGCTCACCGCGCGCAATGACGACATCGACGTCGTCGTGGGCCTGGAGTCCGGCGCGGACGACTATGTGGTCAAGCCCGTCCAGGGCCGGGTGCTGGACGCCCGGATCCGGGCGGTGCTGCGCCGCGGCGAACGGGAGTCCAGCGACTCGGCGTCGTTCGGCTCGCTGGTCATCGACCGGTCCGCGATGACGGTCACCAAGAACGGCGAGGACCTCCAGCTGACCCCGACCGAGCTGCGGCTGCTGCTGGAGCTCAGCAGGCGGCCGGGACAGGCGCTGTCCCGGCAGCAGTTGCTGCGGCTGGTGTGGGAGCACGACTATCTGGGCGACTCGCGGCTGGTGGACGCCTGTGTGCAGCGGCTGCGCGCCAAGGTCGAGGACGTGCCGTCGTCACCGACCCTGATCCGCACCGTCCGAGGGGTCGGCTACCGCCTGGACGCCCCGCAGTGACCGCACCCGCCCGCCCCCACGGCACAGAGAGCGCCCAGTGACACAAGAGCCCGGTCGAGTACGGGGCTGGGCGGCGCCCCGGAGCGTCATGAAGCCCAGCATGCGGTGGATCAGCCTGCGGCTGCGCCTGATGCTGGTCTTCGCGCTGGTGGCCCTGGCGGCCGCGGTCTCCGCCTCCGCCATCGCGTACTGGCTCAACCGCGACGCGGTCCTCACCCGCACCCAGGACGCCGCGCTCGACGATTTCCGCAAGTCGTTGCAGGACAACACCGGTTCGCTGCCGCTGAACCCGACCTGCCAGGAGCTCCAGTCGGCCGCGGACCGGATGGCGGCGACCTCGCAGAAGTACGAGGTGCTGCTGATCGGCACGGCCAGTGGCGGCGGCACCTGCGCGGCCCCCTCCAACCCTGATCTGTTCACGCTCAAGGTCGTGCCCGCCTCGCTCCGCTCGGCCGTCGACCGCGAGCGCCGGGTCGACGACTCCAACCGCTATGCCTACCACCTGTACTGGCAGCGGATCACCCTCGGCGGCAAGCCCTACCTGGTCGGTGGCGCGAAGGTGATCGGCGGCGGCCCCACCGGCTATCTGCTGAAGTCCCTGGAGAACGAGCGGGAGGACCTCAACTCCCTGGCCTGGTCCCTCGGCATCGCCACCGCCCTGGCCCTCGTCGGCTCGGCGCTGCTCGCCCAGGCGGCCGCGTCCACGGTGCTGCGGCCCGTACAGCGGCTCGGTGACGCGGCGCGGCGGCTCGGCGAGGGGAAGCTGGACACCCGCCTCCAGGTGTCGGGCACCGACGAGCTGGCGGACCTGTCGCGGACGTTCAACAAGACGGCGGAGTCGCTGGAGCAGCGGGTCGACGAGCTGAGCGCCCGCGAGGCGGCGAGCCGCCGCTTCGTCGCCGACATGTCGCACGAGCTGCGCACCCCGCTCACGGCGATCACGGCGGTGACCGAGGTGCTGGAGGACGAGGCCGACAACCTCGACCCGATGATCGCGCCCGCCGTGCAGCTGGTGGTCAGCGAGACCCGCCGGCTCAACGACCTGGTGGAGAACCTCATGGAGGTCACCCGCTTCGACGCGGGCACGGCCCGGCTGGTCCTGGACGACGTGGACGTCGCCGACCAGGTCACCGCCTGTATCGACGCCCGCGCCTGGCTGGACGCCGTGGAGCTGGACGCCGAGCGCGGCATCGTGGCCCTGCTCGACCCGCGCCGCCTCGACGTCATCCTCGCCAACCTCATCGGTAACGCCCTCAAGCACGGCGGGTCCCCCGTACGGGTCTCCGTGCGGGCGGACGACGACTCGCTGCGGATCGACGTGCGCGACCACGGCCCCGGCATCCCCGAGGACGTCCTGCCGCACGTCTTCGACCGCTTCTACAAGGCGAGCGCCTCCCGGCCGCGCTCCGAGGGCAGCGGCCTGGGCCTGTCGATCGCCCTGGAGAACGCCCATATCCACGGCGGCGAGATCACGGCCGCCAACTCCCCCGACGGCGGTGCGGTCTTCACCTTCACGCTTCCGCGCGACGCCTCGCGGCCGGCCGACGAGGACACGGCCGACGGCGCGTCGGGCGACGGGGCGGAGGGGAACGGAAAGTGAACCCCAGGATGCTCACCAAGGCCGCCGCCGCGGCGCTGGCCCTGCTCGGCGCGGTACCCGCGCTCACCGGCTGCGGGATCCGCGGCACCGCCGTGCCCGTGGACGCCGGCGGCGCGCCCTCGCGGGCGTCGTGCGTCGTACGGGCCGACCGGAGCGCGCCCGCGGGCCAGGCCCCCGTGACCGTACAGCTGACGTGCACCTCCCAGCTGGTGCCCGTGACACGGCAGGTGTCGCTGCCGGACAAGCCGGGCGACACCGTGGTCGTGGCCCGCGTCCTCCTCGACGAGCTGCGCAGGTCGCCGTCGAACGAGGAGGCCGGGGCCGGGCTCACATCCGCCGTGCCACAGCGCCTGGGCGTGGCCGGCCCGCGGCCGGGCGATCCGTCCGGGACGCTGCGCCTGGACCGGGAGCCCGAAGAGCTGCCGCAGGTGGCGCTGGCCCAGCTCGTGTGCACGTACGCCGGTACGGCCGCGGCCGACGGCAAGGACACGGTGGTCCTGGGCGGCCCGGGCGAGGAACGGCCCCGGAGCTACGGGTGCACCGACGCCATGCGCGGCCAGCCCGACACCGCCGAGATCAAGGGCACCCCGGTGCACTGAGGCCGTCACGCGCTGTCACCGCGCGCCGTCGCGACTCTCCGTCGCCGCCGGCGGAACCGCGCGACCGGCGCACGGCGTCCTGTGGGGCGTGCAGGGTCATGGTTACGGCGGTACGCCCGCCCTCCGATACCGCTACCGCGTCGCGGGGTGTGTGCTGCTGGTCGCCCATCTCCTGGCCGTCGGCTGGCTGGCCCTGCGCCCGCTGACGGCGCCCTGGGTGACGGCCTCGCACCTGGAACCGCTCGCCACCATCCGCGCCGATCTGGCGCTCGGCCCCTGGGCGGCGGCCCGCGCGATCGCCGCGGGCGTGCTGCCGCTGGCTCCCCTGGGGGTGTTGCTGCCCTGGGCGAGAGGCCGGGTCCGCGCCTCCTCGCTGGGCTCGCTCATCCGCACCGTCTTCACCGCCGCGATGGTCTCGCTGGGTCTCCAGGTCGTCCAGAGCGGTGTCATGGGCCAGGTGCTGAACCTGGACGCGCTGCTGCTCAATGTCACGGGTGTGGCGCTCGCGCACCTCGCGGTGGTGCCGGCCGTACGGGCCCGGCTCCGCCGAGGCGGTGACGGAACGCGACCGGCGGCCGGAAAGCGGCCCGAGCCCCTACGCCGCGAGGAGGAGATTCAGGGGATGACCCCGACGATCCCCAGGGTTCGGATCGCCCCCTAGAGCGACGTCCCGGCGGGGCCCTCGACCGTAGCGTGGAGTCATCGGGAAACGTTCCCGCCCGGCACCGTCGATGGCACCGGGCCCACGACGAGGAGTCGCCGTCATGTCCGCTCCGCTGGTCCGGCCGCGCAACCACAGGATGATCGCCGGAGTCTGCGCGGGCCTCGCCCAGCGCTATGGGACCTCGCGCACCACGATGCGCGTGATCTTCCTGGTCTCCTGCCTGCTGCCCGGCCCCCAGTTCGTGCTCTACCTCGCGCTGTGGCTGCTGCTGCCGAACGAGAAGAGCGGCACTGAGACCTCCTGGTGAACGCACGCGGCGGGCCGCGCGCCCCGGTGTCCGGGATGCGCGGCCCGCCGTCGTCGCGTCACGGGGCCGGCGCGCGGCCGCCGCGTGACGAGGCCGGGGCGAAGGTCAGCTGCCGCCGGCGAGGTTGTCCAGGGAGAAGCCGTTGGTGGCCAGCGGCAGGCCGCCGAGCAGACCGCCGTTGCCCTTGGTGTCGGCCGGCGCCGCCTTCGGCAGGGACGGTGTCATGGGGAGGTTCGGGGCCAGGGCCTTGTCCACGGCCTGCGACGGGGACTCCAGAATGCCGGCCTGGACCGCCCGGTCCGCGGCCGAGATGACGGGCCCGCCCGCGGGGGCGAACTTGGCGGCCTTCTGGATGGGCAGCTGGCCCATCGCGCTCGCGGCGGTGCCGGTGACCGACTCGACGGCGCCCGCGGTGCCCGCCGCCGACGCGCTGCCCGCCGCTGTGGCGGCGAAGGCGATACCGAGCGCGGCAACACCGAGGGTCTTGATGGTTCCCTGCTTCATCTGAATTCTGTCCTCGCGACGGAGATTTTGAGCGGGCACTGCAACCTAGTCGCGAGTTCCGGGCGTCCGCAATCATTGACACGGCCGGGACAGTAACTGTCCCGGCCGTGGTCACGGTATTCCCCGTGGAATCACCGTCCGTTGCGACGGTAAAGAATTTTGCAGGTCAGGCGGTTTCCGTCACCGTCTGGCGGAACAGCCACTCCGACTTCAGCTCCGCGTAACCCGGCTTGATGACGTCATTGATCATCGCCAGACGTTCGTCGAATGGGATGAACGCGGACTTCATCGCGTTGACGGTGAACCACTGCATGTCGTCGAGGCTGTAGCCGAACGCCTTCACCAGGTGCTCGAATTCCAGGCTCATGCTGGTGCCGCTCATCAGACGATTATCAGTATTCACGGTCGCCCGGAAATGCAGCTTGCGCAGCAGCTTGATCGGGTGTTCCTCGTAGGAGGCGGCGGCACCGGTCTGCAGGTTCGAGGTCGGGCACATCTCCAGCGGAATGCGCTTGTCCCGTACGTACGACGCCAGCCGGCCGAGCTTGACCGTGCCGTCCTCGGCGACCTCGATGTCGTCGACGATGCGCACACCGTGGCCGAGGCGGTCCGCGCCGCACCACTGGAGGGCCTGCCAGATGGACGGCAGGCCGAAGGCCTCACCCGCGTGGATGGTGAAGTGGTTGTTCTCGCGCTTGAGGTACTCGAAGGCGTCGAGGTGACGGGTGGGGGGGAAGCCCGCCTCCGCGCCCGCGATGTCGAAGCCGGCCACGCCCGAGTCGCGGTAGCGGTTGGCGAGTTCCGCGATCTCCAGCGCGCGGGCGGCGTGCCGCATCGCGGTCAGCAGGGCGCCGACGCGGATGCGGTGGCCGTTGGCCTTCGCCCGGCGCTCGCCCTCGCGGAAGCCGGCGTTCACGGCCTCGACGACCTCTTCGAGGGAGAGCCCGCCCTCCAGGTGCTGCTCGGGGGCGTAGCGCACCTCGGCGTAGACGACACCGTCCTCCGCCAGGTCCTCCGCGCACTCGGCGGCCACGCGGAAGAGGGCGTCGCGGGTCTGCATCACGGCGCAGGTGTGCGCGAAGGTCTCCAGGTAGCGCTCCAGCGAGCCGGAGTCCGCGGCCTCGCGGAACCAGACGCCCAGCTTGTCCGGGTCGGTCTCGGGCAGACCGTCGTAGCCCGTCTCACGGGCCAGGTCGACGACGGTGCCGGGGCGCAGGCCGCCGTCGAGGTGGTCGTGCAGCAGCACCTTGGGCGCACGACGGATCTGCTCGGGAGTGGGTGTGGAGGAGGTCTCGGTCGTCATCTCGGCACTCTAACGCCTACGCGCGTAGACGGCTGCGAACGATACGGAAAGGTGACCCATCGGCGGGGTGGACACCACGCGGCCTTCTGCCATCGTTTCTGCCATGTCTCAGCAAGCGATGCCGCAGCGGGACCCCGGAACGCCGGGAAGCGGGGCCGTCGGCCTCGGAAAGCCGCTGGGGGCCGGGCGTTCGGTACATGGCGTGGCGCTGTTGCTGCCGGGCGGCCGCGCCGCCGGGGCCCGCCGCCCCTCGCTCCTGGCCCTCGCCGCGCAACGGCCGCTGGCCCGCCGGCTGGCCCGCGCGGGGAGCCCGGAGGGGCTGGTCACCCACGTCGTCCGCTACCGCCGCCGCGGCTGGAACGGTACGGCCGCCGACCCGGTGCGGGACGCGGAGTGGGCCGCGGACGAGGTCGTACGGCGCTACGGCGACGTGCCGGTCTGCCTGGTCGGCACGGGCATGGGCGCCCGCGCCGCCCTGCACGCCGCCGGCCACCCGGCCGTCACCTCCGTACTGGCCCTCTCCCCCTGGCTGCCCGAACCGGAGGCGCTGCTCGCCCCCGACCCGGTGCGCCAGCTCGCGGGCCGCCGGGTGCTGCTCGTCCACGGCACCAACGACGAACGCACCGACCCGGACCTCTCCTTCCGCCTCGCCGAACGGGCGAAGAAGATCAACCGCGACGTCTGCCGCTTCGAGGTCCACTCCGACGGCCACGCCCTCCACCAACACCGCTCCGAAGTCCAGGCCCTGACGGTGGACTTCGTACGCGGCTCCCTCTTCGGCCACCCGTACACCCGCCCGGTCACGGACGCCCTGGCGGCACCGCCGCCACTGGGGTTGCGGATGCCGCTGGCCTCCGGCTTCGGGGCGTCGCTGGGGTTCTGAACGTTCGCTCCGGGGTCCGAGTGATTGCCCTCGGTCACCCGCACGCTCCGCTGGCTCGTGCAGGCGATGATGCTCGCCGCCGGGCGGCTCGGCGTCCGGCGAGCGGAGTACGGCCCGCCCCGGACGTGACCGCAGGCGCCCACCTACCGCGGCAGCAACTGCCCCCGGCGCGACAGCAGGAACCGCTTGAAGGCCGCCACCGGTGGCGTATCCGGGTGACCGTCCAGCCAGGCCACCCCGATCTCGCGGAAAGCGCGCGGCGCGGTGACCGTCAGCTCCACCACCCCCGGCCGCGCGACAGCCGGCGGCGGCAGCAGCCCGACGCCGAGCCCCGCCGCCACCAACCCCCGCAGCGTCTCCGGGTCCTCGCCCTCGAAGGCCACCTTCGGGGTGAAGCCCGCCTCCGCGCAGAGCGCGTCGGTGATGCGGCGCAGGCCGTAGCCGGGTTCGAGGGTCACGAAGAGCTCGGCGGAAGCCTCCGCGAGGCGGACGCGCTTGCGGGTCGCGAGCGGGTGGTCGTCGGGGACGACCAGGCGGAGCTTCTGTTCGTCCAGCCGCCGGGCCGCGAGGTCCGGCGCGTCCGGCAGCGGCGAGGTCAGGCACAGGTCCAGGTCGCCGTACCGCAGCCGTTCCAGCATGGCCTCCCCGTAACCCTGCACCAGCTGGAACCGCACGCGCGGATGATCGGCGCGGAAGGCGCGGATCAGCTCCGGCACGGTCTCCGAGCCCAGGGTGTGCAGGAAGCCGAAGGCGACCTTGCCGCTGGTGGGGTCCGCGTCGGCCTGTACGGACTCGGCGGCGCGCTCGACGTCCGACAGCGCCCGCTCGACCGAGGCGAGGAACGCCCGGCCGGCCGCGGTGAGCGAGACCGTGCGGCCGTGCCGGGCGAACAGCGCGACGCCCAGGTCGTTTTCGATCCGCACCATCGACCGGCTGAGCGTCGACTGCGGCATCTGCAACTGCTGAGCGGCCCGCGTGACGTGCTCGTGCCGGGCCACGGCGACGAACTGCGCGAGGCGCGGGGTGAGGGTCGCCGCCCACGAATCCGCCTTGATGTCGGGTCCGTCAGGGGTTACCGAGTTGTCAAAATTCCGAGTCACGCTTTCGTTGCCAGTTGGTGACAGAGAGGGCCCTGGCCTGCGCTCATGCTGCATGGGATCGATTATCGCGTTTTTGTGCATTGGACGCATGAGCGGAGCGTGCATACGGTCGGTACATGCCTCCTGCCGATACCGGGGCATCCGTCGTCATCATGCGATCGGGTGCCGCCGCACTGTCGTCCCTCTCCACCTCCACAGACTCCGCCGCCCCCGCTGTCTCCACCGATGACAGCAAGCTCGTGCCCGGCGGTCCCGGCTACCGCCGCACGAGCCTCGCGCTCTTCGCGGCGGGTGTCGCCACCTTCGCCCTGCTCTACTCCACGCAGGCCCTCCTCCCCGCGATCTCCGACGACCTCGGAGTGACGCCGGATCAGGCGAGTTGGACCGTCTCCGCCGCGACCGGCGGCCTCGCGCTCGCCGTCGTCCCGCTCAGCGCCCTCTCCGAGCGCTTCGGCCGGCGGACGATGATGACCGCCTCCCTGTGCGTCGCCGCGTTCGTCGCGCTGCTCGTACCGTTCGCCCCCGACCTGGGCTGGCTGGTCGCGCTGCGCGCCGTCCAGGGCGCGGCGCTCGCGGGGCTCCCGGCGTCGGCGATGGCCTATCTCGCCGAGGAGGTCCGCGCGAAGGCGCTGGTCGGCGCGATCGGCCTGTTCGTCGCGGGCAACAGCCTCGGCGGCATGTCCGGGCGCATCGTCGCCGGCTGGGGAGCACAGGCATGGGGCTGGCGGGCGGGGCTCGCCGCGGTCGGGGTACTGGCCGTGATCTGCGCGGTCGCCTTCCGGGTACTGATCCCCAAGGCCCGGCACTTCACCCCCACGGCCGTCTCGCCGCGCGACCTGGCCCGTACGGTCCGCGGCCACCTCTCCGACCCGCTGCTGCGCCGGCTGTACGCGATCGGCGCGCTCTTCATGACCGTCTTCGGCGCGGTCTACACGGTCATCGGCTACCGCCTGGCCGAGGCGCCGTTCTCCCTCCCCCAGGGCGTCGTCGGCTCGATCTTCCTGATCTACCTCGTCGGTACGGCCTCCTCCGCCGCGGCCGGAAGGCTCGTCGGCCGCATGGGCCGGCGCGGCGCGCTGTACCTCGCGGTGAGCACCACCACGGCGGGCCTGCTGCTGACCCTGACGGCCTCGCTGATCGCGGTCCTGCTGGGCCTCGTCCTGATCACGGCCGGCTTCTTCGCGGGCCACGCGGTGGCCTCGTCCTCCGTCAGCCGCGCCGCGAAGACGGGCCGCGCCCAGGCGTCGGCCCTCTACCAGACGGCGTACTACCTGGGCAGCTCGGTCGGCGGGACGGTGGGCGCGCTCGCCTTCCACTTCGCCGGCTGGGACGGCACGGTGGTGCTGGGCCTGGTGGCGATGGTCGGCGCGGCGTCGATCACGCTGTACGCGACGCGGCGGGCGCTCCTGGAGCGCCGCCGCATGACGGTACGGGCCTAGCCCGCGCCTCTGCTCGAACGGCCCGCCCCGTCACCTGTCCTGGTGGGGTGGGCCGTTTCGCTGTTCAGCCTAGGAAGATGCTGGTGTCGACCGTGAGATCGAACGGTGTGGGGAGACGGACCGGGTTGCCGAACTTCCCCGCCCGCAGTACCCGGTACAGGCCGCCCTTGGGTTCGCCGTAGAGGGTGAAAGTGGGGCCTCCGGGTGCCCACCTGTCGACAAGGAGGCAGAGCGGCACCCCTGCATGCGCGTAACCGGCGGGCTTGCTGACCCGAGCAGCGCGAACGCTCGCCTTCGAGGTGATCTCCACGACGAGCTCGACCACCGACGCCTGGATGAAATTCTCGGACTCGCCCGCCGACTCGGAAGCGTCATCCACCACCGCCTCGGGCGCGACAACGAGGTCTGGGATGTAGAGGCCACTACGAGACGGGACAGCGACAGCCAAGGACCGGTGGACGCCCCAGCCCTCGGGGACGGCCTCGATCAGCCGACACCGCAAATTCCGGGCGATGCGGCTGCGGTCGTTGCGGGCATCCGCCGGTAACACGGTGATGACCCCGTCGACGATCTCCACTCCGCAACCCTCGGGGACGGTTGTGCCCTGCCGGATACGGAGCAGCTCGTCCCACTCGCCATCCGGCGAACAGTCGGTGCCGGCTGTGCTCATCGCGCCCCCCTCTGTCGGTACTCACCGATCCCAGCAGGCCGCACGGGGGCGGCAGAGGTTCCCTGGCCCCTTCACCCGTACGAGTAAGGTGGCGCCCCGCGCCCCAGGCCGCCGGGCCTGTCCGAAAGCTGACGGTCCCTCATAGCAGCTTCCGCGGCCGCCGTTCGGCGTTCACCGACGGTGACTCTCTTCTCACACCGCGGTCCGGTGGGGTGACTTTCGCTCCCCCGTCCGATGTCCTTGCCCATCGACAAGCATGAAGTGCACATGTCGATGAGGACTGGTGTGAAGTGGACAGACAACTCCGCCGCCTGTGGAGCAGTACGGCCATGGCGGTCGCGCGAAGCAGGATCGCCGCGCTCGTCGGAGCGGTCGCGCT
The DNA here is from genome assembly GCF_055560115.1 of Streptomyces sp. NPDC023527. Lineage (NCBI taxonomy): Bacteria > Bacillati > Actinomycetota > Actinomycetes > Kitasatosporales > Streptomycetaceae > Streptomyces > Streptomyces sp. NPDC023527. The sequence goes on from NZ_JBVHJJ010000006.1 coordinate 25,033, forward strand.
GATCGCGGCCGTACTCACCGGCGCCGCCACGGGCACGGCCAGTGCCGCGGCCGACAGCGGTTCGAAGGTCGCCGCCGGCGGCTGGTCCTGCTCCGGAGCGCCCGTTCCGGACGGCTACGTGATCACCATGTACGACCGCAACGGTTGCCGGGGCGCGGGCGCCTGGTTCCAGGCGCCCGTGCGTGACGGGATCTGGACCTGCTCGGGCTCCCCGATCGTGCCCGGCTACGTCATCAGCAACTACCTCCCCACCGGGTGCAGCGGCATCGGGGCCTGGTACCACCAGCTCGCCCGCAATGGGCTCTGGACCTGCGCCGGCTCGCCGATCGTGCCCGGCTACGTCACCACGAATTACATGCGCGCCGGATGCAACGGCATCGGCGCCTGGTACCACCAGCTCGTCCGCAACGGCATCTGGACCTGCCCCGGCTCGCCCATCCCGGCGGGCTACCGCAGCACGACGTACTCCGCGAGCGGGTGCGGCGGCCTGGGCGCGTGGTACACGGTGCGCGCCTGATCCTGTACCTGCACTACGAAGGCACCGCGTGTTTACGCGGTGCCTTCGCTTGTCAGCCCCACGGGACCAACCGTCCGGTTCTGACGACTCCGAGGAGGGCGGCCAGGGCGGTGGGGGTCGTGGTGATGACGTCGGTGGGGTGATCGCTTTCGCGAAGGCGTATGAGGCCGCCGGGGGTGAGGGCGACTTCGACGCAGGAGCCGTCCTGGCCGACACTGTATGAGGACTTAAGCCAAGCACTCTGAGACATATTGCCACCTATCGCAGTTCATACAGGACGTGTTGGAGCAAACTCAGCGAGTCCTGTGCCCCCGCCTTCTCAGGTGCTGCCTCTGGATCGATGGGGGCAAGAGACAACGAGGCGAGTCGCTCAAACATTCTGGCGTACTCGGAGATGCTGTCTGAATCCCCGATGAAGTCCGCGCTGGTCGGGTGCTCTCGGTACAAGGTGTCCAACTCCGGAGGTCCGCCGCCCATAAGGATGAAGGATCGGACGAAGGTGGAATACGGCCCCATCTCGAACGGGAAAATCTGCACCGTCACATGAGGAAGACGAGCGACCTCGATGAGCTTCAAGAGCTGCTTACGCATGACCTTCGCGTCGCCGACACGCATCCGGATACCTGACTCGGGGATGATGGCGTGGTAGCTCTGCAGCCCACCCAGGATGCGCTGACGCTCAAGCCTGAACCTCACCCAACGATCGAGTTGTTCGTGATCGCCCTCAAGGTGTGAGATCACAGCGCGTGCGTAGTCCTCCGTTTGGAACATGCCCGGGATGACGGACGACTCGTGGGCACGAATAGTGGTGACCCGCGCTTCCAGTTCCGCCAAGTCGAGAGCCCTACGAGCCAGCACATCGGCGTACTCGTCCCACCAGCCCTTACCTGACTCCTGCGCCATCGCCATGAGCCCGTCGAAGTACGCTCCGGGCGGGCATCCGTACTCGCGTAGCAACATGTACAAGCGGTTTCGCGTGACATCGAGACGACCGGTTTCGATGTTGCTGATGCGGGCGCGGTCAGCGTCCAGCAAGGCCGCGGCCTGGTCGCCGGAAATACCGGCGCCCTCCCGCAGCTTGCGCAGCTCCGCCCCGAGTCGACGCTGTCGCTCGCTCGGCTGTTTCCTGGGTGCCATCCCTGCCCTGTCCTCCTCCTCGACTGGCGGCAGTCTGCCCATACCGGGCCAGGCGGGTCCATTCATCGAGCCCGCTGTCACCCACACGTGGCAACAATCGGGTGATTCGTTGCGGCCCAGTAAATGTATTTACTACGGTCGAGTCGACCCACCAATCTCGCGATACAGCGGAAGTGCACCTGCCTCAACGTGAGTTGGCGTGGGCAAAGCCACCGCGTTCACCCGCCCACCCCACGCACCCCGGCACCCCCTGGAGACGTCATGGAACCCCTCCCCGCCGCGAACTGCTCCCTCGCCTTCCCGCCGCATCCCGCCTGGGTGCGGACCGCACGCGAAGCGGTCCGCACCCTGCTCCTCTCCTCCTACCGGACCGAGCTGACCGATACCGCCGTGGCACTCACCTCGGAGGCCGTCACGAACGCGGTCAACGCCTGCCGGGTGAGAGGTTGCACCACCCCGGTGACCCTCTACGTGGAGTGGACGAAGGCCGGGCATCTGCGGGTGTTCGTGCACGACGGCGCGGCGGGGCTGCCCGTACGCCGTGCCGACGCGGCGTCCGACGACGAGTCCGGCCGTGGCCTGGCGCTGATCGAACACGGCGCGGACGCGTGGGGCGTCTGCGCGCACGGCCCGGGGCCGGGGAAAGCGATGTGGTTCGTGGTGGGCGAAGCCGCCGGCAACGGTGGGCCGCGGCGGTCGCCGGTGGGGTGCGCGGAGTGCGCCGGGCTCACGGCCGCCCGCCGCGCGGCGGTGGCGGACGGCGATCACGAGAGGGTCGTGGACGCGACCGTAGCCGTGCGCAGCCACTTCCGTGGGGCGCACATCCTGCCGGGGAGGCCGTGGTGATCCGTAGCAACTGTGCGCATCGGTCGGGCTGGACCCACGCACGAGGGGAGTCCCGCTGCGACGGTTGCGGGGTACGGCGGTTCACGGCGTACGGGGCGGTGCGGCCGTCGGACATGCCGTACGTGATCACCCCGCGCGCCCGGGACCGGCGCGCGGCGGACCGGGCGGCCGCCCTGAACGTGGCGTGGAACCGGGCGCGTTCGGTGGCCGGGGACCGGCGGTCCGGACCACCGCCACGCGGACGGTGGTGGCCTCAGAAGATCGTGAGACCGGTGACGCCTGTCGCCTCCGTCACGCCGGTGGTGAGGCATTGCAGTGCGTCCGGCTGAGGGAGCGTGACGATCTGTACCGCGTTCCGGCCCTGGTAGCGGCCTTGCACGACAGTGCCGGTGAGGGTGGTGATGACCTGGCCGGCCACGGCGGTGCTGCTGCCGGTGGCCTGGATGACGCTGGTGTCGCCGGTGCTCCACTTGATGGTCCGCCGGTCCTCGAATCCGTCGAGGAGGTCGTTGCAGCCGGCGGAGATCGTGAACCGCTCCCCGTACGAGGCGCTCACCACCTTGTCCGCGCTGTCGAGGCAGGAGCTGAACCGCCCCTTGGTCGTGATCTCGATGTTCCGCGCCGCGAAGGTGACTCCGGGGCGGTAGGCGACGGACTCGGTTCCCTGGCACTGCACGTGCACGTACTCGGGTGCGTGCGCGTGGGCGGGAAGCGCGGTGGGCACGGCCGTACCGAGCGCGGTGACGGCCGCCAGGGCCAGGGAACGCGTCCACGATCTGCTGACGGACATGATGGATCTCCTTCGTGGCGAGTCGCGTGAGGTGTGGGATGCCCCGCCGGCCCACCTGTGAGACCGGCTCGCGGCAGCGACAGGAAGGCATGTGAGGTCGCGGCGAGGCGCGCGTGGGCGGGGGCGCGCCCTGCGGCTTCGGAGAACCGCCCACGTGCGGTTCTCCGGGAACATCGCCGTAAGTAGTGTGGTCGTGACCCTCGGACGTCGCTCGGCTTCCGGCCCTGGAGTGTGATGGACGCACTGGAGATCGGCACTCTGGCGGTACCGGGTGCGAGGCTCTACTTCGAAGTACGCGGCTCCGGGCCGCTGTTGTTGCTCATTCCCGGCGGCAATTCCGACGCGGCGGTGTTCGAGCGGTCGGCGGCCGCGCTCGCCGCGGACCATCGCGTCGTCTCCTACGATCCGCGAGGTTGTTCACGCAGTCCGCTCGACGGACCGCCGACGGATCAACGGATCGAGGTGCACGCCGACGACGCGTACCGCCTGCTGGACCACCTGGCCGTCGGAGGCGAGTCGGCGCAGGTGTTCGGCAGTTGCTCGGGCGGGCTCGTCGCGCTCGAACTCCTGGTGCGGCGTCCGGGCAGGGTGCGGTCGGTGGTCGCGCACGAGCCGCCCGCGATGGCACTGCTTCCGGACGCCGCGCGTTACCGGGCATTCTTCGACGAGGTCCACGAGGTGTTCCGCCGTGAGGGCGTCGGGGCGGCTTTGGAACGGCTCCAACCGCTGTTCGGCGGCCGGCCCGCGCCGGAGCTGCCGGAGGCGCACGACAACAGCGCGTTCTTCCTGGCCCATGTGGTCCGGCCGTCCACGCGCTACATTCCCGACCTCGCCGCGCTCGCGGCCATGGCGGACCGAGTGGTCATAGCCGGTGGCCGCGACTCGCGCACGCAGGTCATCCACCGGCCGGCGGTCATTCTCGCGGAACGGCTCGGTCGGGAACTGGCCGAGTTCCCCGGCGGTCATGTCGGCTACGCGGGGCACCCGGCGGAATTCGCGGAGCGGCTCGTCGGGAGACTGGCCGCCATGCGGGGGTGGACTCCATGCGAATCGTGATGGGGGCCCAGAATTGCGGCTTCGGTCCGGCGGCCGAACTCGTCGCCGTATCCAGGCTGCTCTCCGGCCATGAGCGGATATTCGTGGGCGACGGCGTGGCGGCGGCGTTCGCCCGCCGCAACGCGGACGCCTTCGACGACCTCCGCGAGACCGCCGGGACCGGGCCCGCCGCGATCGACGACCTGCTGAAGTCGAGCGACCAGGTCCTCTCGGTCATGGACGCCGATCTGGTCGTGCGGGCCGTCGTGGCGGGGCGGCCGGTGGTCATGGTGGACAGTCTGCTGAGCTTCTGGCAGCTCGGACGCCCGCTCGCCCGGATCCACGACCTGTGCGCGAGCATGCCGCGCTCCTCCTTCTCGGCCGCGGACCGGCACCTGCGCCCGCTCTCACCGCACGAACGCGTCGTCGCGGCCCATCTGCTCGCCACCCAGAGCGTGGTGCAGAACTTTCCGGGTGTCGCGCGACGTACGGCCGAGCTCGTCGCTGTCGGTGGGGGCACCGGCCCCGTGATCCACGTGACGGGCTCGATCATCGACGTGGAAGGGTTACGGGACCTGCCGCGCGAAGCGGACCCGGAATACGACTTGTTGGTCAATGTCGGCGGATTCAAGAACTTCCTCCTGGACTTCGACGTCAACAACGCGTATCTGCGCCTGCTCGACCGGTGGGTGGCCGACCTGCTGCGCGATTGGCGCCGCTTCCCGCGCGTTCTGATCTGCGGCGGCCCCTTCGGGGAACACCGGAGGCGAAATGTCGTGGTCGCCGATGGACGGGCCGATTGCCGCTTCCTGGCGCAACGCGAACTGCTGCGGCAGGTGGCGAGCACCCCTCATTACCTGCTCGCCCCCGGCCTCACGGCCCTCCACGAGGCTCTGGCCCTCGGACAGCTGCCACTGGCGATCCACGAGCAGCACTACGCCCACGTCTTCACGGTGCGGCAGCTCGACGACACGCTCTTCGGCCGAATGGCCGCTCGTTTCGCGGATGTCCTGCCGCACCACCCCGTACCCGAGGACGACTTCGCCGGGACGGCGGAGCTCGTCCGGATCGCCGACCGCATCCGGGAGGACGACGCGCTCTACGCCGAATTCCGCCGAACGCTCAACGAACGGATCGAGCGCTATGTCTCCCTCACCGACGCACAGCGGCAACAGGGCGTCCAGGAACTACGGGCCACACTCGACGGAGAACCCATCGCCTCAGCAATGGCGAGGGCCGTCCCGCTCCCGGCCCCCGCACCAGCCACGCCCTCTTGACGACGGCGCCGTCAGGAAACAAGGGTCGTGCGACCGACCACAACCGGCCCAACCACGGCAGTCGTTATGGCACTACGGTTCGTCGGGAAAGATCCGGAGTCAGGAGATCACGGCTCCCCCGCCGTATGGATCGACGAGCGCACGAGAGATCTCCTTCTCCAGGGCTGGAAGGCAGACGATCAAGCGGTGAGCGCCTCGGGTGCCCGGGCCTGTGCCAGTGCCCGGTTGACCCTGCGTTGGGTCGGGGACAGTTCCCCGCCGGGCGGGCGTTTGTGTCCGGTGGTCACCCAAGAGCCGGCGCCCTGGTAAGCGCGGTCGGCCAGCACGGGAACGCCCTGTCGTTCGCAGATCCGGATGATCAGGCGGCCTTCGCCTGTGGCGACCCATTCCGTGACACCGGCGGTGCTGGTCCGTTCCTGGAGGCGCGTCGAGCGGATCGTCAGCGACACGAGATCGCTCGGGCGCAAGACCGAATACCGCTCCGTGGCAGCCATGTCAACGCTCCTAGCTATTCCGGGGCGGCGGTGGCGTAGGAGCTCGCGGGCTCCGGGACTTGCGAGCGATGCAGCACGCCGAGCTGCGCCAAGCGCCAGACTGGCTCCGGCGGCGAGCCGTCCTGCCAGAACTGGACCGGGACGACCGTCTCCGGGTCCGAGGCCTCCAGGGCCAGGAAGAACTGATAGAGGTCGACCCCCTGGTACTGCCCACTGGGCGCCCCGCCGATGATCTCGACCAGGGCCATGTGCAGGTGGGGGGGCACCCCGGTGCGCTGGTGCACGGTACCCAGGAAGTCGCCGCGCGAGACCCGTGCCCCGACGAAGACCGAGCCTGGCACGTCGGTCAGGTGGGTGTAGAAGGCGCCCATCATGTCGTTCCCGGAACGCATGAAGATCTCGGCTCCGTACACCTTCTGCGTGTCCTGCGCCGGATCGTGCGGCTTGAATTTGGTGACGTGTCCGTCGAACGAGGCGTACACCGGCGTGCCCTGGGTGCCGCCGATGTCCATCCCATAGCGGATGTACCAGTTCGAGCCGACATGGCCGCCCTGGCCGGGGCCGCCGTGGCCCTGGGTGAATCCCGAGGGGTCGACCGGGGCCGAGACATCGATCGTGAAGGCGCTGCCAGCCCGCACGAGGGCGCGGGGGCGACCGACGTTCCACCCGCCTCCCGGTAGCAGGTCCGAGATCTCGACAGGGATCTCGTCGGAGTTCCACGTCAGGCTCGCGCCGGGGATGGCGCCCTCGACCTCCTGGATCTTGTTCTGCATGACGGCCATCTGGGAGTCGTCGAGGTCGCCGACCGTGGTCGAAACCGAGATACCCAGGGCTGCCGCCACGGAGTTCGCATAGGCGACCGGATTGTTTCCGTCGGACTCGGGCGCGTACTTCTTGAACGCCTCGAGAATAGACAGGTCCTTGTAGAGGTTGCTCCGCAGGAGCTTGGCAATCGCGTACCAGCCGTCGGCCCAGGTCGGGAAGATCAGGAAGTTGTGCCAGTTGAACTTGCCTGGATACTGTCCGAAATCGGGGCCGCCGGGTCGCCCGGTGATGTTACCGGGATTGTTGTTCAGCCAGGCGAAGCTGCCCTCGTAGTTACGCATGTGCGGTCGTCCGCGGGCGATCTCATCCGCATGGACGACGAAGTTGTAGATCTCCTTGCCGTGCCCTTGGTAGTCGTTCGGGTCACTCGGATTCGAGCCTGGGAACCAATCCGCTCGCGGGATGTTCAGGTCGAAGGAGATCTTGTGGTTCCAGTACCACACGTGGTCGCCGAGCTCGAGTGCCATTCCTGCCTCCAGTGCGAGATGCAAATTTTTTGTTGAGTTGCGAAGAGAGAACAAAATTCGCGGACAGGAAGAAACGTCCTGCCGCCTCGGGCGAGTTGAACTCCACCAGCTGCTCCGACGCTCCGGGTCCGAGCAGAGCCGCTGCCGTCAGCGGCCTGCCGTTGGCCTGGAGGTCCTCGTCGAAGTGGTAGCGGTAACTCTTCAAAAGCTCCTGGTCGGGCGCCTTCCGTGGCGATCGTCCCTTTTGTGCAGGTGGCGGTCGCGAGTCGCCGGGATCCGCCGCCCTGCCGAGCCGGTCGATGACGAGGGCGCCTCCCCGAGTGAAGCGGCCGAGGAGGCGCCGTGTCCGACGGGTCAGCCTTCGGGCTGGAGGGAGGGCTGCCGATCGCGCCACCAGCCCCAGACGGTGATGCGGTTGAGTCCCCGCTTGCGCCGGCGGCAGCTCCCGCATTCGTGCATGCGGACCCGGCGTGTCAGTGCGGAAATTACGTCACCGAGACCGACGGCTTTCTTCCCGCCGTGAATCGTGCCGAGAGAGGGGATCTGGGCCTCGAGGCTTTCCCACGTGACCGGCACACCCGGAACGGGCTCGATGCGGCTCCGCTCCGCCTTGCCCAGGGTAGTGACGTCGGGGTGGGAGAGGAGCCTTTCAGCGGCTTCCTCGTCGGCGATTCCGACATAGGCGGTGCCGTCGACGGGAAGAACAAGGGCGTTTGGCGCATCGTATTTCAGCACCGGCTGCCCACCGTTTTCCGTACGCTCCGCGAGCGGAACGTTCAGCCAGTAAATGGCGGATTTCACGTCGGTTACCCCCCGTCTCACTGGTCGCAGCAACCGACGGCCCACCGGCAGAAGAAGCTGCAGTCGCACGCCACACAGGCCGCGCAACGCAGGGCGCAGCCGCCGCAGCTGATCGCGACACAGGCCGCGACGGCGGGCAGTGCGCCCGCCGCCAGACAGGCGGTAAGGGCGGCCAGACACGTGCCGCCGCAGCCGCCGAGGCAGCCCCGGAACGCGTCCCAGATGCCGTCCGCTTCGATGAGGCCGCGGCCCGGTTCCAAGGCGTACTCCGTGGCGTGAGCCCAGCTGCCCGGCTGCCCCTGCTGCCCCTGCTGAATGGCCCTCACCACCGGGTTGTTCAAGGGGACCGTGTCGCCGCCCGGTGTCAGGGCGGACATGGTGGTGGCCATGATGCCAACCTGCTGTCCCTCCTCACCTCCGAATGCGGGTGCACCGAACAACAGCTGCGCTCTGAACTCCGACACGGTGTCGCCCGTGCCGGGGTGCTTCACCGGGCGAGCGAACTTCATGCTGTAGTCGACGCCGCTGGCATTGCTGATGTCTGCCTGCGACGGCGACAGCTCCGCCACGCCCGCGGCGGAGGACGCGCGGAAGCGGTGCACCTCTTCTATCAGCTGGTCCACATGCAGGTCCGGGTCGGCGCGAAGTGTGTCCCACGCCCGGATCGCCAGATCGTTGCTCCGCAGCGTCAACGTCTCCGTCTCGAGCGTCGCTTGTTGCTTAAAGCTCATTTCCTTTCCCTTTCTCTCGTCGGCCGACCGGTATTCCGAAAGCCGGCAGCCATGTCCATCGTGCGCACAGAACGCGAACGGCCGCCTGCTGAAAGGATTTTGCCGATCCGGTGGACGTCACTGACTTGTAACTTGCAAATAAACAACGTAATGATCAGAGCATGCATGCGAGAGGTACTGTGCCTGTCACGGTGTGCTTGCCGTACGGCACCCGGGTGAAAGTGCAGCGGCTGCTGTCACAGGAAAAGCGCCTGCGCACGGAACGTGTGCGGAGTGAGTGCTGGAATGTCTCCGGACTCGGCCGACGGGAGGCCCTGGCCGTGCGCGCCCTGCGGCGCCTGGATGTGGCCATGGCCCGCGACCGGGAGGAGCTAGTCGACTCGCTGGACCGGCTGGCGGCTCTCGGCGTGCGACGCGAGTTGCAAGCACAGGGCTGGGACCGCCCCTGGCCGGGCTGCCCCGAGGAGGCCCGCGGTCCCGGCAGATGGCCGGGGTCGCGGGACGGGGGCTTCCCCGAGAGGCTGTCGCTGCGGCTCCCGGTGGATCTGGCGAGTAAGGTGCGGGACGCGTGCTGGTACACCTCCGCCGAGGCGATCGCCGCCCTTCTTGACTGGCGTGACCGGTACCCGCGGGTCAGGCCCCGCCGCCACTGGGCGCCCCCCGGGCAGGAGGAGGCGTTGGAGATCTACCGGCGGCTCGCCGCCCGGGTCACCACGCCGGGCGAGGTCTGGCGGGCGGGCATCCAGCGCGGGATAGACCTCTGCGGATCCCCGGACGACGTCCGCCCGCCCTACCTGGGGGCGGGCGGTTGAGGGGAGACGCACAGGGCAGCCCATGGAAGATTGCGCCTGGACCCGACGCCAAGCGTGCTGCCAGGACTGAAGTTGAGCCTTCAGGCGTACGAGTAGAACCCCCGACCCGGTCTTGCGTCCCAGCCGCCCCGCGTCCACCATCCGCTGCAGCAGCGGCGGGCGGTGTACAGCGGCTCCTTGTACTCCTCGTACACGCTGGCGCATGGTTGTCGTGTACCGAGCTCCGCTACCCTCGGGGTTGCCCCAACGGAGGTTGGCGCAACTGGTGCGCAAAACGCTGAGCGGTCCCCGCCCTCGGGATTCAACGGTCTCTCAGGCCGACCCACTTGCCTCTCTCCTGCACCGAAGATGGCATTGCTTGATCGGGGGACGAGACCCAACGCCCCGGACCGGCCGACCGTGGAATCCGCGAACTCGTGGCCTCGGCGCCAGCGTCCGGCGTCAGCGGCGGCTACGCGCCGCGTTGCAGGGTGACCTCGCCCGCGCTGTACGAGTGGATGGGGCTGGTGGGGCTGCCGAGTTGCGTAGGCCTGTCGCAAGAGCACGCTGGAGTGAGGGGGCGCCGTACCGCAGACAGATATCCGGTGTGGCGGCCCGCGCGTACGTCCGTCGGCCTCGGCGCGCACGCCCCGGAGCGGTGCCGGGCCGAGTCATCGGCCCGGCGCTCGGTCGGGACCGACCGCCTTCGATCGGCGGGTGGTTGCCCGACGGACGCCGGAGCGCTGCGGGAGCGCCGGCCGTTCCGTGCGGGCCCCGGCCCCGGCCCCCGGCCCTGGACGACGGCCCTAGACGACGGCCAGCGAGTATCTCGCGCCGGCTCCGGGGCGGTAGCCGGTGTCGACGGGCTTCGACTGGCCGTCGCAGGCCGTCCAACTGCCGCTGTACAGGCCGATACGGATCGTGAGGCGCGCGCACTTGCCGTCCGTGGTGAGCTTCTGGAGTCGGCCGGTGACGCGGGTCCGGCCGTCGGCGGTGCAGTTCTTGAGGGTGGCCCGCGCCCCCGAGCCATTGAGGATCTGTGTGCGGCATTCGGCCACCGTGTCCGTGGACGTGGTGGCGTGGGCCGGTGCGGCCAGGCCACCGAGGGTGATGCCCGCGGCCAACGCGATGCCCGCGTTTCTCATCATGTTGCGCATGGTCACTTCGCTTTCCGTGCGATGGCGGTTGTCCGGAATCCGGAATCCGGATCGGAGTGACGAAGGGGCGGGCCCCGCCGCTGCAGTCGGCCGGGCCCGCCCTTCATTGATCGTTCGCGGGAGGGATCACCCGCTCGTCGTCGACGTGACGGTCAGCGGCGTGAACACCACCAGCATCAGCAGTTCCAGCAGCAGCCCCAGGCCGACCAGCCAGAACCCCGCCCGCGTCCAGCGGGTGAGGGGGTGGTGCCACAGGCCCACCGTGATGCCGAGGACGATCCCGGCCGCGATGGTGAAGACCGCCGCGACGTACCAGGCGAACGGGGCGGTGCCGAGTCCGGCCACCGCCAGTACGACGGCCGTGACATCGCTCCGGCTCGCTTGCCGGCCACCGGTTCGTGTCATGGTCATCGCTGTCCCTCTCGTCTCACGCCCACGGGCTCAGAGCCCGCGGATCAGTTGGTGTTGCAGGACCGCTTGTACGAGTAGAGGCCCTTGCCGCCGCGTATCTGCACGCACGGCGTCTGGGTGGAGCTGATCGGGCCGGCGCCGTATCTGAACTTCTCCTGGGTCCAGGACCGGATCTCCCAACCGACGTTGCGGGAACCCTTCCCGGCGTGGCCCTCGTAGTCCCACAGCGGGGTCGAGGTCTCGCCGCCCCGCTCGGCCACCTTCCAGCTGGTGACCTTGGTGCCGTTGTGGCACCAGTTCAGGCGCTGCCAGTGGGTGTAGATGGTGTTGCCGGCCGCGGCCTTGGCGTTGTACTGGACGCGTGCGGTGTAACACCGCGCGGCGGCCGCCGACAGCGCCTCGTCCGCGGGGATTTCCTTGATCGCGGTGGTCTCGACGGACTCGGAGACCGGGATGTTCACCTTCTTCACCGCGTCCTGCTCGGCGACGGTCAGGGCCGCGTAGGCCTTCGCCCGGTCGGCCGAGGCGGCCACCTTCTTGCTGATGGCCATCCCGTCCAGCGCCGGCGCCGCCTGCGCGGTGGTCGTGAGCGTGGCCATCACCCCCGCGGCACCCAGAACGGCCGCGGCCAGAGTCGTGCTTTTCCTGTGCATGAGCATCCTCCTGCTCGAGAAAAGGCAGGGAGGCATACGGGAACATCCGTTCCCACCCCCGTGGTTGGGGACGACCTTTCCATGATTGACGGATGCTCATCAAGGTCATTTCTGGGGCTGCTGATTTCCGATCTTGAAATGGCCGGAACGTTATCGCTAACGGATTTTCGGCGTCCGGACCAGTCCAATCGTGTCGCCCGACGCGTCAACTGCGGTAACGGTCACGGGGTCCGCGGCGGAAGGCCACCAGGCGAAGAAATGGCCGTTCTTGACGGTGGCCGTAACACGCCGTTGGTCGAAAGTCTCGACGGTCACAGCAGTCACCATGGAATCCACTCGTCCATATACGTACCGCGCCGCGTCACCTTCCGTGACACTGCCGCCGTTCTCCTGGACGGCCAGCACCTGCCCGTCCTTCAGCGGGGGCGCGTCGGTGCGGCCCGCCGCCCAGAAGTTCCTGCCCTGGAGGCAGACACCCGCGTTGTCGGCGCCCCCCATGAGGACCGCCGTGGACGTGCCGCGACGTTCGGCCAGCACCGGGGCCACCGGCTTGCTCGTGCCCCCCGGCGTGGTGCCGGCCGGAAGGCGCTCGGCGCAGGTCCGCGCCAACTCGGCGGCGTCCGGAGCGGTCAGGGGGGCGGGGACCGCGGACCAGGCAGCACTGGCCGGCCCGGCGCCCGACAGCAGGTTCACCGCTTGCCAGCCGCCGACGGCGGCGGCGAGCGCGGCCGTCGCCAGCACCGCCCGGGTCCGCCGGGAGACGGGCCGGGCCGGCTTCGGCCGGTTCTCCGCCTCCCGCACCACGAACGCCTTGAGCTGTTCGAGCCGCATCGGCGAGAGCCGTACGCGCGGAGGGTCGGGAAGAGGAATACCGGGAAGCGGAGCTTCGGGAAGGTTCATCGGGAGACTCCTGCGGAATGGTCCAGGGCCGGGTGCGGAGGGAGTTGATCCGTGAGGGTGAGCCGGCGCAGCCTGCTCCGGGCCCGCGACATCCGGGAGCGCACCGTTCCCAGCGGGATACCGAGCGCCCGCGCGGCCGCCGCGTACTCCAGTTCGCCGAAGACACACAGCTCCACCACCTCGCGCTCACGCCGCGGCAGCGCCAGCAGCGCCTCGCGGATCCGCCGCATGCGCCGCTCGGCGTCGAGCCGCGCGGCGACCCGGTCGGCGGGGTCCGGCTCCTCGGCCTCCGGCGGCAGGCGGCGCAGCGCGGCCCGGTGCCTGGACAGTGAGCGGTGGTGCTTCTGGGTCACTCGGTGGGCGATGCCGAGCAGGAGCGGTACGGCCGTGTCCTCCACGGTGAACCGGTTCCGCAGGCGCCAGGTCTCCAGGAAGACCGTCGAGACGAGGTCCTCGGCCGTGGCCCACGACGCGGTCCGGTGGAAGCAGTACGAGAAGACGGCGGGGCCGTGCCGGGTGAACAGCAGGCCGAACGCCTCGCTGTCCCCTGACCGGACCCGGCCCCACAGCTCCTGGTCCCCGGCTCGCGTATCGGGCGCCCCCGAAGTGTCCACGTCCCTCTATACCCGCGGCGGTACGCCGAGTTCCCGCACCGGGCCGTGAAAAACGAAGGCCCTGGAAGACGAAGGCCGTGAAAAACGAAGAGGGCCCCCGCCGCGGCGGGGGCCCTCTTCCACACCTGCTTACGCGATGCGGTCCAGCACGATCGGGTTCGCCGTGAACTCCGTGCCCTCGGCGGCGATGTCCACGCTGCCCTCCAGGGCCGACAGCGCGTAGTCGAACTTCTCCGGGGTGTCCGTGTGGAGCGTCATCAGCGGCTGGCCCGCGACGACCTTGTCGCCCGGCTTGGCGTGCATCTCGATGCCCGCGCCGGCCTGCACCGGGTCCTCCTTGCGCGCGCGGCCGGCGCCCAGGCGCCAGGCGGAGACGCCGACGGCGTACGCGTCGAGCTTGGTGAGGACACCAGAGGCGGAAGCCGTCACCACGTGCTGCTCACGGGCCACCGGAAGCGTCGCGTCCGGGTCGCCGCCCTGCGCGATGATCATGCGGCGCCAGTGGTCCATGGCGGAGCCGTCCTTGAGCGCCTTGGCCGGGTCGGCGTCGGGCAGGCCCGCCGCCGTCAGCATCTCGCGCGCCAGGGCGAGCGTCAGCTCGACGACGTCGGCCGGGCCGCCGCCCGCGAGGACCTCGACGGACTCGCGGACCTCCAGGGCGTTGCCCGCGGTCAGGCCGAGCGGGGTGGACATGTCGGTGAGCAGGGCGACGGTCTTGACGCCGTGGTCCGTGCCGAGGCCGACCATCGTGGAGGCCAGCTCGCGGGCGTCCTCGATGTTCTTCATGAAGGCGCCGGAGCCGACCTTCACGTCCAGGACGAGCGAGCCCGTACCCTCGGCGATCTTCTTCGACATGATCGAGCTGGCGATCAGCGGGATCGCCTCGACCGTGCCGGTGACGTCGCGGAGCGCGTACAGCTTCTTGTCCGCCGGGGCGAGCCCGTCACCCGCCGCGCAGATGACGGAGCCGACGTTGCGCAGGACGTCCATCATCTCGTCGTTCGACAGCAGGGCGCGCCAGCCGGGGATCGACTCCAGCTTGTCGAGCGTGCCACCGGTGTGGCCGAGGCCCCGGCCGGAGAGCTGCGGCACGGCCGCGCCGCACGCGGCGACGAGCGGGGCCAGCGGCAGGGTGATCTTGTCGCCGACTCCGCCGGTGGAGTGCTTGTCCGAGGTCGGCATCGGCAGGGACGAGAAGTCCATGCGCTCGCCGGACTTGATCATCGCGGCGGTCCAGCGGGCGATCTCCGCGCGGTCCATGCCGTTGAGCAGGATCGCCATCGCGAGCGAGGACATCTGCTCGTCGGCGACCTCGCCGCGCGTGTACGCGTCGATGACCCAGTCGATCTGCTCGTCGGTCAGCCGACCGCGGTCGCGCTTCGCGCGGATTACGGAAATGGCGTCCATCAGCACATTTTCCTTAAGTTCGTGCGTCCTCAGTCTTCCCGGGGCCGGAAAGTGACCCGGAGGGGTTGTTTCCACAACCCCTCCGGCGCTTGAGGACATCTTCAACGATTCAGGTCAGCAGGCCCAAACGCATCGGGCAGCAACTCCGACAGCGGGCGCACGCCCGTCGTCGTGTCCACCGCGAGCTCCGGCCCGCCGTGCTCCCACAGGAGCTGGCGGCAGCGGCCGCACGGCATCAGGACGTTGCCGTTGCGGTCGCAGCAGGTGAAGGCGGTCAGACGGCCTCCACCGGAGGAGAAGAGGGCCGAGATCAGACCGCATTCCGCGCACAGGGCGACCCCGTAGGCGGCGTTCTCCACATTGCAGCCGGTCACGGTGCGGCCGTCGTCCACGAGGGCGGCCGCACCGACGGGGAAGTCGGAGTACGGGGCGTAGGCCCGGGACATCGCGTCCCGGGCCTGCCCACGCAGTTCCTCCCAATCGGGGGAAGGCGTCACTTTCCTTGGCCCTTCCGGTAGGGCTTGCCGTTCGCCTTGGGCATCCTCAGCCGCTGCGCGGAGAAGGAGAGGACCAGCAGCGTCACGACGTACGGGGTGGCGTTGACGAGCTCCAGCGGCACGGTCTTGGTCATGACGTACCAGAGGACCAGCGCGGCGCCGAAGGCGATGGCGACGATCGCCGAGCGCGGCTTGCCCGCCTTCAGCTTCCAGACGGCGAAGCCGACCAGCAGCACGGCGAGGAGCAGCAGCAGGGCGTGCACGACCGGGCCGCCGGCGCGCAGCTGGAGGCTGTCCATGAAGCCGAACAGGCCCGCGCTCATCGCGACGCCGCCCGGCCGCCAGTTGCCGGAGATCATCGTGGCGAGACCGATGTAGCCACGGCCGCCGGTCTGCCCGTCGGAGTACATGTGGGTGCCGATGGCGAGGAACGCGCCACCGAGGCCCGCCATGGCGCCGGAGACGACCACGGCCGCGTACTTGTAGGTGTAGACGTTGACGCCGAGGGACTCGGCGGCCACCGGGCTCTCACCGCAGGAGCGCAGGCGCAGACCGAACGAGGAGCGCCAGAGCACGAAGAACGTGCCGACGAACAGCAGGCCCGCGACGATCGTCAGCCAGGACACGTCGGTGACCAGGCCGCCGACGATGCCGGCCAGGTCGGAGACGAAGAACCAGTGGTGCTTCTCGATGTCGTTCAGCCAGTCGGACAGGCCGGGGATCGAGAAGTTCGGCATGTCCGACATGACGGGCGACTGCTTGTCGTTGCCGCCCGCCTGCTGGGCCGCGCTGCCCTCCGCGCCGAACCACAGCTTGGCGAGGTACTGCGTCATGCCGAGGGCCAGGATGTTGATGGCCACACCGGAGATGATGTGGTCGACACCGAAGGTGACGGTGGCGAAGGCGTGCACCAGGCCGCCGATCGCGCCGCCGATGACACCGGCGAGCGCCGCGGCCCAGGGGCCGTGCTGCCAGCCGATCCAGCCGGCACAGAAGGTGCCGAGCATCATCATGCCTTCGAGGCCGATGTTGACGACGCCCGCGCGCTCGGCCCACAGTCCGCCGAGGCCGGCGAGGCCGATCGGCACGGCGGCGGCGAGGGCGCCGCTGAACTGGCCGGAGGAGGTCAGGTCACCGGTGTCGGTGATCGTGCGCAGGGCGGCGAGCAGCAGCAGCGCAGCCGCGATGATCAACAGGACCACGGGGTAGGTCAGCTTGCGCCGGCCGGGCTTGTTCTTGCCGCTGAGCGCTCCGGAGACCGCGGCGGTGAAGGTCGTACTCACGCGGATACCTCCGCCTTGTCACTCTTACGGGCCTGGGCGGCGAGCTCCTCGCCGACCTTCCGCTGCTGGGCCTTGAGGCCGTACCGGCGGACGATCTCGTAGGCGATGACGACGCACAGGACGATGACGCCCTGGATCACGCCGACCATCTCCTGGGCGTAGCCCTCGAACTCCAGCTGGGTGCCGGTGCGCTCCAGGAAGCTCCAGAACACGGCGCCGAGCGCCATGCCGATGGGGTGGTTGCGGCCCAGCAGCGCGATGGCGATGCCGGTGAAGCCGATGCCGGTGGGGAAGTCGGTGCCGTAGTTGTACGAGACGCCGAGCAGGGTCGGCATGCCGACGAGGCCCGCCATGGCGCCGGAGAGCACCATCGAGGTGACCACCATGCGCTTGACGTTCACGCCGCTGGCCTGGGCCGCCGACTCCGACTGACCGACGGTGCGCAGGTCGAAGCCGAAGCGGGAGCGGTTCAGGACGAACCAGTAGACGAGCCCGGCGAGGGCCGCGATCACGACGAAGCCGTAGATCGGCTTGGGCGTGGTCGGGATCTCGAAGAAGTGCGACGAGTCGGGCAGGTAGGGCGTGTGGATCAGGTTGCCCTCCTTCTCCGCGAGCCGGCCGTCCTGGAGGAAGTAGGCGATCACCGCGGCGCCGATGGCGTTCAGCATGATGGTGCTGATCACCTCGCTGACGCCACGGGTGGTCTTCAGCAGACCGGCGATGCCGGCCCAGATGGCGCCCACGATCATCGCGACGATGATGACGACCGGGATCTGGATGATGCCCGGCAGGGTCAGCGCGCCACCGACGACGGCGGCGAAGAAGGCCGCGATGCGGTACTGGCCGTCGACGCCGATGTTGAAGAGGTTCATCCGGAAGCCGATGGCGACGGCCAGCGCGGACAGGTAGTACGGGGTCGCCTTGTTGACGATCCAGACCTGGGAGTCGGCCTTCGAGCCGAAGTCGATCATCACCTCGTAGGCGTGGAACGGGTCCTTGCCGGTGGCGGCGATGATGATCGAGGTGATCGCGATGGCGGCCACGATCGCCAGGAGCGGCGCGGCGATGCCCAGGATCAGCTTGTTCTTGTCCAGCTTCTTCACTCGGAGTCGCCCCCTTCCCGCTCCTCGTCGCCCTCGACGTGCTCAAGGTGGCCGGTAGCGGCGCCGGTCATGGCCGAGCCCAACTCCTCGGGGGTGATGGTGGCGGGGTCGGCGTCGGCGACCAGGCGGCCGCGGAACATCACCCGCAGGGTGTCGGAGAGCCCGATCAGCTCGTCCAGGTCGGCGGAGATCAGCAGCACCGCCAGGCCCTCCCGGCGCGCCTCGCGGATCTGTTCCCAGATCTGCGCCTGCGCGCCGACGTCCACGCCCCGGGTGGGGTGCGCGGCGATGAGCAGCTTGGGCAGGTGGCTCATCTCGCGGCCGACGATCAGCTTCTGCTGGTTGCCGCCGGACAGGGAGGCCGCGGTGACCTCGATGCCGGGCGTGCGGACGTCGTACTCCCGCACGATGCGCTCGGTGTCGGCGCGCGCGGCCTTGGGGTCGAGGAAGCCCTTCTTGCTGTTGGGCTTCTCCGTGACGTGGCCGAGGATGCGGTTCTCCCACAGCGGCGCCTCCAGGAGGAGGCCGTGGCGGTGGCGGTCCTCGGGGATGTAACCGATGCCGTCCTCACGCCGCTTGCGGGTCGGCGCGTGGCTGATGTCGGTGCCGTCCAGGGTGACGGTGCCACCGTCGGGGTCCCGCATGCCCATGATGGCCTCGACGAGCTCGGCCTGGCCGTTGCCCTCCACGCCGGCGATGCCGAGGACCTCGCCCTTGCGGATGGTCAGCGTGATGCCGTCGAGCACCGCGCGGACGACGCCGTCCGGGTCGGTGGCGGAGAGGTGGAGGTCCTGGACCGTGAGCATCGGCGTGTCGGTGACCGTCGACTCACGGGTCTCGGGCGAGGGCAGCTCGCTGCCGACCATCAGCTCGGCGAGCTGCTTGGGGGTGGTCTCGCTGGGCACCGCGGTGCCGACGGTGGTGCCGCGCCGGATGACGGTGATGTCGTCGGCGACGGAGAGCACCTCGCCGAGCTTGTGCGAGATGAAGATGACCGTCAGGCCCTCGGCCTTGAGCTCGCGGAGGTTGTCGAAGAGCGCGTCGACCTCCTGCGGGACCAGGACGGCGGTGGGCTCGTCGAGGATCAGGGTGCGGGCGCCGCGGTAGAGGACCTTGAGGATCTCCACGCGCTGGCGGTCGGCGACACCGAGGTCCTCGACCATGGCGTCGGGGCGGACCCCGAGGCCGTAGGCGTCGGAGATCTCCTTGATCTTCGTACGGGCCTTGTTGCCGATGCCGTGGAGCTTCTCGGCGCCGAGGACGACGTTCTCCAGGACGGTGAGGTTGTCGGCGAGCATGAAGTGCTGGTGCACCATGCCGATGCCGCGCGCGATGGCATCGCCGGGGGTGTGCAGGGTGACCTGCTCACCGTCGAGCGTGATGGTGCCCTCGTCCGGCTTCTGCATGCCGTAGAGGATCTTCATCAGGGTCGACTTGCCGGCGCCGTTCTCACCGCAGAGGGCGTGGACGGTGCCGCGGTGGACGGTCAGGTGGATGTCGTGGTTGGCCACGACGCCCGGGAACCGCTTGGTGATGCCCGCGAGCTCTACTGCGGGGGCGGTACTGCTGGACGCTTTGATGGCGCACTCTCCTCGGGGAAGGGAGCGGGAGGAAGACCGGGAGAGCCGGGCGGGGACCGGCCGGGCCCGGATCGGGCGGGGGCGACGCTACACGCGTCAACGCCGTGCTACGCGCGTAGCGTTGACTCGCAGTTACGGGCCCGGCGTCGGGGGGAGCTCCCCCGGAACCGGGCCCGTGGTCGTGCGAGGCCGGTCAGTGACCGGCCGGTGCCGGCCGGAGCCGGCCCGGGATCACGGGGCGGTCTTGACCTTGACCTGACCGTCCACGATCTTCTTCTTGGCTTCCTCGATCTTGGCCTTGATGTCGTCGATCTGACCGCCCGAGGTGGCCAGCGAGACGCCGCCGTCCTTGAGCAGGTACTGACGCTCACCGGTGAGCGGCTTGCCGTCCTTGACGCTCTTGATGAGGTCGAAGACCGCGACGTCCACGTTCTTCACGACCGAGGTGAGGATGGCGTCCTTGTACTTCGCCAGACCCGGCTGCTGGTACTGGTCGGAGTCGACGCCGATCGCCCAGGCGCCCTTCTTGCTCGCGACGGCCTCGATCGAACCGTTGCCGGAGAGGCCGGCGGCGGTGTAGATCACGTCGAAGTCGGCGTCGAGCATGCCCTTGGCCTTCTCCTTGGCGGCCGCCGGGTCGTTGAAGCCCTTGTCGCTGTTCGAGAGGTACTCCGAGCGGATCTCCGCCTTCGGGTCGGTGTCCTTGACACCCTGCTCGAAGCCCGCCTGGAACTTCTGGATCAGGGCGTTGTTGACACCACCGATGAAGGCGACCTTGTGGGTCTTGGACTTCAGCGCGGCGGCGACACCGGCGAGGTACGAACCCTCGTGCTCACCGAAGGTCATGCTCAGGATGTTCTTGCCCGGGGCAACGGAGTCGACGACGCCGAAGGTGACCTTCGGGTACTCCTTGGCGACCTTCTCGATCGACTTCGAGTAGTTGAAGCCGACGCCGATGACGGGGTTGTGGCCCGCGTCGGCGAGGGAGCTCAGGCGCTGCTCGCGCTCGGCCTCGGTCTCACCGTTCTTGGCGGTGAGCAGCTTGGCCTCGACGCCGAGCTCGGCCTTGGCCTTGTCGACGCCGCGCGCGGCGGACTCGTTGAAGGAGTGGTCGTCACGGCCGCCGACGTCGAACGCCAGACCGACGCCCTTGTCACCGCCCGACTCGGTCGAGGACTCACCACAGGCGGTGAGAGTGAATGCGAGAGCTGCTGCGGTGAGTCCCGCGGCAGTGATTGTGGATACCCGGCGCACGAAGGGGCCCCTTCACTCGAAGCGCCTCCGTCGGCGCTGGTTCGCGGGCATCGTAACGCGCGTAGATGGAGATAAAAGGGGTGCTTCGAAGCCGTTATCGGATCGTCGTTTACCGGGCTTGACCCGAATGCCGACAGATTGCCTACGGCAACCGGCCGTCCAGCAGAGCCGCCGCCGTGAACAGCTCGACCCCGGCCTTGATCGCCCCCTCGTCCACGTCGAAATCACCGCAATGCAGGTCACGACGGGTGTTGTCGCCCACCGGGCGGACCCCCAGCCGGGCCATCGCGCCCGGCACGTGTTCCAGGTACCAGGAGAAGTCCTCGCCGCCCAGGCTCTGCTCGGTGTCCTCGACGGAATACGCACCGCGGCGCGCCGTCATGGCGCGCCGCAGCAGTTCGGTGACCTCCGGATCATTGACGACCGGCGGCACCCCCCGCAGGTAGTTGATCTCCGACTTGGCTCTGTGCAGCGTGGCGACCTCGTCGATCGCGGCGTGCACCAGGTCCGGGGCGTCCCGCCAGGCGTGCAGGTCCAGGCAGCGGACCGTGCCGGACAGCTCGGCGTGCTGCGGGATGACGTTGCAAGCGTGGCCGGCCTCCAGCCGTCCCCAGGTCAGCGACAGGCCGGAGCGGGCGTCGACGCGGCGGGCCAGCACCGCCGGCACGTCCGTGGCCACCCGGGCCACGGCGGTCACCAGGTCGGTGGTGAAGTGCGGGCGCGCGGTGTGGCCGCCGGGGCCGTCCAGCGAGACCTCCAGCCGGTCGCAGGCGGAGGTGATCGGGCCGTGCTTCAGACCGATCCGCCCGACCTCGACCTTGGGGTCGCAGTGCACGGCGATGATCCGGCCCACCCCGTCGAGCGCGCCGCACTCGATGGCGTCCAGCGCGCCGCCGGGCAGCACCTCCTCGGCGGGCTGGAAGATCAGCCGGACCGGGCGGGGCAGCAGGCCCTGTTCGGCCAGCCGGGCGAGGACCAGCCCGGTACCGAGGACGACGGTGGTGTGCACGTCGTGGCCGCAGGCGTGCGCCATTCTGGGGACCGTCGAGCGGTACGGGACCGACTTGGTGTCCGGAATGGGGAGGGCGTCGAGGTCCGCGCGGAGGGCCAGGATGCCCCGGGCGGCCGTGCCGTGCTGCCCGGCGACCCGCCCG
The DNA here is from genome assembly GCF_055560115.1 of Streptomyces sp. NPDC023527. NCBI lineage: Bacteria > Bacillati > Actinomycetota > Actinomycetes > Kitasatosporales > Streptomycetaceae > Streptomyces > Streptomyces sp. NPDC023527. The sequence goes on from NZ_JBVHJJ010000006.1 coordinate 46,757, forward strand.
GCCGTCTCTCTCGCGGTGTCCCGGCCGATGTCACAGAACAGACCGGTGCCGGTGGAGAGGGTGCGGGGGATGAGCCCCGCCTTCTCCAGCCTCTCTTTGACCGCCGCGGTGGTGCGGAACTCGCGATTCCCCAGCTCGGGGTGCATGTGCAAGTCCCTGCGGAACGCGATGAGTTCGGCGTTCAGACCGGAGGGAAGTACTCCGGGAAGCTCGCCGTCGACGGTTTCGGGTTCGGCGTCCAAAGGCGTCAGATGGTTCACATAGTGAAGGGTAGAGCCCTCAACCCCGCAACTGCCCCCCGATCTAGAAAAGTTCAGCCGCATGGATGGGTCACCCATGGGGTATGACCAGTATTTACGGCTCAGGGAGCCGTCAACGGGCTGGCCGGAAGTCGCCGTACGCCCGGCGCGCTGTCCGTCACCTCGGACAGAAAGCCCTCGGCCCGCGGCGAGGCACGCTCGGTGAGCCACACCGGATCGATGTCGCAGACGGCGACCGTCACCCCGGTGCCGGCGAGGGCGAGCGGCAGCGTGTGCACCACGGTCGAGGGAAAGCTCAGGACCGTACGGCCGATCGGGCCGCGGCGCGCGATCAGCTCCAGCGGCAGCTCCGGACGTACGACCTCCAGGCCGAGCCGGGCCCCGATGCGGTGCAGCTTCTCGGTGCTCTCCCGCCGGTGCGCGAAGTAGCGGGTGGCGCCGTGGGCGCGGGCGAGGGCCGCGACGGCCTCCAGATAGCGCTCCGGGTCCACCACCCCGGTCTCCACGAGCGAGGTGCCGACGAGGTCGGTGCCACGGGTGAGCCGGGGCGGCCCGAAGGCGGAGCGGGTCCAGGCGAAGTCGTTGGGGGTGACGGTCACGCCGGGCGGGGCCTCGACGGGCATCGAGGTGAACACCTCCACGCTCCGGCGGTTGTTCGGCGCGAGACGACGGCGCGCTGAAGCGGACACCGGCGCGAAGGCGATGTCGCGCGCCCCTCGGCTGCCGCGCCGGTGCCACCGTACGAGGCGTTCGCCACGGGCGAGTTGGGCGACGAACTCCATGGTGGCGGTGCCGTCGTCCACGACCACCAGCTCCCGGGCGCGGGTGATGGTCAGCAACAGCTGCACATAGCGCGAGAACGGGTCGCCGATGACGATACGCCGCGCACGGTACAGCGCCCCGGCCAGCCCGCCAATGGTGCGCGCCGGTGCGCCCGGCCCGCCGCGGGCCTCCTCCCAGCGCACCTCGTGGCCCCCCTCGCGGGCCAGCTCGGCCATCCGGCGCAGCTGACCCCGCGTCATGGGGTCGTGCGGGGCGAGCACGACGACCACGAGGGACGGCCGGGCGGCCCGGGACCGGTCGTGGCCGTCGCGGCGCTGGCGCGGCACGCCGTCGCGCAGCCGCTCCGCCGGGCGGCCGGCGGACGGTCCGGCACCCGAACGGCCGGTGGCATACGCCCATTCGAGGACGTTCAGGAGCTGCACCGGGCTCTCGACGAACGCCAGGGTGGAGGGGTCGGGCGCCCCTTCGGGGTCGGGCGCCCCTTCGGGCGGTGTCACCGAGGTGCCCGTCAGACCGTGGCGGGTTGGCGGTCGCCGCCCTGGGCGACGACGCCCGCGACGCGGCGCAGCTTCTTCATCGGGCCGAGCTCGCTCTCGTAGACCCGCTTCACGCCGTCGCCGAGCGACTCCTCGACGACCCGGATGTCGCGGACGAGCCGCTGGAGCCCGCCGGGCTCGACGGAGGCGGCCTGGTCGGAGCCCCACATCGCCCGGTCGAGGGTGATGTGCCGCTCGACGAAGGTGGCGCCGAGGGCGACGGCGGCGAGGGTGGTCTGGAGGCCGGTCTCATGACCGGAGTAGCCGATGGGCACGTTGGGGTACTCCGCCTGGAGCGTGTGGATCACCCTGAGGTTGAGCTCGGCGGCCTTGGCGGGGTAGGTGGAGGTGGCGTGGCAGAGCAGGATGTTCTCGCTGCCCAGCACCTCGACGGCGTGCCGGATCTGCTGGGGCGTCGACATGCCGGTGGAGAGGATGACGGTGCGGCCGGTGGCGCGCAGGGCGCGCAGCAGCTCGTCGTCGGTGAGGGAGGCGGAGGCGACCTTGTGCGCCGGGAGGTCGAACTTCTCCAGGAAGGCGACGGCCTCGGTGTCCCAGGGCGACGCGAACCACGCGATGCCGCGCTCCCGGCAGTGCTCGTCGATACGGCGGTATTCGGCCTCCCCGAATTCCACCCGGTGGCGGTAGTCGATGTACGTCATTCGGCCCCATGGTGTGTCGCGCTCGATGCCCCACTGGTCGCGCGGGGTGCAGATCTCGGGGGTGCGCTTCTGGAACTTCACGGCGTCGCAGCCGGCGTCGGCGGCGGCGTCGATGAGGGCGAAGGCGTTGTCGAGGTCGCCGTTGTGGTTGATGCCGATCTCACCGGTGATGTAGACGGGGTGGCCGGGGCCGGCCGTCTTGTGACCGAGGGGACGGGTGCGCAGAGCGGGGCTCATGTAGGGCGGTTCCTTTGGGGTGAGGGATCGGGTTCAGGGGGCTCAGAGGGTTCGGAGGGCTCAGAGGGAGGGGCCGAGGAGCCAGGTGGCGATCTCGCGGAGGGCGCCGCTGCCCCCGGGCGCGGAGGTCACGGCGCGCGCCGCGCCGCGTACGGCGTCGTGGGCGCTCGCGACGGCGACGGGCCAGCCGACGAGGCCGAAGCAGGGCAGGTCGTTGACGTCGTTGCCGACGTAGAGCACCCGGTCGGGCGCGATGCCCTGCTCGTCGCACCACTGCTTGAGCGCCAGGTCCTTGCGGTCGACGCCGTGCAGCACGGGCACCCCGAGCTTGCGGCCGCGCGCGGCGACGACGGCGTCGGTCTCGGTGGACAGGATCAGCAGCGCGAGCCCGGCCCGGCGCAGGGCGGCGACGCCGAGCCCGTCGCCGCGGTGCACGGCGACGGTCTCGCGGCCGTCGGCGTCGATGAGGACGCGGTCGTCGGTCTGGGTGCCGTCGAAGTCCATGACGACGGCGTCGACGTCCTCGCGGGTCGGCAGGGCGCCGGCCGCCCCGTCGAACAGCGGCGCGAGCGCGCGGGCCCGCGCGAGGTCGTGCGGGTCGTCGATCTCCAGCACGCGGGCGGCGTCGGTCCGTACGAGCTCCGTCCGGCCGAAGAACCGGTGCCGGGCGGTCCGGAAGCCGTCGGCCCGCATGGCGTAGGCGGCGCCGGTCTCCAGGAGGTCCTGCGGCCGGTCCTGGCGGCGGGGGCGGTGCGCCTTGTCGTGGTTGACGCCATGGCCGCCGGAGGTGCGGGACGGACCTTGCGCGGGGACGGTGCCCACCCGCGCCTCCTCCTCCCGCCAGACGAAGCCGTGGAAGGGTGCCACCGTCAGGGCGGTGTCGGCGCCGCCCTCGACGACCGCGGCGGCGACGCCGTCGATGTCCTCGCTGGTGAGGAAGGGGCTGGTGCACTGCACGAGGAGGACGGTGCCGACGCGGGTGCCGAGCGTCGCCTCGTACGCGTCCAGCGCGTGCAGCACCGCCGCCTCGCTCGTCGCGGTGTCGCCCGCGATCGCGCCCGGGCGCTGGACGACGACCGCGCCCGCGCCGCGGGCGGTGGCCGCGATGCCGGGGTCGTCGGTGGAGACGACGACGTCGCTGACCAGGCGCGCCGCGCGGCACTCGCGGATCGCGCGGGCGATCAGGGGGACGCCGGCGACGGCGGCGAGGTTCTTGGCGGGGACGCCCTTGGACCCGCCGCGGGCGGGGATGACGGCCAGGACGGCCGCCGGGCTGCCGATGCCTGCCATGGTGGCTCCTTCGGTTGTGGCGCTCACAGCTCTCCCAGGCGGCGGATGACGGGGGCTACGCGCTGGACGCCGTGGCGGTACGCGCCGCGCGCGGCCTCGCGCACCGCGCGGCGCAGGGCGCCCGGCTCGGCCGCCTCGTGGGCGCGGCCGGGGAGCGGGCGGCCCTCGGGGTCGAGGCCGTGGCGGGCCAGGACGGCGGGGAGGTAGCCGGGCGCGGTGCGGGCGGTGTAGTAGGGGGCGAGGGGCGGAAGGGCGGGCCGGGCGGCGAGTTCGGCGACGCGGTCGCGGGCGGCGGCGAAGGCGGTGCCGTGCGCGTACGGGCCGTCGGAGGCGACCCCCTGGCGCGCGGTCCACCCGGCGTCCGGCGTCGGGAGGTGTCCGGCGTCGAGCTGGTCCCAGGAGGCGAGGCAGCCGGATCCGAGGAAGTGGTGGTTGCCGAGGGCCTCGCGGATGCCGAGGTCGGTGAGGACGACGGTGGCGACGCCCCGGTGGAGCGACTCCAGGGCGGCGGTGGAGCTGACGGTCACCAGGAGGTCCGTGCGGTCCAGGAGCTCGCCCATGTTGCCGTAGGCGAGGCGGCAGTTGGGCGGCAGTCCGCCGGACAGCCGCGCGGCGAGCTTCTGGTACGGGAGTTCCTCGATGTGCGTGGTGTGCTCGCCGGGCTTGCTGCGGAGCTTGATGAGGACGTCGCGCATGGGGTGCAGCCGGGCGTGCTGGGCGGCCCGGCGCAGCAGGTAGGCGCGGTCCTCGCGGCGTTCCGGCACGGAGGGCTGGGCGGCGAACACCACGGTGTACGGGCGGAATTGGGCGTCACCACCCTCTTCCCTCCGCTCCCCCAGGAACGGCAGCGCCCATTCCGTCACGCTGTCCACAGAGGCTCCTGCGCCCGCGTACACGGCGCGGAACCGCTCGGCGTCGTCAGGGGAGTTGGCGAGGACGACGTCGGCGCCGTGGCGCAGGAGGAGCCCGTCGGCGAGCTTCTCGTAGACGACGCCGACGTATCCGGTGACGACGACCGGGCGGGCGGGCGCGTCCCGCCACGCGTGGGCCAGGCCGTGCAGCATCGCCTGGACGGCGCCGCCGACGCAGGCCAGGACGACGATGTCGTACCGCGTCCGGTCGGCCGTGCGCAGGAACTCCGCCGCCGTGACCTCCCGCAGCGTCTCCGCCCGCACGCCGACCTCGGCCAGCTGGCGGACCGTGGGTGTGGCGCGCCCCCTCAGCAGGCAGCCGTCGAGCCGCGCCTCCGGGGCGAGGCGGCGCGCGGTGAGCGCGCCCCACTTCCACCGGGTGTCGGAATCGGCGAGTACGGTGACTCGCGGCGGTGATGCGGTACGTGAGGGCACGTCGCCGACGATAGGAATCCATTCCGTTTCGTTGCCCAACGCGGGTGCAACAACCGGTAAACAGCAAACCGACGATCGGCGAATCGGCCCGGCGGCAGGGCGGGTTCATCGTTCCGCCGCCCTTCGTTCACCTTCGCGCCCGCCGTAGGTCAAGACGAATGCCGAGGGGCCGCCTAATGTCGCCCGGGTGGTCAAGCTCTCCGTCATCGTGCCGTTCTTCAACGTGCAGACCTTCGCGCCCGACACTCTGAGAAGTCTGCGTGCGAACAGCCGCGAGGATTTCGAATTCATTCTCGTGGACGATTGTTCGAGCGACGGCACGCCGGACATCCTGGAGCGCGCCGCCCGCGAGCTGCCGGGCGCCGCGCTCGTCCGCCACACGGTGAACGAGGGTCTCGCCACCGCCCGCAACACCGGGCTGGAGGTGGCACGCGGTGAGTACGTCACCTTCCTCGACGGCGACGACTGGCTCGCCCCCGGCCACTACGAGCGCCTGCTCGCGGTGGCCGAGGACCTGGCGGTCGACTTCGTGCGCACCGACCACGTCCAGTGCACCGGCCGCACCCGGACCGTCCACCGGGTGCCGGACGGCCGGCGCGGAGTGGTGCTCGACCCGCGCGCCGCGATCCTGCCCGTGGAGCGCTCGACCTCCGTCGACTACCCCTACGCCTGGGCCGGCGTCTACCACCGGCGGCTGCTCGACGAGGGGCTGCTGCACTTCCCGCACGGCCTGCGGACCGCCGAGGACCGGCCGTGGATCTGGCGGCTGCACCGCGAGGCGCGGACGTTCGCGGTGGCCGGGCTGCTCGGTGTCTTCTACCGGCGGGGGGTTTCGACCTCGCTCACCCAGATCGGCGATGTACGGCAATTGGATTTCCTTCGCGCGTTCGATCAGGTAATCGAAGAGACATCGCGCGACGCGGACGCGGAAAAACTTCTGCCGAAGGCCGTCCGTACGTATTGCGCGATCATTTCCCACCATCTCGGCAATATCGAACGCTTCGAACCCGCCGTGGCGCGAACATTGCGTTCGATGAGTGCGTCCGCGCTCCGGCGGATGCCTTCCGATCTGCTCAAGGACGCACTGGATTCCATGGATTACGCCCGCGCCGCCCGGCTGCGCCGACTCCGCCGCCGGCCGGTGGCGCCGGGGCAGCCGACCCTGAAGAGCGGAGCCGTCCGATGACCGGCGGCCCGCGCGTGCAGATCTTCCTCGCGTCGACGCTGTACGGGGCGGCGACGCTCGCCGCCGCCCTGGACGCCGGCCTCTTCTCCCCCGCCGACCGCCGCCTGCTGCTCGTCGCCAACACCGCCGCCGTCCCGGAGACCACCCCGGCCCTCGACGAGGCGCCCGGCTTCGAGCGGCTGCGCGCCCGCTTCGACGGTGTGCTGTCCTGGAACGCGACGATCAGCCCCTTCCACCCCAGCGGCTGGTCACCGCGCCCGGACGACGCGCCGCTGTGGGAGCGGCACTTGAGGCTGCTGTGGGATCTGGGGACCGGTGAGATCGAGCTCGTCGTGGAGTCCCTCCAGGTCAGCCCGGCGCACGCGCTCGCGCTGTGCTTTCCCGACGCGCCGCTGGAGGTCTACGCCGACGGGCTGATGAGCTACGGTCCCACGCGCAACAAGCTCGACCCGCTCGTCGGCACCCGCGTGCGGCGCCTGCTCCACCCGGACCTGATCCCGGGCCTGCGGCCGCTGCTGCTCACGGAGTTCGGGGTCGGGGCGCGGACCGTGCCGGCCGAGGCGTTCACCAAGGTGCTGGCCGAGCTCTCCGACGCCACCGGCCCGGTCGACGCACCCGAGGGCGCCGCGCTGCTCCTCGGGCAGTACCTCTCCGCCCTCGACATCCTCACGCCCGAGGAGGAGGAGCGGCTGCACGTGCGGATGCTGCGCGGCGCCGTCGCGCGCGGCCACCGCGAGCTGGTGTTCAAGCCGCACCCCGCCGCTCCGGCCCGCTGGTCGCGGATGCTGGAGGAGGAGGCCGGGCGGCTCGGCGTGGAGCTGACCGTCCTGGACACGCCCCTCCTCGCCGAGGTGGTCTACCAGCGCGTCCGGCCCGCGCTGGTGGCCGGCTGCTTCTCGACCGCGCTGCTCACGGCCCGCGCCTTCTACGGACTGCCGGTCGCCCGCACCGGCACCGACCTGCTGCTGGACCGGCTCACCCCGTACCAGAACAGCAACCGCGTCCCGGTCACGCTGGTCGACGCGCTGCTGCCCGATCTGGAGGGCGACGCGGCCCTCGCGCCACCGGAGGGCGAGGAGCTGTCCGGGCTGCTGGCCGCCGTCGGCTTCGCGATGCAGCCGCGGATCCTACCCGCCCTGCGCCCGGCCGCCGAGCGCTATCTCGCGGCCCACCTCGACGCCCGCACCCGCCGCTACTTCAAGCGCCGCCGCCTCACCGCGCTGGCGCTCCCGGGGGCGGTCCCCTCCCAGCTCTCCTTTCTGCCGCGCAGTCCGACCGTACGGAAGGTGGCCCGCCGCGCGCGGGCGGTACGGCGGCGGCTGGGCGGCAAGCCGACGAAGCCCGCGAAACCGACGAAGACCACGGTGACCGTATGACCGCGCCGACGCTGCCCGAGCCCCGCACCGCGGAACCGTCCGCGGTTCCTCAGGGTCCTTCGCAGAAGGGTGCCGGGCGACTGCGGGCGCTGGACGGGCTGCGGCTCGTCGCGGCGCTGATGGTGGCGCTCTACCACTACGGCGGGCGGGACGGCGACATCAGCCGGGCGTGGGGGGCCTCGCCGCGGCACGAATTCCCCACACTGTCGGGGGCGTTCGCCTACGGCTGCCTGGGTGTGGAGATCTTCTTCGTCATCAGCGGCTTCGTGATCTGCATGAGCGGCTGGGGCCGCCCGCTGCGCTCCTTCTTCGCCTCCCGCGTCGCCCGCCTCTATCCCGCCTACTGGGCGGCGATCCTCCTCGTCACGGTGGCCTTCGCGCTGCCGTGGGTGGCGTACCGGACGGTCTCGTTCAGCGACACGCTGGTGAACCTGACCATGCTCCAACAGCCCGTCGGCGCCCGGCGGGTGCTGGGGGTGTGCTGGACGCTCTGGGCGGAGCTGCGCTTCTACGCGCTCTTCGCGCTGTTCGTGGTGCTGCCGGGCGCGACGCGCCACCGGGTGGTGCTCTTCTGCGCGGTGTGGACGCTGGCGACGGTGGTGACGACCGCGTCGCACGTGGAGGTGTTGCGCGTCGTGGTGATGCCGGAGTACTCCTCGTACTTCATCGGCGGCATCGGCCTCCACCTGATCCACCGCTTCGGCCACGACGCCCTGGCCTGGGGCATCGTGGGGGTGAGCTTCCTGGTGGGCCAGCACTACGCGGTGGCGGGGCTGTGGCACCCGCCGAACGCGCAGTACTTCTCCTACCGCTCCCCCTATGTCATCGTCGCCGTCCTCGCCCTGGGGTACGCGGCCGTGGCGGCGATCGCGCTGGGCAGGGTCCGCTGGGCGGACTGGCGCTGGCTGACGGTCGCGGGCGCGCTGACGTACCCCTTCTACCTGGTGCACGAACACCTGGGGTGGGTGGTGATCGGCGGGCTGCACCGGGGGCTGGGCATTCCGGCGTACGCCACCTTCCCGCTGACCGTCGCGCTGATGCTGGGCCTGGCGTGGCTGCTGCACCGGTATGTGGAGCGGCGGCTCACGCCTGTGCTGCGGCGGTCGCTGACGGCGGTGCGGGGGCGCTAGCCGGGGCTCACGGCCCGCGGAGGCCGGGTCACGTGCGGCGTTCGGGTTACGTGCGGTGTTCGGGTCCTGTCAGCAGCGTCGCCTCGATGCCGGCGATGACGGCGCGCAGGCCGGCCTCGTAGCCGGCGTCGAGGTCGCCGAAGAACTCGTTGCCGGCCTCTATGGCGAGCGGGGAGTCGCCGAGTCGTTCCTCCCGCGTGCCCTGGTCGTAGGCGGGGTCGCGCTCGCCCGGCACGGGCTGGACGGACTGCTCCTCGATCACGTAGCCCATCGTGTAGGTGTTCACCGTGAACCAGGCGCGGGCGGCGCCGCGCGGGCTGAAGCCCGATTCCACGCTGATGCGCAGGAATTCCTCCAGGGGTGTGGCGTAGGAGGCGTCGGTGAAGCGTGTGCCGCTGAAGACCTTCGCGCCGTCGCGGTAACCGAGCAGCGCGCGGCGCACCACGCGGGTGGCGTGCGCCATGGCCTCCTGCCAGCCCGCCCCCTCGGCGGGCATCAGGTCCGGCGTCATGCGCCGGAACATCTCCGTCGCCATCTCGTCGAGCAGTTCCTGCTTGTTCTTGAAGTGCCAGTAGAGCGCCGGGGCCTGGACGTCCAGCTCCTTGGCGATCCGGCGCAGGGTGAGCCCTTCGAGGCCCACTTCGTTCAGCAGGCGCAGAGCGGTGTCCGCGACGAGGGCGCGGTCGATTCGAGTTGCCACCTTGACAGCTTAACGCTGTTCAGTTCACCCTGGAGGCGGAGCAACTTAACAACGTTAAGGGGGGTTCCCTCATGGACACCGAAGTACTGATCGCGGGCGCCGGGCCGACCGGCCTCGTCCTGGCCATCGACCTCGCCCGGCGCGGCGTCCGTCACCGCCTCGTCGAGCGTTCCGAGCGCGGCTTCCCGGGTTCGCGCGGTACGGCACTCCAGCCGCGCACCCTGGAGGTCATGGACGACCTGGGCGCGCTCGCGGCGCTCATGGAGGCGGGCGGGCCCGTGCCCCTCGTGCAGAACTGGGAGGGGTCGCGGCGCGTCCGCGAGTGGGACCTGGTCCCGCGGGCCGAGGCCACGCCCGACGTGCCGTATCCCGAGGTGCTGATGCTTCCGCAGTGGCGCACGGTCGAGCTGCTGTACGCGCGCCTCGAAGAGCTGGGCGGAAGGGTCGACTTCAGCACCGAGCTGACCGGCTTCACCCAGGACGCGGACGGCGTCACGGCCACGCTGCGGCGCGCCGACGGCACGGCCGAGACCATGCGGGCCGCCTACCTTGTCGGGTCGGACGGGGGCCGCAGCGCGGTGCGCAGGGCCCTCGGCGTGCCGTTCTCGGGCGAGGCCGTGGATCCGCGCCCGGTGCTGATCGCGGACGTGCTGCTGGAGGGGATCGACCGGGGGCACTGGCACATGTGGCCCAAGGCCGAGGGCGGGCTCCTCGCACTGCGGCCCCTGGAGGGTGCGGCGGAGTTCCAGCTCATCGCCGGTTTCAACGACACCGCGTACCAGCCGGATCCGGCGCGCGACGCCGCCCCGGAGGCGCTGGCCGAGCTGCTGGCCCGGCGCACCGGGCTGACGGATCTGCGGGTGGGCGAGGTGCGGTGGTCCTCGGTCTACCGCGCGCGGGCGGCGATGGCGGAGCGGTTCCGCGACGGCCGGGTGCTGCTCGCGGGGGACGCGGCACACGTCCACTCCCCGGCGGGCGGCCAGGGTCTGAACACCAGCGTCCAGGACGCCTACAACCTCGGCTGGAAGCTGGGCGCGGTGCTGCGGCACGGCGCGCCGGACGCCCTGCTCGACTCGTACGACACGGAGCGGCTGAAGGTGGCCGCCGATGTGCTGGGCCTGAGCACGCGGGTCCACGCGGAGGACCGGGCCAGCAGCTCCCAGGGGCTCTCCAGCCGCGGCAAGGAGACCCTTCAGCTGGGTCTGGGCTATCGCGAGAGCCCGCTCGCCCGCGAGCTGCGCGGCGACCTTCCCGAGGGAGCCCTGCGGGCGGGCGACCGGGCGCCGGACGCACCCTGCGCCGATGCCTCGGGCGCCCCCTTCCGGCTCTTCGACGCCTTCCGTGGGCCGCACTTCACGCTGCTGGTCCTGGCCGACGCGGCCGTCACCGCGCCGGACGCCGAGTGGGTTCGTACGCACCGCGTCGGCGGCCCGGACCCGGACCTGGTAGACGTGGACGGCCATGTGAAGGCCGCCTACGGCTCGGGGCTGTTCCTGGTCCGGCCGGACGGCTATGTCGGACTGGCGACGGACGACCCGGCCGACATAGCCGCCTATCTGGAAGCCGTGTCGGGCTGAGCCGCCCACCCGCTCGCGGGCGTCACAGCACCAGTGACAGCAGCAGCACGAAGAGGAGGGAGACCACGGAGATCACCGTCTCCATCAGCGACCACGTCTTGACCGTCTGACCGACGCTCATGCCGAAGTACTCCTTGACCAGCCAGAATCCGGCGTCGTTGACGTGGCTGAAGAACAGCGAGCCCGCGCCGACGGCCAGGACGAGGAGAGCGGCGTGCGTGGTGCTCATGTCGGCGGCGAGCGGGGCGACCAGCCCGGCGGCGGAGATCGTGGCGACCGTCGCCGAGCCGGTCGCGAGGCGGATGCCCACGGCGATCAGCCAGGCGAGGAGGAGGGGGGAGACCGGCCAGCCTTCGGAGATGTCCAGGATCATCCGGCCGACGCCGACGTCGATGAGGGTCTGCTTGAAGCCGCCGCCCGCGCCGACGATGAGCAGGATGCCGGCGATCGGGATCAGGGACTTCTCGACGGTCGTGGCGAGCCGGTCGCGGCCGAAGCCGGCGGCGCGGCCGAGGGTGAACAGCCCCACGAGGACGGCGGCCAGCAGCGCGATCAGCGGGGAGCCGATCACGTCGGTGACGCGCTGGAGGTGGTTCGCGGGGTCGTCGACGACGACGTCGACGAGCGCCTTGGCGAGCATCAGCACGACGGGCAGCAGCACGGTGCCCACGGTGGCGGCGAAGCTCGGGCGCCGTTCGAGGTCTTCGGAGGGGCGCTGCGGTATCAGCCTCTCGGGCGGGGTGATGTCGACCCAGCGGGCGGCGAGGCGGGAGAAGAGGGGGCCGGCGATGACGGCGGTGGGCACGGCGACGAGCACGCCGAGCGCCAGGGTGACCCCGAGGTCGGCGCCGATGGCGTCGATGGCGGCGAGGGGACCGGGGTGCGGCGGCACCAGGCCGTGCATCACGGACAGCCCGGCCAGGGCGGGGATGCCGATGCGCATCAGGGAGAAGTCGCCGCGCTTGGCGACCAGCAGCACCACCGGGATCAGCAGCACGATCCCGACCTCGAAGAACAGCGGAAGCCCGATGACGCCCGCGATCAGCACCATCGCCCAGGGCATGGAGCGGGTGCCAGCCCTGGCGAGGATCGTGTCCACGATCTGGTCGGCGCCGCCGGAGTCGGCGAGCAGCTTGCCCAGGATCGCGCCGAGCGCGATGAGGACGCCGACGCCCGCGACCGTGGCGCCGAGCCCGGTGGTGAAGGAGGCTATGACCTTGTCGACGGGCGCGCCCGCGACGGCCCCGAGCACCAGGGAGCCGATGGTCAGGGAGAGAAAGGCGTGCAGCTTGAACCGGGTGATGAGGAGAACGATGACGGCGATGCCGACGAGGACGGCGATGCCCAGCTGTGCGTGACCCGCCGACGTGATCGGTTCGGCGGGGGCCGCGGCCAGCATCTCGACGCTGAGAGTGCTCACGGGGCTTCCTAAGGAAGGGAGGGGAGGAGGGGTGGGTGGGGCTAGAGCGCCCGCAGGGCGGCGGTGGCCCGCCGGGCGATGACGTCCGGGCCGGGCGCGACGTCCACGGCGACGCCGGCCTCGTCCGCTTCGAGCGGTTCCAGGGTCGCGAACTGCGAGTCCAGGAGCCTGGAGGTCATGAAGTGGCCCTTGCGGGCGGCCATCCGTTCGGCGATCAGTTCGCGGTCGCCGGTGAGGTGGAGGAAGACGATGCCGGGCGCGGCGGCCCGTAGCCGGTCGCGGTAGGCGCGCTTGAGGGCGGAGCAGCTGACCACGCCGCCGAGCCCGGCGCGGCCGCGGGCCCAGGCGCCGATGGCGTCGAGCCAGGGGGCGCGGTCGGCGTCGTCGAGCGGGGTGCCGGCTGACATCTTGGCGATGTTGGCGGGCGGGTGGAAGTCGTCGCCCTCGGCGTAGGGGACGCCGAGAGCCTCCGCGACCAGCGGGCCGATGGTGGTCTTGCCCGTGCCGGACACTCCCATGACGGCCACGACCTGGGGGGCGTGGGGGGCCTGCATCGCTACCTCACTGTCCTCGTCGACGTCCTTGTCGAGCCCCGTGGGCGACCTCGGGAGGCACCGCCCCGGGCGATGGAGTCACTCAAGCTCATTCGTACGACGTATTCAAGACCCGTGACTTAAAAGTCATACTTAATTGCCCGGGGCGGAAACCGTAGGCTGAGCCCATGGAGAACCAGGGGCAGGGGCTGCACGCGCGCGTGCTGGAGTCCCTCGGGCCCGCGATCACGGCAGGCGAGTACGCACCGGGCACGATCCTGCGCACCGACGAGCTGGAGGAGCGCTTCGACGTCTCGCGCACGGTCATCCGCGAGGCGATCCGCGTGCTGGAGTCGATGCATCTGGTCACCTCCCGGCGCCGGGTCGGGGTGACCGTACTCCCCACCGAGGAGTGGAACGTCTACGACCCGCAGGTCATCCGCTGGCGGCTGGCCGGCGCCGACCGGCCGCGCCAGCTGCGTTCCCTGACCGTGCTGCGCTCGGCCGTGGAGCCCGTCGCGGCGGGCCTCGCGGCCCGCCTGGCCACCCCCGAGCAGTGCGCCGAGCTCACCGAGCACGCCCTGGGCATGGTCGCCACCTCGCGCGGCCAGCAGCTGGCCGGTTATCTGGTGCACGACGTCGCCTTCCACCGCGTGATCCTGCGCGCCTCGGGCAATGAGATGTTCGCCCGGCTCGGCGACGTGGTCGCCGAGGTCCTCACCGGCCGCACCGAGCACCAGGTGATGTTCACCGACCCCGACCCGGCCGCCGTCACCCTGCACGTGCGCGTCGCCGAGGCCGTACGGGAGCGCGACGCGGCCCGCGCCGAGGCGCTGACCAGGGAGATCACGGAGGGCGCCATGGCGGAACTGGACATTCTGGCGCCGTAGCCGGCCGGCGGTCCGGCCGGGCGTCCGAGCCGGCGGAATGACCGTGGAGTCAGCGGACGGTACCGGCTGTGCCACAAGACGCCGATGTGGCCACAAATCCGTCGCCACCTCGAACGCGCGTCCGTAGCCTGGTCCCATGCGCCCCGATGATGATCAGCAGCCTCTCTTCATCCGCCGCCGGTACGGCAGCCGCTGGGTCTACAACCACCGCAACCCGGCCGGCCTCGCGCTCATCGTGCTCACCCCGATCGTCGCCGTCGCCGCCCTCCTGCTCCTCTCGTACACCGCGCCCCACTGATACCTCCCGCGTCACGCCGCCGCCCGCGCGACCGCCGGCCAGTGCTCGAACCACCGCTGATCGGCCTCCAATTGGGCCGCAAGCGAGATCAACAGCGGTTCGCTGTCCGCCGGGCCGAGCAGCTGGGCCCCCAGCGGAAGCCCGCCGTCCGTGAAGCCCGCGGGCACGCTCACCCCCGGCCAGCCCAGGACGTTCCACGGCCAGGAGTACGGGCACGCCGCGATCATCGCCGCATCCGTGTGCCGGCTGGAGAGGTGCGCCAGTTCGCCCGTACGCAGCGGCGGCACCGCCGTGCTGGGCGTGAGGACCACGTCGAAGCGGTCGAAGATCTCCCCCACCCGGCGCCGCAGCGGCTCCTCCGCCGCCCGCGCCACCCGCAGCACTCCCCCGCCCAGCAGCAGCCCGCCGCGCGCGTTCACCCTCGTCCGCGCGTCCAGCAGCGCCCGGTCGGGCACCCGCCCCACCCAGTCCCGGATCCCGGCCATCGAGCGCGGCACGAAGGTCAGCCCGATCAGCCCGTAGCGCGGCTCCTCGGCGACCACCTCGTGCCCCAGCGCCGCCAGCCGCTCCGCGGTCCGTACGGTCGCGTCGCGCGCCGCCGGGTCCAGCCAGTGGCGCGCCGCGGCGAACGCCGGTCGCAGCGAGAGCGCGATCCGCAGCCGCCGCGGCTCCCGGCCGGCCGCCGCCAGCAGGTCGACGGGCGGCGGCCGGTGCAGGTCACCGGCGTGCGACCCGCTCGCCACCTGCAACAGCAGCGCGGCGTCGGCGACCGTACGGGCCAGCGGGCCATGGCAGGTGATGCCCCGGAACGACTCCGGCTCCGGCCACGTCGAGACGCGCCCGCGCTGCGGCTTGACGCCCACCAGATGCGTCCACGCCGCCGGGATCCGGATCGACCCGGCGCCGTCCGAGCCCAGCGCGGCCGGGACGAGCCCGGCGGCGACCGCCGCCGCCGCGCCGCCCGAGGACCCGCCGGGCGTGTGCCGCGGGCTCCACGGATTGCGCGTCACCCCGAACGCCGGCCCCTCGGTGAAGGGGAACTGTCCGAGCTCCGGGGTGTTCGTCTTGCCGACGATCACCGCGCCGGCGGCCCGCAGCCTGCGGACGGCCTCGCTGTCCGCCGTCTTCGGCGGGAAGTCGCCGGCGCACCCGAACGCGGTCGGCTCACCCGCCACGTCGATGTCGTCCTTCACCGCCACCGGCACGCCCAGCAGCGGCAGCCGCTCCCCCGCCGCCAGCCGCCGGTCCGCGGCCTCGGCCTCCGCCGGCGCCGCCTCGGTCCGCACCCGGCGGAAGGCGTTGAGCAGCGGCTGTGTCGCCTCGATCCGCCTGAGCGCGCGCTCCACCAGCGCCCGCGAGGACACCTCTCCCGCGGCCAGCGCCCGGACCTGATCAACGAGCCCGTCCGCCTCGTGGACCTCCGCCGGATCCGTTATGAACCCCGTCACCTGATCCCCCTCCCCCGTTCCCAACCCACGGTAGGTGAGGGGAAGTTGTCCGCACAGACTCGCGGGTACGGGCGTGACGCGGACCACTCCCCCTTTACCGGGCGGGGTGGCACACGCAAGGTGGAAGGTCCGGGTCCGGAACGGCTCCGGAACGAGCACGCCACCTGATCACCTTGATCACTGGACCACTGGGACACGCACCATGACCGACACCACGGCCGTCGTCCGGGCCCGTACGGGCGGCCCCTCCGACCCCTCCGACAAGGACCGGCTCGTCGAGCACGTCGCCGGCTGGACCCTTGTCGTCGTCATCGCGATGCTGATCACGCAGCTCGGCCTGATCTGAGGGCCCGCGGCGGGCTCTCACGCCCGCCGCACGGAGAGCGCCCGGTAGGCCCGCGCGACCTGCATCAGATAGGCGGTCTCGGCGGCGATGTCCTCGCCGCCCGCTTCCGCGACGTTCACGGCGGGCGTCCGGGGGCTCGCCCCGGCGAGCTTGTTCCGGCGCGCCTCCCGCAGCAGGCGGGCCAGCGCGGCGGGATCGGTGACCGGCCGCTCGGGCCGTACGTAGTCCCGCAGGACGAGGATCGCGTCCCGGATCTCGACGATCGTGCGGTAGACCACGAAATGCCATGGACCGCGCGGCCGCAGCAGCTCCAGCAGCCGGGGACGGCGCTCGCCCAGCGCCACGGCCGGCACCGCCTCGACGAGGTCCCGCCACAGGGGCCACAGCCGGTGGAAGATCCACAGCTGTCTCGCCGCGCCGCGCAGCAGGACCGCGCCCGGTACCGCCAGGGCGGCGGCCCGCAGCAGACCGTGCAGCCCCATCACGTAGGACAGGAGCGGGGGGATCCACGCCGGGCGCAGCAGCAGTTCGGCGAGGTAGGCGCACCAGAAGAGCCCCGCGCAGGCCGTGCCCAGGCCGAAGAGCCGCAGGCTGAGGCGCAGCGCGCGGTTGGAGCCGCGACGGCTGTAGCGCAGGCACACCCAGGCGCAGGCGACGTTCGCGGTGAGGTGCGTACCGGTGACGACGAGCCAGTAGGCGGTGGACGGCGAGGGCGGTCCGGGGCCCACCGAGGTGTGCCACGCGTGGTGGGGCGCGACCGCGTCCAGCACGACCAGCGAGATCAGCACCGCGCCCATGGCGGCGTGCAGCCGGCATCTGAGGTTCGGGCGGTCGGTGGCCGCGACGGTGAAGTCGAGGACGGCGGCCGCGGAGAGGACTCCGCAGAGGTTCATGGCGAGCGCGGTGAGGTGGGTGGGGCCGATGAGGCGCGCCAGCAGATGGGCGACCGGTGGCAGGTTCAGCGTGCCGGCGATCGCCGCCGTGGCGACCGCCAGCCATATCCCGCGCTGACGCGAACAGCGGACGGCGGAGGGGGCGCGCAGCAGCACGATGGGCCACATGCAGGCCACGCTGACCGCCTCGACCATCCTGCCGAGCTCCGTCACCTCACTGCGCATGCGGCTCGCCGACCCCCAGTCCGGCCTGCAGCGCGCCGAGGACCCCGCCCGGCCGCCGGCCGGCACCGCGTGCGGCACCGGCCTTGATCAGGCTCGCCAGCATCTCGGCTTCCTGCTCCTGCTCGGTGGTGTAGCTGGTGCGGGCGAACAGCCGGCGGATCATGCGCGGGTCGAGGTCGGGCAGCAGCCCGGCGGCGGCCGCGCCGTCCGCGGCGCCGACGGCGTGGTGATTGAACATCAGGTGCGCGAGCTCATGCAGGATGATGTGCTCCTGATGCGGCTTGGTGGTCCCCGGCTCGAAGAAGATGTGGTCGTCCGTGTCGGTGCCCAGCCATAAACCGCACGCCCCCGCCGTGCCGGCCCGGGCGGGCAGCGGGTGCAGCCGCAGGGGCCGCCCCCGCGACTCCGACAGATTCCGGCAGAACGCCTCCAGGGTGAACGGCCGGGGCAGCGTGAGCCCGTCGAGCATTCCCTGGCAGCGGCGGCTCAGCGCCTTGTACCCGTCCTGCATTCCCTGTCCCCCCTCAGAGCTCAGCGGTCGGCGCCGCCTGGCGCCTTCGGTTGTTCCTCGTCGTCGGCGACCGGTGCGAGCTGCTGCAGCTTGCGTGCCTCGCCGACCATCGTGAGCAGTGCGTCGAGGGTCTCGGTGGAGAGCCCGTCGGCCCGTAGCGCCAGATTGCGCACGCGGGCGTCGCGGAGCGCGGAGGCCAGCTTGAGCTGGGCGTTGACGCGCTCGGCCACGTCCTCGTTGAGGAAGTACTCCGGTGGTACGCCGAAGAACTCGGCGAGCACGTCGAGTTGCTCCAGGGTGACGTTGCGCTTCTTGCCGGTGGCCAGCTCCCACAGATACGTGCCGGAGATGGCGCCGCCGGTGGTCTCTCTGATCTCGGCGGCCAGCCTGGCGTAGCCCGGGCGCTTGCGCTCGTCGGGGTAGAGGGCCGCGATCAGTTCGTTGATCCGCTGGTCGAGCCTGCGCAGCAGGGGACGGCCGGCCGGCGCGGGGCCGCTTTCGCCATTGGTCATGAGCCGTCCTTCGCCCGGAGGGCACGACCGGCCCTCTTGTCCGCTGTTGTGGATCGATCATACCGACCCGACTCTTCGGCCATCAGCCAGCATTGACAAGCCAGACCAAGATCAGCGTATGCTCGCCAGGCCGGTCATCCGCTATAGCGTATGACCGGCGCCTGTCCGTCTTTTCGCAGGTGTTTTCGCAGGTTCGGAACGAGCTGGGAGTCAGCAATGGACCGGGTACTGGAAACGAACAGGAGCGAGCTGTCCCACGAGGACGTGCTCTCGCTCGTCAAGAAAGAAGTCCTGGCGATCCACCTCAAGGGGTTCTGCCGGGACGAGGCACTGGCGGCCGCCCAACGGGAGCTGCTCGACCACGACGACCGCGGCGAGCTGAGCCAGGCCCATGAATTCGGCCGCATCGGCTTCGCCTATTCCGAGATCACCGACGACGAGAGCCGCCGGGCCTATCACGAGCGGGCCCTGCCGAACATCGCCAAGCTCCGCGGCGTCTTCGCGCCCTACGCGTCGCCCACCGACGAACTGCGCGTGCTGCTCGACGAGATATGGCCCGCGGGCGCCCACCTCATGGAGGTGGACGGCCAGAAGTGCTTCATCGGCATCTGCCGCTATCAGGACCGCAATGTGGACCTCAATCCGCACACCGACGCGCTGGAGCGCAATCTGCCCGCCCATTACCAGGGGCATCTCCAGGCACAGCTCTCCGCCAACATCTACGTCAACATCCCCGAGCAGGGCGGCGAGTTGGAGCTGTGGGACATCGAGCCCACCGAGGGTGACTACGAGGGCCTGATGGGCGACCGCACCTACGGCATCGACCGGGACAAGCTCCCCGAGCCCACGGCCGTGGTCAAGCCGGCCGCCGGCGACCTCATGCTGCTCAACCCGCGCGTGATCCACGCCGTACGGCCGTCGCAGGACAGTTCCCGGGTCACCCTCGGCCACTTCCTGGGCTTCATGGGCACCGACCGCCCCCTCGTCTTCTGGAGCTGAGCACCACCATGGACAACCGCACCAAGGCATCGTTCGGGCAGCAGGCCGACGGTCTCACCCTGGACGGCGCCCGCACCATCCTGCTCGTCAGTGTCGGCCAGCGCTACCACGAGGCCGACAAGCTCCAGGCCACCGTCGACCTCATCAACCGGTCCGGTTTCGGCCTGTGCACCATAGCCGTGGCGGACACCCTGCAACGGAACAACTACCTCGACATGTCCGAGGACGAGGCGTACGAGCACTCCCTTCGCGCGGGGGATGAATGGCTGGCTCGTAACGCCGAAATCCTTGGCCGTCTCGAAGTCGAACACGAAGTCCTGCGCTGGGACGACGCACTCGCCCACGAGGACTACGCCGGGCTCAAGAAGCTCGTCGAGGACGAATACCACACCAACCCGGTCTACCGGGACGCGGTGAACGCGACCATCCAGAAATTCATGGACCGGCTCGCCAAGCGCGACGACGGCGCCGACATGGAAAAGGCGTTCAACGGCTGCCTGACCTATCTGATCGAGGAATGCCCGATCATCATGCCGCTGTGGGCGGCCCAGGGCTATGACACGGTCATCTATCCCCAGCCCATGACGTCGGCCATGGCCATGACGTACGAAATCTTCGTCAAGCCGTTCCATCCCGGCAAGGGGAATTGGCTTTCCCTCAAGTTCAAGAAGCGCGCGCTGCCCGTCGCGGCCCCGGCGTAGCACCCGCCGCGGACCCGGTACCGGCGTCGAGAGATGAGTATCAGTGATCACTGAAGCGAACAGAAAATGGTGGGCGTTCACCGGGGTCAGCATCATCAGCTTCCTCGGCTGTATCGACCTCACCATCGTCAACACAGCAGCACCGGATATCCAGAGCGATCTCCACGCGACGGTCACCGACCTTCAGCTGATCGTCAACATCTTCATCGTCGCCCTCTCCATGTTCATGGTGACGATGGGACGGCTGGCCGACACCCACGGCCGTCGTCTCGTCCTCTACACCGGTACCGCGGTCTTCGGCCTGGCGTCCCTGGCGGCGGGTTTCACCACCGACGTCCGCTGGCTGATCGCCTGCCGATTCGTCCAGGGCGCCGCCTGCGCCGTCCTCTACACCAGCACCAGCGCGATCGTCTCCAACGCCTTCCCCGAGGAGCAGCGCGGCAAGGCCATCGGCGCCCTCTACGGCGTCAACGGCATCGGCCTGGCCATCGGCCCCATGCTGGGCGGCGTCATCGTCAGCTGGCTGAACTGGCACTGGGTGTTCTGGCTGAACGTCCCGCTGGTGGTCGTGGCCCTGCTGATCTGCTCGGTCAGCGTCACCGAGTCCCGCAGCGACGACCTGGGCGCCCGCGTCGACTGGCTGGGCCTGGTGCTCATCACGATCGGCCTGCCGGCCCTCGTCCTCGGCTTCACCCTCGGTGACACCTGGGGCTGGTCGTCCGGGCGTATCCTCGGCGCCTTCGCCGTCGGCGCCGTGGCCCTCGTCTCCTTCTACTTCGTGGAACGGAAGGTCGCCTCGCCGATCATCCAGTTCCACCTCTTCGCCAACAGGACGTTCATCAGCGCGATCACCGCCGACTTCGCGCTCGCGTTCTTCTACTGCCTGGCGTTCTTCCTCATGCCGCTCTACCTGCACTCGGTGCTGGACTACGAGGGCTACAAGACCGGCCTGATGCTGCTGCCGTGCACCGCCGTGGTGGCCGTCCTGTCCCCCGTCGTCGGCCGGCTCGTCGACAAGGTCGGGCCCCGCAAGCTGCTGTGCGTCGGCTTCACCGCGTTCGCGCTGTCGGCGCTGCTCCAGACCCGGTTCACCGAGGACACCGGCATCGCCTACATCGCCTTCTCGTTCGTCCTCATGGGCGTCGGCTGGGCCTTCGTGCTCGGCCCGGCCACGGTCGCCGCGCTGTCGTCCGTACCCGAGCGGCTGGCGGGCACGGCCGTGGGCTCCTCCTGGACCTTCCACAACCTGGGCGGCGCCATCGGGCTCGCCGCCGGCATGGCGGTCTACCGCTGGTCGGCGGAGGACTCGCTCACCAGCAGCCTCGCCGAGCACGACATCCCCGTCGGCGACTGGACCCGCGAGGTCATCAGGAACCCGGAGGACGGCACCAAGCTCCTCCACGAGCACACCGACCTCGGCGCACAGCAGATCTCCCAGGTCTACGAATCGCTCTTCACCCGCGGCAACCAGGCCGCCATGTGGCTGCTGTTCGCCTCCTCCGCCGTCGCTCTCTGCCTGATCGCCGCACTCGGACTGCGGCGTACGAAGGCCCCGGTGCCCGCACCCGCGACCGCCGCCGCCCCCGAGCCCTGCCCGTCCGTCAGCGGCGAGCAGCGGTAACCGACCCATGAGCGACCACGCGGTCACCACCGAACGGAGGTCCGACCAGCCGCCGACGCCCCCGCACCCCCGGGCGTTCGCGCCCCTCACCCTGACCGTCACCCTCCTGCTGTCGCTGCTCGGCGCGGTGATCGGCCTGGTGCTGATCACCTCGCTGGGCATCGCCCCCAACACCGCCGTCATCGGCGCCCTGCTGGCGATGGCGATCGGCCGGGCAGGCCTGCCGGCCCTGTCCCCGCTCCGCTCGCCGCACCGGCAGAACCTCGTGCAGTCGGCGGTCTCCGGTGCGACCTTCGCCGCCGCCAACTCCCTCATCACCCCCATCGCCATTCCCTACGCCCTCGGCCGCCCCGACCTGGTGTGGCCGCTGCTCGGCGGCGCGGTCATCGGCCTGGCGGTGGACAGCTGGGTCCTCTACCGGGTCTTCGACTCGCGGCTGCTCCCGGCCTCCGCCGCCTGGCCCGCCGGAGTGGCCGCCGCGGAGACCATCAAGGCCGGCGACGAGGGCGGCCGCAAGGCCGCGGTCCTCGGCGCCGGCGCGCTCCTCGGGCTGGTCGGCTCCGCCTGCCACCTGCCCATGAGCACGGCCGGAGTCGCCCTGCTGGGCAACGGCTGGGCACTCCTGATGTTCGGCGTGGGCCTGCTCGTCGCCCAGTACGGACCGGGAGTGCTGCACACCGACTTGCTCGGCCACTACGTCCCCCAAGGCGTACTGGCCGGAGCGGGCGTCGTCGCCCTCGCACAGGCCGTGGCCCTGATGCGGGAGCGCGGCGAAAAGGCGGCGGCACCCCCGACCGCCGCCTCCCCCACCGGCCCCGCGACGGAAGCCTTCGACGCCGCGCCGCGCACCGTCACCCCCGGACGGATGCGCCGCGGCCTCCTCGAAGGGCTCGCTCTCTTCCTCTGCGGGGCCGGCCTGGTCGCGGCGGCAGGCGGTGTCATGAGCCACATGACATCCGCCGCCGTCGTCGGCTGGGTCCTGCTCGCCGGCGTCGCGGCGCTGGTCCACCAGATCATCGTGGGCCTCGCCGCGATGCACTCCGGCTGGTTCCCGGCGTTCGCCGTGACCCTCGTCTTCCTCGTCCTCGGGCTGCTCCTGCACATCCCGCCCGTACCGCTGACCCTCCTCGTCGGCTACACGGCCGCCACCGGCCCGGCCTTCGCCGACCTCGGCTTCGACTTCAAGGCGGGCTGGCTGCTGCGCGCGGACGCCACGCCCTGGGGCCCGTACGAAAGGGCCGGGCGCCGACAGCAGTACCGCGCCCAGCTCGTGGGCTTCGCCGTCGCCATCGCCGTCGTCGCCATCTGCTGGCAGCCCCTCTTCGCCGACCGGCGGCTGCCACCGGTGGCCCACGTCTACGCCGACCTGATCACGGCCGGCATCGCCGACCCGCACGCGCTCGTGGCCCTGCTGACGTGGGCCGTCCCCGGCGCCCTGATCCAGCTCGCCGGCGGACCCTCCCGCCAGATGGGCATCCTGCTGGCCACCGGCCTGCTGGTCGCCATCCCGTGGGGATGCTGGCTCGTGGGCGCGGCACTGGCCCTGCGCGCGGGCCACGCGATGTGGCGGCGGACGCGGCGGGCGGGCGGCACGGACGGCATGGACGGCATGGACGGCACGATGACACTGATCGGCGCGGGTCTGATCGCGGGCAGCTCGGTGGCGGACACGGGGTCGATCCTCAAGACCCTGTGAGGACCCTGAGGGGGCTACCCCCACCCTTAGGGGAACGGCTGCCCGGATGGGCAGCGGGCGTCACGTCAACCACCCTTGCCCCATGCGAACTTCAACCCGCAAGGCCCTCCTGCTCACCCTCTCCGCGGCGGCGTGCGCGGCCGCCCTGACCGCCCCTTCGGCACAGGCGGCCCCCACGAGCCCCACGCCCACCGGCAGCCTCGCCTGGAAGCCCTGCGCCAAAGACCCCAAGGACACCGGCCCCGACCGCGAGTGCGCCACCCTGTCCGTACCGCTGGACTACCGCGAACCCGACGGCCGCCGGCTCGACATCGCCGTCGCCCGGCTGCGCAGCGACCACCCGGAGGCCCGGCGCGGCACCCTGCTGCTGATACCCGGCGGACCGGGCGGCTCGGGCCTCGAATCCCTGGCCCGCAAGGGCGAGAAGGTCCGGGCCGCGACCAAGGGCGCGTACGACATCGTCAGCCTCGACCCCCGGGGCGTCGGCGCCAGCACGCCCGCCGGATGCGGGATCTCCGCCGACGACCGCGAGCTCGTCAACCTCCGCCCGTGGCCCGGCCCGGACGGCGACATCTCCGCAAACGTCGCCCGTGCCCGCCGCATCGCCGACGCCTGCGCCCGCAACGGCGGTCCCGTCGTCCGCAGCCTCTCCACCGTCAACGAGGCCCGCGACATCGACCGCTTCCGCCAGGCGCTCGGCGAGCGCAAGCTCTCGGCCTGGGGGACGTCCTACGGTACGTACGTGGGCGCCGTCTACGCGCAGAAGTTCCCCGAGCGGACCGACCGCTGGGTCCTCGACAGCAGCGGCGACCCGGATCCGTCACGGGTCGGGCGCGGCTGGCTGGCCAACATGGCGGTCGGCGCGGAGGACCGCTTCCCCGACTTCGCCAAGTGGGCCACCGACCCGGCCCGCGGCACCGACCGCCTGGCCGACAAGCCGGAGGACGTACGCCCCCTCTTCCTCGCCCTCGCCGCCGAACTCGACCGCACACCCCGCACCTTCGCGGACACCGGCCGCCCCCTGACCGGCAACGTGTTGCGCCAGACCCTCCAGAACGACCTGTACTCGGACAGCGAGTTCGGCCGGCTCAACGCCCTGATCCGCGCGGCCCGCACCGGCGCGGGCGACCTGACGGTGCCCGACCCCCTGCCCGAGCCCGTGTCCGACCGCGACGCCACCACCTCCATGGCCCCGCTCTGCAACGACGTGAACTGGCCGACGTCGATCCCCGACTACGCCCGCGAGGTCGCCGCCGACCGCGCCCGTCACCCGCTGACGGCCGGGATGCCGGCGGGCATCACGGCGTGCGCGTTCTGGAAGGGCGGCGCCGCCGAGAAGCCCACCCGCATCACCCCGCAGGGCCCCTCCAACGTCCTGATGATCCAAAACCTCCGCGACCCGGCCACGCCGTACCACGGCGCCCTGAAGATGCGCGCGGCCCTGGGCGACCGCGCCCGCCTGGTCACGGTCGACGCGGGCGGCCACGGCGCCTACCTGACCGGCAACACCTGCGGCGACCAGGCGGTCACCACGTACCTCACCACGGGCCACCGCCCGGCCCACGACCTCACGTGCGCGGCGGAGCCCCGCTGACCCGGTCGGGGTCGACGGAGCGTCAGTTCTATACGCTTCCCCGAAAGGGGAGGGGCAGTTGCGGTGTCGTTGACGGATGAGGTGGCCGCGATCCACGCGCGGCGGGGTCGCCCCGCCGCGCTGATCGGAGCGGCGGCCCGCCGCGGGTGACCTGCATAGAATGCGGAACCAGCTTCAGGGTGGTGACCGCCGCGCCGGAGATTCCACTGTTCACGCTTGAGGAGATGAAATTGAAGTCTCCTCATTACCGGACTCAGTGCCCGACTTGCGGGAAGAATTGGACAGCACGGGTGCTTGAGTTCATTACACCAAACCGGGACTGAGCCGGGGCTGGCCCGTATCTCGCTTCAACAGTCGCTTGTTGCGTACGCCCTCGCTCCCACTTCCGGGAGGTTCGCCCAGACCTTCGTGCCCTCCGTGGTCGGGGTCGGTTCTGCGATGCCCCAGGTGCCGCCGCATTCGCGGACCACCGTGGCGAGGAACAGCAGTGTGCGCTTTCTGCTCGCCGTGCACGTGGCCGACTGGATGGGGTCCGCGTGACTGCCGTGCGGGTCCCAGTTCACCAGGCGGAGGATGCCTTCGCGCCAGCGGATGGAGTAGTAGAGGTCCTGTCCAGGCGCGAACCGGCTCCCGCACGTGACCAGTTCGGTGATGACCTGTAGAGCCGGCTGCACGACATCACCCATGCCGTGGGCGTGGAGAGTCGCGCGGATCGTGTTCCGGGCGACGGCCGACGAGCGCGGCTCCCCCGGCACGGTGAAGCTGTAGGCCAGGCCGGACGGGGTCGCCGAGGTGGTCTGGTCCCGTTCCCGGTGGTGGGTGACGGCCTGGGTGATCAGCGGGCAGAGGCTGACGGGCATGGGGGTGGACATGGGCATGGGCATGCGACAGCTCCCGAGAGTGGGGGGATGGATGACGCGTAGCGATGCGGCACAGCCGGTGGCTCGGCCCCTTGGCCATGGGGTGCACTTCCGACTGCATGCGGGCGCACAGGAGTTGAGGCGGCCGGAGACCGCCGCTCCCTGTGAGAGTCACATCACAGAACGTAGAGGACAAGCGTGATACGTCGCAACCGTGTCCGCCAACTTGCTCACCGCGCCCAGGAACATGGGAGGGTAAGGGCGACACACTCGGCAGGCGGACAAGGGAGGGGCGTTCATGCCGCCCAGAACCAACCCCACTGCACGTCAGGAGCGGTTGGGTACGGAGCTGCGCAAGCTTCGCGAGGCCGCCGGCATCACTGCCCGCGCGGCCGCCGCCCTGCTGGGCGCCGGACAGACCCAGGTCAGCCATATCGAGGCCGGGCGGTTCGGGGTGAGCGAGGAGCGCATTCGTCGTCTGGCCACCTTCTACGGCAACGCCGACCCCCAACTCGTCGACGCGCTCGTGGCGATGGCGGCGGAGCGGGGCAGAGGGTGGTGGGAGGAGTACCGGGATGTTCTCCCGCTCAGATCCCTGGACCTGGCCGAACTGGAGTTCCGGGCGACCCACCTGCGTCAGGTCGAGATCATTCACATCCCCGGCCTCTTCCAGACCGAGGATTACGCGCGCGCGATCTTCGCCTACGCCGTTCCCGACTTGCCTGCGGCCGAGCTCGACACGCGAATCGCGTACCGCATGCAACGTCAGTCGGTGATCGAGCGGGAGCCCGAACTTCCCTACGAGGTGGTCGTCCACGAGGCCGCGCTACGCACCAAGGTGGGCAGCACGAAGACCGCCCAGTCACAGCTCCATCGGATTCTCGAAGTCTCCGAGCGGGAAAATGTGACTGTACGAGCCATCCCGCTCGCGCTCGAAGGCTTCGCGGGATCCGGCTACTCCATGCTCCTCGCCGCCGGGTCTGTGGCACAGCTGGACACCGTGCAGATGGACGCTGCTCACGACAGCGTCTTCCTGGATGCGGAACCGAAGCTGAGGAAGTACCGATCCCTCTTCAAGAAGATCGAGGCAGCGTCACTCCCGGAGGCGGAGACACGGGAGTTCATCCACCGCGTGGCGCGAGACCTCTGAAAGGTCCGACAGTGCTGACACCGAATGACTGGCAGAAGTCCTCGTTCTCAGGTACCGGAGACAACAACAACTGCGTGGAAGTCGGACAGGCCCTCGCAGCCCTCCACCTCCGAGAGAGCGAAGCCCCTCACACCACCCTCACCCTCACCCCCCACCGCCTCGCCGGCCTCATACGTAGAGTCAAAGCAGGCACTCTCGACCGTCGCTGAAAGCAGTCGCCAATGCCGCGAACCTCGCCCGCACCCATCGCTTGGCAAAAGTCCTCGTACTCCGGTAGTGGCGAGGACAGCAACTGCGTAGAACTCCGCCGCTGCCCCTCCGGAAGAGCTCACCTCCGCGAAAGCGAAACCCCCCACACCATCCTCACCCCCACCCCCCACCGCCTCGCCGGCCTCATACGTACCGTCAAAGCAGGCGCCCTCGACCGCCACGCGGCGGATGTCGGTCGGCGTCCATGACAAGGTGGCGGCATGTCGAACAGCCCCGCGCCCTGGCCGGACGCCGCCGCCCTCCCCGATGACCTGATCGCGGCGAAGGCGCTGGTCTACGACCCCTGTGGGTTCGTTGTCCCGCGCCCCGCGCCGGAGGCGGAGAGTGCCGAGTACGCGGCTCACGAGTTCATCCTGGACGGGCTTTCCGTGCGGTTCCGCGTGGCCCGTACGACGCCGACGAAGGTCGGTCAGTTCGTCACTGTTTGGAAGCGGTCGCGGAAGGGCGGCCCGATTCAGCCCTTCGATGTCTCGGACGGCGTCGATCTGTTCGTCATCAGCACGCGCGACGCCCACCACTTCGGGCAGTTCGTCTTCCCACGGGACGTGCTCCGTGAACGCGGCGTCCTGTCGGCCGACGGCGTCGGCGGGAAGCGGGCTTTCCGTGTCTATCCGCCGTGGGTCACCACCACCAACCGGCAGGCCCACAGCACCCAGGCATGGCAGCTCGACCACTTCCTGCCGCTTCCCGCGGACGAGCGTGGCGCGCCCGTCGACCTCACTCTCGCCCGAACCCGCTACGGCTACCGCTAGCGCTCCAAATACGCCAGCACCGCCAGCACCCGTCGGTTGTCCGTGTCCGACGGCTGCAGGCCCAGCTTCGGGAAGATGTTGCCGATGTGCTTGGCGACCGCCTTCTCCGTGATGACCAGCGCCTCCGCTATGCCCGCGTTCGAGCGGCCCTGGGCCAGGCATTCCAGGACCTCCCGCTCGCGCGGGGTCAGGCTGCCGACGCCCTCGTCGCGGTCCTTGCGGTGCAGGAGCTTGGTGACGACCTCCGGGTCCATCACCGTGCCGCCGTCCGCCACGCAGCGCAGCGTGCTCATGAACTCGGCGCCGTTGGAGACGCGGTCCTTCAGGACGTAGCCGACCGCGCCCGCCCCGTCGGCCAGCAACTCGTGCGCGTAGAGCGGCTCCACGTACTGCGAGAGGAGCAGCACCGGCAGGGCCGGAACCTCGCGGCGGGCCGCCAGAGCCGCCCGCAGGCCGTCGTCGGCGAAGTCCGGCGGCAGGCGGACGTCGACGATCGCCAGGTCCGGGCGGGTGGCGGTAAGGGCGGCGAGGAGGTCCGGGCCGTTGTCCACGGCGGCGAGAACCTCGTGGCCGAACGCCTCCAGCAGGCGTATCAGGCCGTCCCTCAGCAGGAAGTGGTCTTCGGCGAGGACAACACGCACGGCAGCTCCATCATCACCATGGTCGGACCGTTGAGGGGGCTGTTCACGGCCAGGACCCCGTCGAAGGTGGCGAGCCGGCGTTCGATGCCGCGCAAACCCGTGCCGCGAGTGATGTCCGCGCCGCCGCGGCCGTCGTCCGTGACGGTGACGCGCAGCATTCCGTGATCGTAACGGACGTCCAGCCAGGCCCGGTCCGCCCCGGAGTGCTTGGCGGCGTTGGTCAGGACCTCGGACACCGCGAAGTACAGCGCCGACTCCACCGGCGGCTCCGCGCGGCCCGGCAGGTCGACCTCGACCTCGGTCGTCAGGGGGCTGACCAGGGCGAGCGCGCGGATCGCGTCGGCGAGGCCGCGGTCGGCCAGGACGGGCGGGTGGATGCCGCGGACCAGGTCGCGGAGTTCCTCCAACGCCTTGGACGAGGACGCTCGGGCCTCCACCAACAGCGCTCGTGCCGCCTCGGGGTTGGACCCCAGGAGGTGTTCCGCCGCGTCCAGCGTCATGCCCATCGCCACCAGCCGGGCCTGCGCGCCGTCATGGAGGTCGCGTTCGATGCGGCGGATCTCCGCCATCTGCGTGTCGACCGCGTCCGAGCGCGTGGCCGACAGGTACTCGATGCGCTCCGCCATCCGCGCCGCCTCGCTCGGGGCCAGCAGCCGGCGGGTGAACGCGCCGTGCGCGCGGACCATGCGTGGCGCCACCCACAGGGCCAGCGGCAGGTGGAGCAGGCCGACGCAGCCCGCCAGCACGGCGGTCGTCGGACCGTCGATGGGGATGAATTCGAACCAGACGCCGTTCCCCACCACCGCCACGTCCACGCCCTGGACGCCGAGGACGCCGAGGCCCGTCCCCCACGCTCCGGCCAGCATCAGGCCGAGCGGTACGAACGCCAGCGTTCCGCCCACGATCGGTTCGATCGTCACCCACAGCCAGTCCCGCCAGGTCTGGCCGTCGCGCACGATCCACTGGCAGCGGGCCGTGAACCCGGGGGCGGTCGGCGGCGGCTCGTACGGAACGGCGATGGGCTCGCCCGTCCAGTCGCCCACCAGTTCCCGCTGCCGGTTCGCCAGCCGTCGTACGCCCGCGACGGTGTACGGCAGCATCAGCAGCCCCAGCCCCGAACCGAGCAGCAGAACCGTCAGGGACACCAGCAGGGACAGGGCCGTCGCCACGTGCGACAGCCACCACAGCGTCAGTGACCGCCGGAGGCCGCGAAGGCCCTCCCCGAACGCGACCGATATGCCCGCCATCCCGCGCCTTCCCCCACCCACGTGAGGCCGATTCACCGGCCCGTCCCCGTCATTATCCGGTGGCCCGAGCCCCGGAGTCGGTGGGAGAAACTCCCCTCTTCACCGATCGAAACCGCTCAAAACCACATCGGAACCACATACGAACCGCATCAGAACAGCTGCTGCTGGCCCTCCATCGGCGGCTCCTCCGGGTCGAAGAGCCTCGGCTCCGTCGACAGCAGCGGCGCCGAGCGGCGCGAGCCGGGGCAGGAGATGAGTTCGAACGCCACGCGGCGGCCCGGTGGGTCGTGGCGGGCGTAGCGGCCGCCGACGACGGCGATCTCGCGGGAGCAGACGGGGCACGTGCGGCGGGGGGACGACATCACACCAGTGTCGCTCACCTCCGGTGGGCGGGTGGCTCAGAAGACGTTCGCCGGGACGTACGTGCCCCACACCTCCCGCAACGCGTCGCACACCTCGCCGACCGTCGCCCGCGCGCGCAGCGCGTCCTTCATCGGATACAGGACGTTGTCCGTGCCGGTGGCCGCCTTCCGCAGTTCCGTCAGGGACGCCTCCACGGCCCGCCGGTCGCGTTCGGCGCGCAGCCGCTCCAGGCGGGCCACCTGCTGGGCCTCGATCGCCGGGTCGACGCGCAGCGGCTCGTACGGCTCCTCCTCGTCCAGCCGGAAGCGGTTGACGCCGACGACGACCCGCTCGCCGCTGTCGGTCTCCTGGGCGATGCGGTACGCGTTGCTTTCGATCTCGGCCTTCTGGAAGCCGTCCTCGATGGCGGCCACGGCCCCGCCCCGGTCCTCGACCCTCGCCATGAGGTCCAGGGCGGCCTCCTCGACCGCGTCGGTCAGCGACTCGACGGCGTACGAGCCGGCGAACGGGTCGACCGTCGCCGTCACATCCGTCTCGTACGCCAGCACCTGCTGCGTCCGCAGGGCCAGCCGCGCCGCCTTGTCGGTGGGCAGGGCGATGGCCTCGTCGAAGGAGTTGGTGTGCAGGGACTGGGTGCCGCCGAGGACGGCGGCCAGGCCCTGGACGGCCACCCGTACCAGGTTGATCTCGGGCTGCTGCGCGGTGAGCTGGACCCCTGCCGTCTGGGTGTGGAAGCGCAGCGTCAGCGACTTGGGGTTCCGCGCGCCGAACTCCTCGCGCATCACCCGCGCCCAGATCCGCCGCGCCGCGCGGAACTTCGCGACCTCCTCCAGGATCGTCGTGCGCGAGACGAAGAAGAAGGACAGGCGCGGGGCGAAGTCGTCGACGTCCATGCCGGCGGCGACGGCGGTACGGACGTACTCGATGCCGTTGGCGAGGGTGAAGGCGATCTCCTGCGCGGGCGAGGCGCCGGCCTCGGCCATGTGATAGCCGGAGATCGAGATCGTGTTCCACTTCGGGATCTGCGCGCCGCAGTACCGGAAGATGTCCGCGGTCAGGCGCAGCGACGGCTTGGGCGGGAAGATGTACGTGCCGCGGGCGATGTACTCCTTGAGCACGTCGTTCTGCACGGTGCCGGTCAGGCGGCCGGCGGCCACGCCCTGTTCCTCGCCGACGAGCTCGTACATCAGCAGCAGGAGCGCGGCGGGGGCGTTGATGGTCATCGACGTGGAGACCTGGTCGAGGGGGATGCCGCCGAACAGCACGCGCATGTCGTCGACCGAGTCGACGGCGACGCCGACCTTGCCGACCTCGCCGCTCGCGAGCGCGGTGTCCGAGTCGTGGCCCATCTGCGTCGGCAGGTCGAAGGCGACGGACAGGCCGTGCGTGCCGTGGGCGATGAGCTGCCGGTAACGGGCGTTGGACTCGGCGGCCGTGCCGAAACCGGCGTACTGGCGCATGGTCCACGGGCGGCCGGTGTACATCGTCGGGTGGACACCGCGGGTGAAGGGGTACGAACCGGGGTCGCCCAGCCGTTCGGCGGGGTCCCAGCCGGCGAGGGCGTCGGGGCCGTAGACCGGCTCGATGGGCGTTCCGGACTCGGAGGTCCGTGTGCGATCCGACTCGTGCGCCATGGGTTGCCGCCTCCCGCTGCTGCGCTCCGCCACTGGGGTCCGCTGGAGCCCTGCTGACAGGATGCGCCGCCGGGCGGCCGCTCGGCAGCCCCGACACGGGGCGGAGGGAGGGGGGCGCGGGCAGAGCCGGGGGAAGAGCTCCGCCCGCGCCGATGCGCAGAGCCGACGGTATGGGGGGAACTCCGGCTCGTGCGCGGCCGATGACCAGTCGGCTCACTTCTTACAGCGTCAGCGGCACGGAAAGTGTCACACCAGGCAGCAGGGGTGAGGTCGGCTCCGTGCCGCCGCCGGTGGCCGGGGCGAGGAGGGAGCGGCTTTTGGTGGGGTCGGTGCGGGGGACGGTGCCGTCGTCGTCACTGTCGCCGGGCTTCGTCAGGCCGCCGGTTCCGGAGTCCTTCAGCAGCCGCTCGCAGTACGAGCGGACGGCGGACGCGCCGATGCCGGCGCTGCGCTCCAGGAGGCGTACGTCGTTCTCGTCGGCGCCCTTGCCGCGGCGCTGCTGGGCGGCCAATATGTCGCGGCACACGCGCACGGCCCAGGCGCCGGTCGCCTTGCCGGGGTCCTGGCCTGCTCGGTCGTTGTCCTTGGGGGCGTCGCCGTCCGTGTTCCCGCGCGGGTCCGCGGAGGTGCCGTCGCCGGGTCTGTCGCGCTTGTCACCATCCGGGCCCGTGGTGGCGCCGCCGGGTGCGGTGGAGCCGGGCGCGGTCGGGCGGCCGCTCGCGCGCGGGCCGCCGTCCTTGCCCCGCGACGGGGTGTGCCTCGGGTCACCGGTGGCGGGGGACGTGGTCCCCGGGCCGCCGTTCTCCAGCGCGGACACGCTCGCGGCGCTCTCGGGCTCACCACTCGCCCGCCCGAACGGCCCCGACAGCACGCCGGTCCCGGCGGCCACGGCGACGCCGCCCAGGGCGCAACCGGCGATGCCCATCGCGACGGCGACCTTGACGGGGCGCCAGCGCGCTTGCCCTTGCCGGGCTTTGGAACCGGTGCGTACGGCGGGTCGCGGCGCGTCATCAACGCGCGTAGGCCGCGTACGCGACGTGGCATCGCCGCCGTGCGCTCCGCGGGCTCGCCCGCCCGCGACGAGGCGGGGGCCGGGTGTCCGCGCGTCGCCGAGCCCGGCGGACGCGGCCGCGGCGGCGGGGTCCTGCGCCGACGTCGAAGCGGACGCGCTCGCGTCAGCGGTCCCTGCGGGGCCGTGGGCAGCCGCCGGCTCCGACGCGGTGGCGGTCGCGGACGCCGCCGTGACGGCGGGGCTCCGCGCGATGGTCGGCGCCGACCCGGGCTCCGGGCCGGCCGCGCCGGCCGACCGCGTCACGTCGTCCGTCGCACCCGACTCGGCGTTCAGCGCGAAGGCCCCGGCGGACGCCGCCATGCCTTCCGCGACCACCGGACGCCGGACGCCCTCGCCCGCGGCCGTCGTCCCGGCGGCGTCCACGCGCGCCGCATGCACCGCCCGGAATGCCGCCAACGCCGCTTCCTCGCCCGCCAGCGGCTCGTCCGCCGGTGCGGGCCGCGGGGTCAGGGAGCGCAGGGCCCGCACCAGCCGCTCCGCCTCCGGCGGCACCGGGCGCACCGACGAGGTCCCCGCGGCCGGAGCCGCGCCGGAAGCCGACGAACCCACCGGAGGAACCGAAACCGCACCCGGAGCCGAGGAACCCACCGGAGAATCCGGAACCGCCTCCGAAGCCGACGAACCCGCCGACGGAGCCGGCTCGTCCGCCGGGTCGTCGGCGATGGCCGGTCCGCTCAGCAGCCGCTCCACGGCGTCGTCGTCCAGCCAGTCTTCCAACCAGTCGTACTGGTGGTCGTCCGCCATCACATGTCCTTCTGCGTCCGCGCACGCAATTGCGTCACACCCGCAGAAGCATTTGCTCCGCTGCGCGACGCCGGTGGCTTTGGTGATGTGGGTGGCGTAGGGGACGTCTGTGACGTCCGTGAAGCGCTCGGCCGGCGCTGCGCCGGGACGGCCTCGGGTGCCGTCACCAGTTCGGCCAGCCGCCGCAGGCCGCGGTGGGCGGCGGTACGGACCGCGCCCGGCCGCTTGCCCAGGACGCCCGCCGCGCTCTTCGCGTCCAGGCCCACGACCACGCGCAGGACGACGGCCTCGGCCTGGTCCTGGGGAAGCTGGGCTATGAGCGCGAGCGTGCGGTCGGTGCCGAGGGACTCCAGGGCCTCGCCGGCGGTGTCCGCGTCGGCGGGCCGGCCCGCGAGTTCGCTCTCGTCGCCGCCGACGGCCGGGCGCCGGCCGCGCATCCGTATGTGGTCGAGCGCGCGATTGCGGGCGATCCGCGCCGCCCAGCCGCGGAAACGGTCCGCGTCACCGGCGAACCGCTCCAGATCGCGGGCGATCTGGAGCCACGCCTCGGACGCCACATCCTCCGCGTCCGCTTCACCGACGAGCGTGCGGACGTAACCGAGCAGGCGGGGGTGCACAGCGCGGTAGACGGTACGGAATGCCGTCTCGTCCCCGCTCTGCGCCGCGCACACCGCGGCCGTCAGCTCAGTGTCGTCCCCCTGCACGCCCTCATCCTGCCCCACTCCGAGAACCCGCGACTCAGTAGCCCGCCGGGCCGCTGCCGTAAGGATTCTGCGCCGGGCCGTTCCAGCCCGCTCCCGGAGCGGGTTGTACGGGCGGATACCCGGTCGCGCCGTACGGCACACCGCCCGTGGGCGCGGACTGCGGGCCCGCGAGGGCGCGCTGCTCCTGGAGGCGGGCGAGCTGGCGGACGACGAGGACGGCGAGGACACCGGCGACGGCGGTGAGCAGCGTGGCGAGACCCGTGACGCTCGCGGCCGTCTTGAGAGCGCCGACATCCTCACGCCAGCTGCTCCCGTCGTATCCCCGCGCCTGGATCTTGGCCGTGGCACCCGTGGCCATGATGCTGCCCACGGTGTTGAGCACGCCGGCCGTGACCCACAGGGCCCACCAGCTGTTGAGCAGGCCCTTGGGCGCGGACTGGGGTCCCGCCGGGGCGCTGGCCCGGTAGATGTCGTTGACGATCTGCTTGGGGAACCAGAAGTTGACGACCGGCGTGAACCACGCGCCGGCGGCCCAGCCGGTGCCGAAGCGGTGCGTGCCGGGCGCGAAGTACTCCGCGTTCAGCCGCGCGCGGCGCATCCAGACGGCCCAGAGGGTCGCGCTCGCGGCCAGCGTCAGGAGGTAGAGCACCGTCGAGATCACGACGAGGCCGTCCGCCGCCTCGGCGTCGTCCTGCGTGGTGGCGGTGACCCCGTCGTCCAGGAGCGCCTCCAGCGCCAGGCGCTGCTGGGTGCGTGCCCAGAAGAGGAACAGCAGCGCCACGGCGCTGACCGACAGCATCGCCATCAGCGCGATCCGCAGACCGCGGCGCAGGTCGACGCCGCCCACGGGCACGGCGGCGTACGGAGGCACAGCGGCGGGCTGCTGGTGCAGCTGCTGCTGGTACGTGCCGCACGCGCCGCAGCGGCCGTCCGGGCCCACCGCGGCAGCGCGGCACCGACCGCACGGATACATCTTCGAGACCCCCTGGGGATGTGGTCGAATTCTCCGGAATTCCCCGGTTCCCCGGCCACTGGGACACAACACGACAGACGCGCCTCGGGGCGCGGAACCGCGTACGTTACGGGCAGGAGCCCGGCTCCGTCCAGAAAGGGTCCGTGCCACGGCGGTATGACAGTGTGACGGATTCGCGGCTCGTGGCGCTGTACAAGATGCGGGCCCCACCAGGGTTCGCACCGGACGGCGGCCGGAGCCTCTCCTGTGGGGGGTGGCGGCTCCGGCCGTCCTCCGTCCGTGGCACATGTGACCGGCACGTCCGGCGGTCACATGCGGCGCGTCCGGTGGCTCACGCGCCGTCCTCGGCGGCGCTGTCCTTGACCGTGATCGTCAGGTCGTTGGTCACCGTGAAGTACGGGCGCAGCCGCACGTCCCCGCGCGTCGCCGCCGGGAAGGTGTCGATTCCCTTGCGGTCGGCGAAGTCGCCCGCGATCCGGCCGACGCGCACCAGCCCCGCCCCGGCCTTGGGCCGCACCCACAGATCCCACAGGTCCTGCTCCTCCGCCGGCTTCTGCCGCCGCGCCATCGGCTCGTACGGCAGGTGGCCGGTGCCGTTCTCCACGGCCACCCGGACATCTCCGGCGGACCCGTCGCCGTGGCGCAGCCGCGCGATCAGCTCGGCGCCCTCGCCGAGGACCGCGCCGTGGAGGACGAGCGTGACGGTGACGCCGTCGTCGCCGACCCGCACCTCGACGGCCTCGGCGTGCTCGGGGCGCAGCCAGGTGCGTACGGCCAGGAAGCCGTCGCTCGTCGCGTACGGGACCCAGGCGGCGACCCCGGCCGCGCTCGCCGCCAGGTCCAGGCCGAGCAGGGCCTTCTGCTCGACGAGGGCGGCGGCCAGGCGGCGCCGGGACTTGTCCCCGGAGCGCTCGGTGTAGCTGTCCCAGCGGCCTTCGGCCATGGTGTGCGCGGCGCGCTCGATCCGGACCTCGACCGGCCGGCCCGGCTCGCGGTGGCCCGGCAGCGCCACGCGCACGGTCTCCTTGCCCTTGGTGCCGCGGTGGCGCAGCAGGAGGTGGGTGTCGGCGGCGGTGAGCTCCTCGGAGCGCAGCCGTACGGTCAGGGAGCCGTCGGTGTCGACGGCGCAGCGCGCCTCGGGGTGGGCGATGGCCTCGGCGGCGGGGGCGGGCGCGGCCGGGGACTTGGCGCGGCCGCCGCCGAAGAGGCCGCGCAACAGGCCGCCCTTGGCCTTCTTCGCCGGCGCGGCCGCGGTGGAGCCGGGCCGCAGTTCCTCGAAGAGGTGCTCGTAGCGCTGGGCGATCCGGGCGGGTTCGTAGCGGTGCGCGGTCTCCCGGGCGGCCGCGCCCAGGGTGCGGCGCAGGGCGGCGTCGCCGGTGAGCCGGAGCAGGGCGTCGGCGTAGGCGTCGACGGCGTCGGAGTCGTCGAGGGGGACGAGCAGGCCGTCGGTGCCGTCGGTGAGGATCTCGCGCGGGCCGTAGGGGCAGTCGGTGGCGATGACCGGCAGGCCGGCGTGCATGGCCTCGACGATGGTCATGCCGAAGGACTCGGCGTCGGAGGCGACGGCGGCGACGGCGCCCTTGGACCACTCGGTCTCGATGGGCGAGCGGGCGCCCATGAGGGTGATCCGCTCGTACAGCCCGAGCTCCTCGATCTGCTTGCGGAGCTTGTTCTTGGCGGGGCCTCGGCCGTAGATCCGCAGGTTCCAGTCGGGGCGCTCGGCGGCGACCTTGGCGAAGGCGGCGATGAGGCGGTCGTAGCGCTTGACGGCGACGAGGCGACCGGCGGAGACGATGGTCCTGGACGTGCCGTCGGACGGCTCGGCGAGCGGCGCCGGGACGGCGTTGGGGATGGAGAGGATGCGGGCGTGGGCGTCGGGGAGGGCCTCCCGATAGTGCCCGGCGTCGGCCTCGGAGACGGTGGCGAAGGCGTCGAGCGCGGCGATCGCGGGGTCCATCACGGCGTGCAGCTCGGGGACGTGCGCCTCGTGGGTGAGGTGCTCCTGGCCCAGGCGCAGGTAGCGGTCGCTGCCGTACTTCGCGAGGTAGCCGATGAGCTTGGGGCGGGTGGCGATGACGACGTCGGCGTCGGTGGCGGCGAGGTGGGCGGCCACGCGCTCGTCGGTGAGGGCCGTGGCGGCCATGCGACCGTTGTCGATGCGCTCGTCCCGGAAGATCTCGCTCGGCTGCTGGTTGAGCGGGGCCGCGTACTCGTCGCCCTCGGTGTCCTCGCGGAGGTCGACCAGGGGCGTCAGGCGCACGCGGGGGTCGATGGTGAGCTCGGGTTCGTCCACGGGGCGGTTGACGCTGATGATCCGCACCTCGTGCCGGTCCGCGAGGGCGGCGGCGAGGTTGACGGTCGAGCGGATCGTGCCGCCGATGCCGTACGCGTTGTGAAGCAGGAATTCGATCTTCATCGGGCCCTCGTTACAGATGCGCGGGGTGCGCCTGCGCACTCCGCCGTGGAGAGATGCGCGAGCTTCCCCGAGGTTTTCCTTCACATCTCCGACGACGGGGCGCTCCGCATGGTTCAACCCCGAACGCTAAGCCCCTCAGACCCCCACGCGTCCCGCGAGGGCCGAGAAATCCCGCCACGGCAGGGTCGGCGGGCGGGGATCCCACAGCCGCTGGGCCACCGCGGCCAGCGGCAACCGGATGCCGTCGGCGATCTGCTGGGGGGTCTGCGCGTCGGGGTGGTCGCACCAGACGGCGAGGCGGCCGCCGGTGATCCGATCCGGTCCGGAGAGGTGGCGGGGGGCGGCCGTGGTGCCGCGCAGGACGGCCGGTGACCACTCCTGGTAGATGCGCTCACCGGTGGGGTAGCGGAACTGGTTGGGCTCGCCGAGGACGTAATAGAGGTATTCGTCGTTGAGGTTGACGAGGGTGCGTCCCTCGTTCAGGTATTCCTGCGGATCGCGGGCGCCGACCTCCTTGCCGGTCCAGTACTCGACCTCGATGCCCTTGTCGGCGGTGACGACGCCACCGGCGAAGAAGCCGTCGTTCCACGCCTTGGGCGTCCGGTGGAGGCCGCGCACGACCGCGGCGCGGTCGTTGAGCCAGCCGGTGGCCAGGTCCGCCACGCGGCCCTGGGGCCCGTAGCGCTCGCGGGCCAGGGCGGCCAGGCGCGGGTAGGCGGTCTGCGGGTCCTTCGCCATCAGGGCGCGGTACTCGTCCGCGCCGAGGTGGAAGTACGCGCCGGGGAAGAGCGGCGCGTATTCGCGCAGCAGGTCGTCGACGATCCGGGCGGCCTCGGGGTCGGCGATGTCGACGGCGCCGCGGGCGGGGGTGCCGGCCGCGTCGCGCAGCTGGAGCGTGGGGTGGGCCTTGATGACCGCGCCGAGGTGCCCGGGAGAGTCGATCTCGGGTACGACCGTGATGTGCAGGGAGGCGGCGAGGGCGACGATGCGGCGGACCTCGGCCTTGGTGAGGTGGTCGGGGGAGACGATCTCGGGGTGGGACTGGCTCTCGATGCGGAAGCCCTGGTCGTCGGAGAAGTGCAGGCCGAGCTGGTTGAGCTTGAGCGCGGCCATCTCGCGCAGCCGGCCCTCGATCCAGTCGGCGGTGAAGTGCTTGCGGGCGATGTCGAGGTTGAGGCCGCGCTGCTTGCGGTCGGGCGTGTCGCGCACGACGCCTTCGGGGAGCCCGCCACCGGAGCGCACGGCCTGCGCGAGGGTGCGCGTGCCGTAGAACACGCCGGCCTCGCCGGCCGAGGTGACCTGGACCTTGCCGCCGCTGACGGTCAGCTCGTAGGCCTCGTCGCCGCCCTGCGTGCCGGGGCGCAGCGCCAGTTCGACGTCGCCGGGGCGCGCGGGGCCGGCGGCGGCGCCGAGCCGGAGCTCGCCGGCCAGCCTGCGGGCCTCGTCGGCGAGGGGGCCGGCGGGGTCGGTGACGACGCGGGCGCCGGGGGCGGGCCGCCAGCCGGCGCCGGTCCCGGCGGTGGTGGCGCGCAGCGAGGGGATGGTGCGCGGGACGCCGGCGGGGACGGGGGCGCGGGTGGTGGTGACGGGGGCCGCGCTGGAGCCGGTGGTGGGGGCCTGCGGGGAACGGGAGTCGTCCGGTGGGGCGGGCGCGTGGTCGCGCGGGCAGCCCATCAGGGTCATGGTGGCGAGGAGCACGAGACCCGCGACGGATCCCCTGAGGGCCCCGGCCCGGGTGATGCTGACAGGCAGTCCCATGGAGCAGAACCTCCCATATAGGGCATATATGGGCTCAAGGTATTGCCCCCTCGCCCGCCGAGGTGTCCACCACGCGCCGGAAACCGGCCCCGTCCGAAGGAAATTCGCGCATCCGTCGGACAGTGGCCGAGAAGCGTCGTTACCGTAACGGCTCAGTTCGTCCGCTGGAAGTACCAATTCCGCATCGTTTCCGCGCCCCCTGCACGCTCTCCGAGGAGATCCCGCTGCACGGCACCGACCGCCACGGCCTCGACCGGCTCAACTCCGCGCTGCCGGGCGCCGCCGAGGCCGCCCTCCTCGCCTGTTGCGGCAGCCGCCAGTGGGCCCGTCGGCTCGCCGACCACCGGCCCTACCCCGACCTGCGCACCCTGCTGACCACCGCGCGGCGGGCCTCCCGGGCCATGTCCTCCGCCGATCTCGCCGAGGCGCTCGCCGACGAGACCGGCCCCCGGCGGCTGCTCACCGCGCACCCGGCTCTACGCCGGGCCCAGGCCGTGTACGAGAACAGATTCGGCCACGTTTTCGTGGCCTGCCTGGACGACTGCCGCCCCGGGGAGGCCCACGCCCGACTGCTCGCCGCGTTCCGCGTCCGCCTCGGCCACTCGCCACGCGA
The DNA here is from genome assembly GCF_055560115.1 of Streptomyces sp. NPDC023527. Classification (NCBI taxonomy): domain Bacteria; kingdom Bacillati; phylum Actinomycetota; class Actinomycetes; order Kitasatosporales; family Streptomycetaceae; genus Streptomyces; species Streptomyces sp. NPDC023527. Next base: position 86,724 of record NZ_JBVHJJ010000006.1, read on the forward strand.
GGAGACGGATGTCACCGCGGCCGAACTCACCCGACTGGCCCTGGGCCGGCTCGCCCGGCTGGCACCCGACATCCCCTGCCCAAGGCGCCCCGACCTCCGGCAGCCGCGCGGGACATAACGCCCGTACTGCCGGAAGGCGCAGGACACAACGGACGCATCGGACAGCCCCAGTGGCCGGGGAGACCCGCCCACTGGGCCGTACGTGCCTGTTTGATCACACCTGACGACCCCGCGATACCGAACCGACAAGGCGTCGCTACGATGGCCAGGGCCGGTGGACCGTACCCGGCCGGGCCCGCTGACAGTGAAGCCGGCAGGCTCTGATCCCCGCTCCCGGAGGGTTTTCCGTGCCGGCTGGAACGCTGTACCGCGGCCGGGAAGGCATGTGGTCCTGGGTGGCTCATCGAGTCACCGGCGTCCTCATTTTCTTCTTCCTGTTCGTGCACGTCCTCGACACCGCCCTCGTCCGCGTCTCCCCCGAGGCGTACGACGAGGTCGTCGCGACGTACAAGACGCCCCTCGTCAACGTGATGGAGTACGGCCTCGTCGCCGCCATCCTCTTCCACGCACTCAATGGTCTGCGCGTCATCGCGGTGGACTTCTGGTCCAAGGGTGCCCGCTACCAGAAGCAGATGCTGTGGACCGTTGTCGCCATCTGGGTCGTGCTGATGGCCGGCGCCTTCTACCCCGTGCTCCAGCACACGCTGCGCACGCTGTTCGGGAGCTGACGCGAGATGTCCGCTGAGACCACCACCCCCGCCGTGAACGACACGGTGTCGCTCTACGACGTGGACCACCCGGCTCCGGTCATCGAGCCGCCCCGCAAGCGCACCAAGAAGACGCCCAAGTCGACCCGCACCAACTTCGAGCTGTACGGCTGGCTCTTCATGCGGCTGTCCGGCGTCGTCCTGGTCGTCCTGGTCCTGGGTCACCTGCTGATCCAGCTGGTCCTCGACGGCGGCGTCAGCAAGATCGGCTTCGCCTTCGTGGCGGGCCGCTGGGCCTCGCCGTTCTGGCAGGCCTGGGACCTGGTCATGCTGTGGCTGGCGATGCTGCACGGCGCCAACGGCCTGCGCACGGTCATCAACGACTACGCGGAGCGGCCCACCACCCGCTTCTGGCTGAAGAACCTGCTGTACGTGGCCACGGTCTTCACCGTCCTGCTGGGCACGCTGGTGATCTTCACCTTCGACCCGAACATCCGCTAGAGCCCGGGGCTGACGAGACCATGCAGATCCACAAGTACGACACCGTCATCGTCGGCGCCGGTGGCGCCGGCATGCGCGCGGCCATCGAGTCGACCAAGCGCAGCCGCACCGCGGTGCTGACCAAGCTGTACCCCACCCGCTCCCACACCGGCGCCGCCCAGGGCGGCATGGCCGCCGCCCTCGCGAACGTCGAGGAGGACAACTGGGAGTGGCACACCTTCGACACGATCAAGGGTGGCGACTACCTGGTCGACCAGGACGCCGCCGAGATCCTGGCGAAGGAGGCCATCGACGCGGTCCTCGACCTGGAGAAGATGGGCCTGCCGTTCAACCGCACGCCGGGCGGCACCATCGACCAGCGCCGCTTCGGCGGCCACAGCCGTAACCACGGCGAGGCCCCGGTCCGCCGGTCCTGCTACGCCGCGGACCGCACCGGCCACATGATCCTCCAGACGCTGTACCAGAACTGCGTCAAGGAGGGCGTGGAGTTCTTCAACGAGTTCTACGTCCTCGACCAGCTGATCACCGAGGTCGACGGCGTCAAGAAGTCGGCCGGTGTGGTCGCCTACGAGCTGGCCACCGGCGAGATCCACGTCTTCCAGGCGAAGGCCGTCATCTACGCCTCCGGCGGCACCGGCAAGTTCTTCAAGGTGACCTCCAACGCGCACACCCTCACGGGTGACGGCCAGGCGGCCTGCTACCGCCGCGGCCTGCCGCTGGAGGACATGGAGTTCTTCCAGTTCCACCCGACCGGCATCTGGCGCATGGGCATCCTGCTGACGGAGGGCGCCCGCGGTGAGGGCGGCATCCTCCGCAACAAGGACGGCGAGCGCTTCATGGAGAAGTACGCGCCGGTCATGAAGGACCTCGCGTCCCGTGACGTCGTCTCGCGCTCCATCTACACCGAGATCCGCGAAGGCCGTGGCTGCGGTCCCGAGGGCGACCACGTCTACCTCGACCTCACCCACCTGCCGCCGGAGCAGCTCGACGCCAAGCTGCCCGACATCACCGAGTTCGCGCGTACGTACCTCGGCATCGAGCCCTACACGGACCCGATCCCGATCCAGCCCACCGCGCACTACGCCATGGGCGGCATCCCGACCAACGTCATGGGTGAGGTGCTGGCCGACAACGACACCGTCGTCCCCGGCCTGTACGCCGCCGGCGAGGTCGCCTGTGTCTCCGTGCACGGCGCCAACCGCCTGGGCACCAACTCGCTGCTCGACATCAACGTCTTCGGCAAGCGGGCCGGCATCGCCGCCGCCGAGTACTCCGTGAAGGCCGACTACGTCGAGCTGCCGGAGAACCCGGCGCAGCTCGTCGCCGACCAGGTCGAGCGGCTGCGGAACTCCACCGGCAGCGAGCGGGTCGCCGAGCTCCGCAAGGAGCTGCAGGAGACCATGGACGCCAACGTGATGGTGTTCCGCACCGAGCAGACGATCAAGACGGCCGTCGAGAAGATCGCCGAACTGCGCGAGCGCTACCAGAACGTCTCCGTCCAGGACAAGGGCAAGCGGTTCAACACCGACCTGCTGGAGGCCATCGAGCTGGGCAACCTGCTCGACCTGGCCGAGGTCATGGCCGTGTCCGCGCTGGCGCGCAAGGAGTCCCGCGGCGGTCACTACCGCGAGGACTTCCCCAACCGCGACGACGTCAACTTCATGCGGCACACCATGGCGTACCGCGAGGTCGACGCGGACGGCAAGGACTCGATCCGCCTCGACTACAAGCCGGTCGTCCAGACCCGCTACCAGCCGATGGAGCGTAAGTACTGATGAGCACCCCGACGCTCGAGAAGAGCGCGGCCTCGGCCGAGTCCGAGGCCCCCGCGCACCTGATCACGGTCACCTTCCGGATCCGCCGGTTCAACCCGGAGATCTCGGACGAGGCGACCTGGCAGGACTTCCAGCTGGAGATCGACCCCAAGGAGCGGGTCCTCGACGGCCTCCACAAGATCAAGTGGGACCACGACGGGACCCTGACCTTCCGCCGCTCCTGCGCGCACGGCATCTGTGGCTCCGACGCGATGCGCATCAACGGCAAGAACCGCCTGGCGTGCAAGACGCTCATCAAGGACGTCAACCCCGCCAAGCCGATCACGGTCGAGCCCATAAAGGGCCTCACGGTCCTGAAGGACCTCGTGGTCGACATGGAGCCGTTCTTCCAGGCGTACCGCGACGTCATGCCGTTCCTCATCACCAAGGGGAACGAGCCGACGCGTGAGCGCCTGCAGTCGGCGGAGGACCGCGAGCGGTTCGACGACACCACCAAGTGCATCCTGTGCGCCGCGTGCACGTCGTCCTGCCCGGTGTTCTGGAACGACGGCCAGTACTTCGGCCCGGCGGCCATCGTCAACGCCCACCGCTTCATCTTCGACTCGCGCGACGAGGCCGGCGAGCAGCGGCTGGAGATCCTGAACGACAAGGACGGCGTCTGGCGCTGCCGCACGACGTTCAACTGCACGGACGCCTGCCCGCGTGGCATCGAGGTCACGAAGGCGATCCAGGAGGTCAAGCGCGCGCTGATCACGCGTCGCTTCTGACCTGCGGTCCGCTGTTGTACGACGAGGGCCCCGCTTCTGTCACATTGACGGAAGCGGGGCCCTTGCCATGTGCGCCGGGGGCTCGTGGGCCCGCGTACCCGGCAACCGAGGGGACCGCGGGAGGCCGACCCTCAGGAAGTCAGACGGGCACGGACGAAGCGGGTGGTATCACTGTCCTCCCCGGTGACCGCGGCCGCCATCGCCGCGAGATCCCGCCCCAGGCCGGTCCGCTCCTGAGGGTCGGTGACCCGGGACCAGATGTGTACGGCCCGTCGGACGGATTCCTGGGTGAGGGGGTGACTGGGGCCGTGCAGGGCGATTTGGAGGCCGGTGGTGTGCAGGTACCAGCGGACCGCTACGCCGAACTGCCCCATCAAAAAGCTCAACCACCCCCGTATCTCGCGAATGTTGACGGTATGGGAGTGATCCTGACCGTACTCGGCGGTGATCTCCCGGTCGAGCTCCTCCGCCTCGATCGCCGCAGCGGCCAATCCGTCACGGTCCTCGGGGTGATTGAAGGCGGAGGTGACCGCGGTGATTCGATCACGGTGGGCCGTGGGTGGTTCCAGGTCGGTGGTGGCCGACTCGTCCGCAGAGCCGCCGGTACCGTGCGTCGCCGCCTGGCGCCGCTCCGGTATCGGCAGCTCACTCTTCGCCTTTCCACCGCCGATCCGGTCCTCGGTGGTTCGGGCTGCCGTGAGTTCCTCGGCGGCCAACGTCGCCTGCGGGTGCGGCATCGCGGGGGCGGATGCATCCGGCAGAGCCACGGCCTGGGCGGTGCTGGACGACTCACGGACCCAGTAGTCAGGGGTTACGGTGCCCCACGGCGGGAACTGCTGCTGTTCGTCGTGCACGGCTTCCTCGTGTGGTGTTGGTACTGCTCTGCTGCTACCGGCCCACCGGCCGGAAAAAGGGGGGTTGCTCACATGCCGATGCCCTTCTTCCGCAGGTAGGACACCGGGTCGACATCACTCCCGTACGCGGGCCCGGTGCGGACCTCCATGTGAAGGTGAGGACCGAAGGCGTTGCCGGTGGCGCCTGACAGACCGACGGTCTGGCCGCCCTGGACCGTCTGGCCGGCGGAGACCTTCAGCTCGGTCATGTGGGCGTATTGGCTGTACATACCGTCGGCGTGCTGAATGACAACCTGACTTCCGTACGCACCGCCGTCACCGGCCGCGACGACTTTGCCGGGCCCGATGGCGCGCACGGGTGTTCCCTGGCCTACCGCGAAGTCGATACCGGTGTGATAGCCGCTGGACCACATACCACCCGCTTGGTGATAGGGGGTGCCGATCGACGCCTTCACTGGGAGGCCCCATCCGCCCGAGCCCTCCGACTGGCCAGAGGTGTCGGGAGCGGTCAACAGCGATACGTCGGCCATGATGGCCTTGACGTAGTCGTAGGTCTGCCCGGCCGCGAAGGAGCGGGGCGGGACACCCCTGAACCGCTCCACGGCGCCCCAGCCCGCGTTGTAACCGGCCAATGCCTTCTCGATCGGCGACCCGCTGTACTCCGGATGCTTCTTGGCGGTCTTCAACAGGTCGCACATCATTTTCCCCTGCGAAGGGATGGCGTCCTCAGGGTCCCAGACATCGCGCTTTCCATCATGGTTCGCGTCGATGCCCTCGGATTCCCACGTGGAGGGAATGAACTGGGCGATTCCGCTGGCGATCGGCGCGCCTGTAACAGGGTCCTTCGACTGAGCTTTGGGGTCGAACTCCGACTCCGCCTTGAGCTGGGCGGCCAGGACCCCGGCATGAAGGCCCTGGTCGCAGTCGGCAGCCGCTTTCTCGATGAGCGGCGCGTATCGGGCGGGAACGAATCCTTTCCCTACCCGTAGCGAGCCGAAGCTGGTCAGCCCGACATCACCGTCCCCACCACTGTCGCCATCGGACGCTGTGATCAGCACCACAATGCCCAGCCCCAACGCGAGCGGGCTCGCCACGAAGGCAGTCGCCAGGAGCGCGATCCACCTCTTGCCACCCAACCGGTCCCCCTCGCACTGCGTGCTCTTTCATCGCTCGCCACCACGCCACAAACCGGCGTGCAGGTCAGGCAGCGTCATGACCTGGATCGCCCCCCGGCGATACCGACGCCACATTGCCACACCCCTTTTCCGACCGCGCGGGGAGAGCCAAGTGCTGGAGAACGCCAGACCCCGCAGGGCTCCCCAGATGTGACCAAATACCCCTCAAAGCCAAGAGTTTCGGACCGCGCTGCCTGATCCGCCATCACATGGTTTGGGACGGTGCGGAGCTGACGTCCACTTTGACGCACTCACTGCAAAGAGTGCATGCACACGACATTAGACTGTCTGCTACACACGCGGACCGGGGGGTCACGGGGGGTTAGGTGCGGCGCATGAGAGTGGTACTCGGGGGATGCTTTGGCTAGAAAAGAGGACCCTCCCGTGGGACTGCCGGGTGGTGCACGCATCGTCGTGCCGGTGATGGGTGCCACGGGCGGCAGCGGGCGGTCTGTGACCGCTGGACTACTCGCCTGCGCTTTGGCTCCGATGGCATTCACCGCCATTCTGGACACCGCGCCACGACTTTCCTCACCGTGGCCGGCTTGGGTCGCGCACCCCGGTTCCGGTCTGGCGTCAGTGCCGCCCGACCGACCCCTCACCCGTCAACAGCTCCAAGCGGCCGTCTCTCGTTCGTCCGCGTTCCGCGAAAATGTCTGGCAGGTGCTGACGGACCACCAAGAGTGGAGTGCAGCGCCGCTCGCTCTACCCCAAGATCCGGCTGCCTGGTACCAACTGGCTTCCATCGGGGGCTGGCAGGCCGTCGTGATCGACACCGTGCATCCCGTGGCTCACGACCTCATTGCCGCTCGTTGCGCGGGCCGCGCCGGACTGACCGCGCAGTGGTGCGCGCTCCCGTTCTCCGTGCCAGTCCTGTGTGCGGTGGCGACGGCTGCCGGCGTCCAGGGGCTCCAGGCTTCGCTCAGGGCGGCGGAGGCTGAAGGTCTGCCGCTGCACCGCATGGTCGTGGCCCTTGTGGTGGTCGGTGAAGGCCGTCTGCCGGCGGCGGTGAAAGCCGCCGTGACCATGCTGGAGCCGCGAGTCTCCGCTGTTGTCACCTTGCCCTATGACCCCCACATCCGCACCTACGGCGTGAGCGATGTCGCCCGTCTGAAGAACGCCCCGGAGGCCGGTACCCGGCTCGCGCGCGCGGTCCTCACGTCGGCCTGCACGGCTTGGGGCGAGCCGTTGCCTCCGGCGGCGGTCCCCGCCGGTCTTCCTGTCCAATCAGCTGTCGAAAAGGCACCCCTATGAGTCAGATGCTCCAGGCCCTCACCACTCTTGCCGCCGGCCCGGTTCCGGAATACAAACCCGAGGTCCCGGGGGTGTTGCAGAAGCCGACCGGGCAGATCCTTGCCTGGACCGCTGGTATCGGGCTCTCGCTCGCGGTCCTCGGCGGCCTCGCCGGCTGGGCGCTTGTGGCCATCGGTCACCACAGCGAGCGCGCGGGCCTGGCAGCCCGCGGCAAGTCCGGCATCGTATGGTCATTGATTTCCGGCATGGGCATCGGCGTCACCTCCGGCCTGATCCTCGGCTTCTACGGCATGACCCAGGGCGGCTGAGGCCGCAGATGAGCTACCAGAGCAAGGCCGCCCGCAAGGCGAGGCTGCGGCTGGCTGCCCTCGGCGTCGTCGTGGTGGCGGCTGTCGGTGGGGGTGGGTTCCTCGTGGTCACCGGCCTGGGCGACGACAGCTCGAAGGCCGCGTCAGACCCTGCCGCCCAGAAGCCGACAGCCTCCGCCAAACCGTCGAAGCCGGCGGCGAAGCGATACACGCCCCAGACCTTCCAGCACACGCGGATACTGAAGCCGCGAACCGTTAAGGACGGCATCGGCGTCGGCTTCGAGAACGGCGCCTTGGGGGGACTGTCCGCGGCCATCTCCTACTGGCAGGACGCGGAGTTCCTCGATGACGTCACCGCTCGAAAGCAGTGGTCTGTCATCGCTTCACCCGACTCTCCGCAGACCGTCGACAAGCGGGTCTCCGAGATTCGCAAGCTGCGCGAGGCGTTGGGGCTGCCGCCCTCGGGCGGGACTCCCAACGGGATGTCGTTCAGCACCGTGGTCAAGGGCGTCCGCGGCCTGTCTCTCGACTCCAGCCGGGAGGTCATCGAGGTCTGGCTGTCCTATGACCGCTACGCAACGATGACCGGCAAGAGGGCAGACAACGAGCCGCTGCGGAACCAGCTGACTTCGCTGATCCTCAAGTGGCAGGACGGCGATTGGCGGGTCACTGACGAGGAGAAGTACGCAAAGCTGTCCGACCGCCCCGTCCCCTTTGATCCGGAGATCACCGCCTCGTGGGAAGACGGCTGGAGAGTGGTCGACCAATGAGTAAGGCGATGGCTCGTCTGGGGTCCTTGCTGGCGGCACTGTTGTTCCTGCTGTCGCTCAGCGCGCCGATGGCGCATGCCGACAAGGTCGACCGAGGCCCGATCCCCAAGGAGTACGAGGGATTCGAGGTCGGGGTCAGTAAAACCACCGGCAAATGGTGTCGGCTGGACGACCCGGACATGAAGAAGCGCGTCGACTGCGGCCTGCCTGGCGAGGGTGAGTTGCCTGGCTCTGTTGAGGCAGGTGCTGACGCCACCCCAGAGCACAATCGGGCCATCCAGCAAAAGAAGCTGAAGGAATGGCAGGAAGAGCAGTCCAAGAAGAAGGGAGACAAGCCCAAGAACTGGGACGAGATCAACAAATCCGTCACCAAGTGTGTTGAGGGCGGCAAGAACTTCGCCACGTGCTTGGAGAAGTCTCCGCCTCCTGCCATCGAAGGACCGGTCGACTGGGCCCTGGGGAAGATCTCCAAAATGGCGGCCGATGCCATGCGGGAGGTCGCCGGCGCGATCGGCGAGGGCGTGGTGTGGCTGCTGAAACAGTTCGCGGACGCCTTCAACGACTTCTCGAAGATCAACCTTGCTCAGACCGGCATCAGCAAGGTAATGGGGATCACCACGGGTCTGTCCGCAGTGGTGGCAACGTTCCTGTTGCTGCTCCAATTCGGCAAGCTAAGCATCAGCCAAGACGCCCGCCCGCTGGTCACGGCGATCACAGGTCTGGCCAAGTGGGCGGTGATCCTCGCCTTCTACACGACGGCCACGCAGGTCGCGCTGGAGTGGTCCGACGCGCTCAGCACCGGGCTGATCGACTACACGATGGGTGGAAACGGCTCCGGCGATGACAGGATGAAGGCGCGCCTGGGCGAGATGTTCGCCGGGCTGCTCGCGGGTGGTGGCGCCACGACAGCCGGTACGGCCGTGGTCACCGGCAGCGGTGTGGTGCCCGCCGCGGTCGGCGTTATCATCGTGCTTGGGATCCTGTGCATCCTCGCCGTGGGCGCCCTGTGGGTGGAGATGCTCATCAGGCAGGCCGGCATCATGATCCTCATCGCCGCGATGCCCCTGGTCCTCGCGGGTCAGATGGCTGACGCGACCCGGGAGTGGTGGCCCAAGGCCCGTAACGCGCTGATCTCGCTGATCCTGATGAAGCCCGTGATCGTGCTCTGTTTCTCGATCGGGTTCAGCGCCATGACCGACGCTCAGGGCATCCGCAACGTGCTGGTCGGGTTGATCATCTTCATCATGTCCTGTTTCGCGTGGCCGGTCATCGCCAAGTTCCTCACCTTCACGAGCAACGGCGCGGGCAACTCGGCGGCGTCAGGGGCGATGAGCTCTCTCGGGTCGAGCGTCTCCAGCATGTTCGGCGGCCAACAGCCCGCTCTCAGTGGCGCGGGCACCGTCGGGGGCGGCAGCAGCTACACCAGGGCCCTGGAAGCCGACAACGCGTCGACGGCCGGCAGCGGCGGATCCGGTGGTTTCTGGAGTGACGACTCCCTCAAGGCCAGGCTGAAGGGCGGTTCCGGCACCTTCGGCTCGAAGGTCGCCGGCCCGGTCGGCCTCGGTCTCCAGGTGGCTGCTCTGGGCAAGGACACGCTGGAGAGCGCGGGAGCGAACACCGCGGCCCACGCCGGGCTCGACCACGGTGCCCAGGGCGGCCGGCACGCGCTGATGCCGCCGCGTATGGGTGTGGACATGGCCTCCCAGGGCGAGCAGGGGCCAACGCCCGCCCGGTCTCCGAGCCCCGAGGCGGAACCGCCTGCCGCGCCGCCGGCCTCCGCCCCGGAGACGGCGTCCTCGCCCGCCCCCACCGACGGAGGGAGCTGACCGTGTCCACTCCAGAGCCCGTCACGTATGGCGGGTGGCAGTCCGAACGCTCAGGGTTCATGGGAAACCTCAGCGGACCGGGCTTCGTCCTGGTGGCGTTCGCCTGCGTCATCGCCCTCGTCCCGATCTATCAGCGCAGCTGGACATCGGCCCTCCTCGCGGTGCCGCTGGCGCTGCTCCTTCTCCTTCTGGCCTTCGGCCGCGTACTCGGTCTCACCGCCGACGAATGGATCGTCCTCGCAGTAAGGCACCAGATCTCTGTGGCAACCAGCAAGAACCTGTTCTTCTCCGGCGTCTTCGCCCCCCGCACCAAGAGCGGCGACCAACCGATGGACCTGCCCGGGGTGCTGGCCCGACTGCGCATCCTGGAAGCCCCCGACGGTCTGGGCGGCCGGCTGGGGATCACCCACAACCCCGTGGACGGCACCTACACCGCGATCTGTCGCGTCACCTTCCCGGGCCTGGCCTTGGTGGACACCGACAAGCAGAACGCGCGGGTCAAAGCGTGGGCGGCGTTCCTGCGGGCGCAGTGCAAGGAGGACTCCGCGATCACCCGCATCGCGGTGCACCAGCGCAGCCTCCCCGATGACGGGGCCGCGCTGCGGTCCTGGACGGAGCGGCACACCAGCCCCGACGCACCGGCAGCCGCCGTGCAGGCACTGGGCGAGCTGATGCAGGGAGCGGGCCCGGTGGCCACGCTGCGCGAGACCTACCTGGCCATCACGCTCTCTTCGTCCCGCGCCCGCCTCGCCGTCAAGGGTGCAGGCGGCGGACAGGTCGGTGCGGCCGCCGTGCTGGTGCGCGAGATCAACGCCATGCACTCCTCACTGAGCAGCGCCGGCCTGACGGTACTGGAGTGGCTGCCGCCGCGGGGGGTCACCCAGGCGATCCGCACCGCGTACGACCCCGACGCGCAGCTGGCGCTGGCCGCCCGCAGCAGCTCGGCCGAGGATCCGCAGTGGCAGGGCCTTCCTCGCGGCGTGGACCCGGACCTGGCCGGTCCGTCAGCGGCCGAAACGGGCTGGGGGGTGTACCGGCACGACGGCGCGTGGACGGTCAGCTACCAGGTGCGCGGGTGGCCACAGTCCGAGGTCTACGCCACCTTCCTCCAGCCGCTGCTGCGGCCGCGGCAGAACGCCCGGCGCTCCCTGTCCCTGGTGTACGAGCCGATCGGTCCGGCCAAGGCCCGTCAGGAGCTGGCCCGGGAGAAGACCAAGCGCCAGGCGGCCCGTCAGCTTCGGGCCAAGACCGGTAAGGCGGAGTCGGAGGACGAGCGCCGCGAGGCGATGACCGCACGGGCCCAGGACGTGGCCCGCGCCTCGGGCCACGGCGTGGTGCGGCTGACCGGCCTGCTGGCGGTGACGGTGACCGACTACGGGCAGTTGGAGACAGCATGTGCCGAGCTCCAGGCGGACGCCTCCTCCGCCGGCCTGGAGCTGCGCCGGATCTGGGGGGCGCAGGACTCCGCGTTCGCAGCCGCCGCTCTGCCGCTGGGGCAGGGGCTGCCCGACCGGAGAGTGGGCATCTGATGGCTCCCCTTTTCGGACGACGTCCCGCCGACGACAGCTCGCTCAAGGCGACATCACTGTCGGAGCTGCTCGACTCCCCCAACGGCGGTACAGTCCCGCCCACCCGCCGGCCCAGCGCCCGTGAACTGCGCCGGTCCCGGCTGCTGGAGGACCCGGAGCTGGCCATGCGGGTCGCTCCTCGCAGGGGGTGGAACCTGCCCTTCGCCGGTCGGGCGGCCTCCGTGGCCAAGGCGGAGGTCTTCCGGGCGGACACCCAGCGGGCCTCGGGCATCTACCCATTCCTCCATGCCGGCTCGCTGCCCCCCATCGGCGTGTACATGGGCTGGAACACCCTGACGATGCAGGCGTTCTCGGCGCACCCGGCGGCCTGGGTCCGCGAGGGGCTGTGCACGAACCCCAACGTGATGATCACGGGTATTCCCGGCAGCGGAAAGAGCGCCCACATCAAGGCGCTGTGTTTCCGGCTGATGACCCTGGGCCAGCGCACCCTGATCGCCGGCGACGTCAAGGGCGAGTACCAGGAGCTGTGCCGGCACCTGGGCGTCGAACCCGTCCGGCTCGGACCCGGCCTGCCGGGGCGGCTGAACCCCCTGGATGCCGGCCCGCTGGGGCAGGACCTCGACAAGATCACAGATGCCGAGGAGCTCAAGGCCCGGCTCAAGGAGGTCCACCGCAGACGGTTGACGTTGCTCAAGGCCCTCCTGGAACTCCAGCTCAAGCGGTTCCTGCTGCCGCAGGAGGAAGAATGCCTGGACATCGCCGTGCGCGAGGTGACCGGTGAACTGTACGGACAGACCCGGCTGAGCGTGCCCACGCTGCCCGCGGTCTACGGCAAGCTCAAGGACCCCACCCCGGAGATGGCCCGCGAACTGCGGGTGCGCGGGGATGACGTTCAGTCCGCGCGCGAGCAGATGGCCTCGCTGCGGTCCGCCCTCGGCGGCATGATCCACGGCCACCTGGGCGGGCTCTTCGACGAGCAGACCAGTATCGGGCTGGACTGGGACGCAGCCATCCAGTCCGTGGACATCTCCGCACTCCAGCACTACGGCGACGAGACCGTCGCCATGGTGCTGACCTGCGTAAGCAGCTGGGCCCAGTCAGCCATCGACCAGCCCGGTCGGCCGTGGATCGTCGTCCGCGACGAGCTGTGGCGCCAAATGCGATCCGGCGGCGCGGCCATGGTCCGCAAGATCGACGCCGACCTCCGCCTGTCCCGGGCGACCGGCACCATCCAACTCCTGGCCACCCACCGCCTCAGCGACTTCGAAGCCGTCGGCGCGGCCGGCTCGGAGGCGGTCGCCATCGCCAAGGACCTGATCGCTTCCTGCGAGACCCGTATCCAGCTGGCCCAGGACACCAAGCCGCTCCAGATCACGCGGGAGGCCATCGGGTTGACCGACGCCGAGTGCGACCTGATCGGCTCCTGGGGTGCGGGCCAGCGCGGCCGCGCGCTGTGGAAGGTGGGGCGCGGCGGCGGATCGCACGCGGTCCAGCTGATGCTGAGCCACACCGAGAAGGCCCTGTTCGAGACGGACGAGCGGATGGTGGTGTGACCGTGAATTCCGGCGGCAAGCCAGCGTCCTCTCGTACGGGTGACGACTCCCTACTGGTGCCGGCCTCGTTGCTCACCGGCGCCGCGGCACTGGCGTGCACTTTGCTGACGGCTCCGCTCGCGGCGTTCCTCGCGGGACGGGGCTGGCCCGAGCGGGTGCATGGCGATTTGGCCACCACCGCTGTCATGGCCATAGTCCGCGGCCCGGGATCCGCCTATGCGCCGGCCCCGCCGGCCTGGCTCTTCTGGGCTTTGACGGTGCTGTTGTTCGCGGCGATCGGCGCTGCCACGCTGCGTGTGCTGCGCCGCCGCGGCAAGAAGCCCACCGGATTGGCCGACCGAGGGGAACTGGCCGGCATGCTGCCCAAGGGAGCCGCGGAGCGCGCCCGCCAGCTACGGCCGGCGCTGTCCAAGTTGAAGCGCCTGGAGCCTGACGACACCGGCAATCTCCTGGGGAACCTGGAGCCGAACGGACCTGAGCTGCGTTCCTCCTTCGAGGACGTGGAGCTCGACCTGATGGCACCGCGAGCCGGTAAATCCACCGGCATCGCCGTACCGCGTGTGCTGCGCGCCCGTGGGGCCGTACTCCTCACGTCGAACAAGGCCGATGTCTACAGCGTCACCAAGGCCGAGAGGGCTGGAGTCGGCACGGTGTGGACGTTCGACCCGCAGGGCATCGCGCACACCCGGCGCGAGATGTGGTGGGACATGCTCGCCGACGCCTCCACCATCGAGGGCGCACGGCGCCTGGCCGGGCACTTCGTGGGGGCCGTCAACGACGACGCCTCCAAGCGCGACTTCTGGATCTCGGCGGCGCAGAACACGCTCACCGCGCTCTTCCACGCGGCGAACCAGGGGCAGCGGCCGGTCACGGACGTGCTGTCCTGGCTGGCCGATCCCGCAGACCGGACACCCGTGGATCTTCTGCGCGACGCCGGAATGGACGCCCTCGCCGAACAGCTCCAGGGCACCATCAGGGGTGCGGTCGAGACCCGCGACGGCATCTACGAGACCGCTCGCCAGTGCGTGGCATGCCTCCTCGATCCGAAGATCGCCGCTTGGGTGACCCCCGACCCGCGCGTCGCGCAGTTCCGGCCCGAGGTTCACGCGTTGAGCCGAGACACGCTCTATCTGCTGTCGAAGGACGGCGGCGGTTCGGCCGCGGGCGTGATCGCCGCCGCGGCCGACTCCGTATTGCGCGCCGGAGCCACGGCCGCAGAGCGCATGGGAGGACGTCTCGATCCGCCCATGACGGCCGTACTCGACGAGGCCGCGAACGTCTGCCGGATCTCCGATCTACCCGACCTCTACTCCCACTTCGGCTCGCGCGGCATCAACGTCGTGACGCTGCTGCAAAGTTACCGGCAGGGGAGCCGGGTATGGGGCGAGGCGGGGATGGACGCCCTCTGGGGCGCCGCCACCATCAAGCTCCTCGGCGCGGGGCTCGACGACGCCGACTTCATCGAGAAGATCTCCCGGCTCGTCGGCGAGCACGACGTCAGCACGGTGAGCTACTCGAAGACCGGTGACACGCGTTCCCGTTCCACCTCGTACCGACTCGAGCGCGTCATGCCAGCGGACCGAATTCGCGCTCTGCCCAAGGGAACGGCTCTTCTCCTCGCCACGGGCGTGAAGCCGGCCCTCATCCGGCTGCGCCCCTGGTACAAGGAGCCGGGAGCCGACCGTATTCAGGCGGCCGCCCAGGCCGAAGTCAAGGCGATCACCGTACGTGCCACAGAGGGGATCTCCCGCATATGAGCGACTTCGGCGCGGAGGCGGAGCAGGCGCGCTCGCCCTTCATTCTCTATTTGGAGGGTGAAGAACAGCAGGCTGCGATGGAGGGCCTGTCCTACTGGGTGAGCGGGCTGCTGCTCCCGGTCTACGGCAGGGAGGTCACTTCTCGTGCGCCCTGGTGTTCACAGTGGTGGGAGCACCTGGAAGCCGTCGCCCAATTGCATGCGTTGTGGCTTGCCTGGCAGGAGCTCACAGGCCCCAACGGGGGCCTGACCGGACCGGCGATGTGGCACCGCGACTATCTGGGACCGATGATGCAGGCCCTGCGCGATCCCGACGGACCGTTCTCGGGATGCCGGACCGGCGGGCACCGGGCGAAGGAAGCGCCCACGGTCGAGGCGTACCCGGCGTGACGAGACCCGGTCGACCCGGCGTAATAGCCTGACGACCGATCAATTTCTGATCATTTTGGAGAAGAACGCGTGAGTGAACAGACGGCTTTGGCGGATGCGTACGAGCGGCTCTACTCGGTCTCGGCTCGGATGCTCTGGGCGCAGGAGTATCCGGCTTGGCTCTCGGAAGACTCCGGATGGCCCGCGGAGCGGCGCGCTGCATGGCAGGCCTTGGAGCAGGTGCTGCTCAATGCGGAAGCCGCCCTGGGCACGCCCCAGCCGGGCGAGGCTTCCGATCCTGCGCGGCATCTGGTCTCGCGCCGCGCCCCGGGCCCCGTGGACCGACCCCTGAACTTCGACGAGGCCGTACAGGACTGGAAGCAGCGGCTCGCTGCCGATCCCGGTTTCCTCGTGGAACGCCGCGAGCCCGTGGCCGACTATTACATGGAGCCGGGCTCGTGCGTCGTGGTGGCCCCCGCCCGCCACCTTGTCATGACCACTATTTTCCATGAGTTCTTCTACCGGGTGGCACCCGGACGGCCGGGGATCGCCCTCAGCGCGGATGCCGCGGACCTGAGCGCAGTGATCCACGAGGCCGCAGACGCCCTGAGAGCACCGCTGGGTCGGGCGGTCCCCACGCCGCATCCCGGCTCCGCCCCGTGGATCTCCCCTGTGTCCCGCAGCGTCGCCGACCTGCCCGACCTCCCCGCACGGTTCGAGGCGCTGCGCCGCGCGGCGTGGCTCGCGGCCGAGTCGGTGCCGTCCTTCGAGGAGCTGAAGGCAGCGATGGACCTCTCGGTGACCGTCGCCGCCAGCAAGGCGGCAGGCGATCTCCTGCAGCTGCTGTCCGGCCGTGCGGTGCCGATGTGGCGGGAGGAATACGAGGACATCGACCCGGCCCGTCACGGCGTCGTGGGACTCGACTCCGACGATTCGGGCCCGCACCCCGTCGCCTTCCCTGAGGAAGCCGCCCGTTGGCGTAACGCGTTCGCCAAGGGATCCGCTCCGTGGACACCCGAGGAGTACCAGCGGCAGTTCTACCCGGACCGCGGCGAAAACGACGTGGTGTTGTCCGCGACGCGGGCTCTCGTCTTCGCCGAGCTGCTGGACGAGTTCGCGGCCCGGATCTGTCCGGGGCGGCGGACGGGCCTCATTCACTACAGCGCATACGCGTTCGACCAGTTCATCCTCGGTGACATCGGCCGCGAGCTGCGCGAGCACGTGGGATTCTGACGGGAAGGCAGTCCGTGGCAAACAACCGATACCGCATCCTCGTCGTATCCAATCTCAGCGGCATGGGAGAGGGCGGCATCCCCGTCTTCAACCAGCACCTCACCGAGGCGCTCGCCAAACAGCACGACGTGACCCTGTTCACCGCGAAGCCGGACACCATCCCGCACCAAGGCGCACGGATGGTCTCCACGCCCGACCGGCCCAGCACCGACGTCGAATGGCATGACTGGCTCAAGCAAAACGTCTCCCAGGATCCTCGCGATCATGGTCTTCCCGACCCACAGGAGCGTCCTTTCGACCTGATCATCGGCCACTCCCGCTTCTCCGGCCCGGCCGCGACCGAGCTACGGGACCGTTGGTATCCGGACGCTCGGGTCGCGCACTTCCTGCACACCAGCCCCGAGCGGCTCCCATGGGTCAAATATCCGGACGATCCGGAGAAGGCCCAGTCCAAGGCTGTGCGGGACGCCGGGATCGAACGCGACATGATGGAGCGGTCCGACGTGGTCGTCGGTGTCGGACCCCTGCTCACCAGGGAGGCCGAGCGGCTCGCTTCGTCCGGACAGCATGTTCCGGCTTCGCACCAGCTCATACCAGGTGTGAAGATCGAGGAGCTCGTCCAGCGCGCACCGCACGAAGGCAGGCTCAACCTCCTCGTCATGGGGCGGACGGACGACCTGTTGAAGGGCGTCAATGACGCGCTCCGCGCTGTGAAGCACCTGAACCAGCTGGGGGTTGACGTACACCTCACCATCCGCGGCGCCAAACCCGAAACGTTCGACGAAGCGGTGCGCGAGGCCAAAAGGCTGGGAGGTGCGCAGAACGTCACCGTCAAACCCTTCAGCGACCAGCCCGAGGATCTGAAGAAGGACATCATTGCCGCCGATGCCGTAATCATGCCGTCCAAGCACGAGGGGTTCGGCCTCGTGGCCACCGAGGCGGCGGGACACGGCGTGCCCATTCTCGTCAACCAGGAGAGCGGGGCGGCGGAATTCCTAGGGGACACGGCACGCATCGACCCCGAGATCGGCCAGCCGTGCATCATCGCCGAGCCCGCTGATCCGAATCAACGCCCTGCCGTATGGGCCAAGGCATTTCAGGACCTCAGGACCGACCTCCCCCAGCGCCGCGAGAATGCCAAGGAGCTCCGCGAGGCGCTCAAGGCCTACTCCTGGGACAACGCCGGCCAGTGCCTGGTCGAGGCCGCCATGAAGACGACACCGAAAACCCGGCAGGGCCAGGACGGCCCCGCATCGCAGCAGAGGCTCGCCACCGTACAGGGCCCGAATGGAACGCTGCTCTCCAGCAGTGAGAAGAAACCGCAGACGGCGTCCACGCCCCCTGGTCCGCAGAGCGTCCTGGCCAGAGCGGCCAATATGAGGTCTCCTGGACTCCGTCCTACCCCCGTCCAAGCGAACGCACCGGGTCCCGCCCAGCAAGGCCCGACCCCCGCACCCCGTCAGTTCCACCTGCCGCAAGGCCCCCCCGGCCAAGGCAGAAGTTCCAGCCGGTAGCTCGGATCCGGTGCCGCTCGGCACCGGCCACCGAAGCACGATCTCGGCTGTCGGGTCCCGCCCATAGCGTCAACCCAGCCGGCCGGCATTGAGGTGGAGCAACGACCATGCCCACTCTCCTTCGAATACAGCCAGTCATGCACAGAGCAGGGACGGTAACTGATGAGCAAGGCTGGACGCGCCCGGGTGTTTCAGGCGATCGGGGCGGACGATCCCTCCACTGCGGGGGGATACAGGCTGGCGGCACGGCTCGGAACCGGGGGAATGGGCAAGGTATATCTCTCGTACACACCAGGTGGCCGCCCTGTCGCGATCAAAGTGATCCGGCCGGAGTTCGCTGAGAACCCTGAGTTCCGGCGGCGGTTCCGGCAGGAGGTGCAGGCCGCACAGCGTGTCCAAGGGCTCTTCACCGCTCCGGTCATCGACAGCGACACCGAAAGCCCACAACCCTGGCTGGCCACGGCATACATACCCGGACCCACATTGGCCACAGCGGTCACCGAGCACGGACCACTTCCTGTGCGGGCCGTGCTACTGCTCGTCGCAGGCATCGCGGAAGCGTTGCAGGCCATCCACGGCGCCGGGATCGTGCACCGCGACCTGAAGCCGTCCAATGTCCTGCTCGCCTCTGACGGCCCTCGCGTCATCGACTTCGGGATCGCCCGGGCGGCGGACGCCACTGCGCTCACCGTCAGCGGCGCCACTGTCGGAACTCCCGCCTTCATGGCGCCTGAGCAGGCGGCCGGTGCCGGGGTCACCACCGCGGCGGACGTCTTCGCGCTCGGACAGGTAGCCGTCTTCGCCGCGATGGGCAGATCCGCCTACGGTGACGGGCCCTCGCATGCCGTGCTCTACCGCATCGTTCATGAGGATCCGGACCTGACCGCGCTGCCGACCGAGCTGCGGCCCATTGTCGCCCGCTGTCTTGTCAAGGATCCCGCGAAGCGCGCGCCCTTGTCGGAGATCCTCGGCATGTGCCAGGCCGCAGCAGGGATGACGCAACTGCGCCGACCTGAAAGCTGGCTGCCGGCGGCGCTCGCCTCTTCCATTGCCGAACGCCACGCGGCACCCTCACCCGCCCCGACCGCTCCACTCACCCGACCGGACCTGCGCCCCGCACCGCAGGGCCCACCGCTACTCCCTCCCGGAATCCGCTACCCGCCGGCGCCGTCTGCCCCACACGACTTCCCTCCGGGTATCCACGGCGTGCCGCCGATGGCCTGGCGCGGGCATCCGCTACCCCCACAGCGGAAGAAGAACACGGGCCTCATCATCCTGGCTTCCGTACTCGGCGCACTCATTCTGCCCGTCGGCGGTTGTGCCGTACTGATGAACACCTACCTCAGTGATGCGCGCAAGGCGAGCAATGGTTCCCAGCGGAACGCCGACAGTACGCGGGAGAGCCCCGGGGCAAAGCGCAGCTCCGAGCCCAAGCCGACTTCTCACCCCGACATTCAGCTGCCTGACGGTTACTACCTCAGATTTGATGACGATCCGCTTCGACCACGGCCTTCGAACTTTGACGATCTCTACTATTCGTGCGGCGGCTCTGCAGACTGCCAATTCGGCTCGTACAACAGCGACCTGGTATTGCTGGACAAGTCTCAGGAGGGCTCGCTAAAAGCCTGCAAGCAGAACACCCGCTTCACTCACCAAATCGCCCTCAAACAGGTCTCCAGAGGCTCTCAGATCTGTGTGACCAAGTCGAACGACATCACTTTGGTCACGATCAAGGAGATCTCGGCGGAGTCCGAGTCCAGTCGATATGTGAATCTCGATGTGACCACCTGGCGTAACGCACTGGACAGCAACTGACCCGAGGCCTTCAACGGCATCGCTCACGACTGCAGCGCGCTCGGCGCCAGGGCCGCGTCCTGGGTGCGGCGGACCGCCATGGCGGTCCGGTAGTCGAGGAGGGCCGCGCGGCGGTTGCGCAGGGCCTCGATCTCCTCGTCGACGCGGGCGAGCTGGGCGTCGAGGGTGCTCTCAGAATGGGAGCAGGAGAGCAGCGCAGGGCCGCCCTGGGCGCAAGGCAGCAATGCGCGAATGGTCTCCGTGCTGAGGCCGATGGCCAGGAGCTCGCGGACGCGCGTCACGCGTTCGACCGCGTCGGCCCCGTACCGGCGGTAGTCGTTCGCGTCCCGCTCGGAGCGGAGGAGGCCCTGCTGCTCGTAATAGCGCAGCAGCCTCGGGCTCACCCCGGTCCGCCGTGACAGTTCACCGATCCGCATCGCGCGACTTCCCCCACCCGGCTTGACCTTGACACTGATGTCATACGGCAACCTCCTGCCCATGACACAGATTCCCGCGTCCCTCGCCACCACCGTCCACGGATCCGGCCCCGGCGTCCTGCTCGCGCACGGCGCGGGCGGCAGCATCGAGGGCAACTACCTGCCGATCATCCCGGCCCTCGCCGAGGGGCACACCGTCGTCGCCCCCGACTACCCCGGCTCCGGTGCCACGCCCCGGGCGACCGAGCCGCTGACCCTCGACGGGCTCGCCGACGCGGTGGTCGCCTCCGCGACCGGGGCGGGCCTGGAGACTTTCACCCTTGTGGGCTACTCGCTGGGCACGCTCGTGTCCGTACGCGCCGCCGCCCGCCACCCCGAGCGGGTGCGCGGCCTGGTGCTGACGGCCGGTCTGGCCAAGGCCGACAACCGGCTGCTCGCCTCCCTGGACATCTGGCGGAAGCTGCTGGCCGACGGGGACCGGGAGACGTTCGCCCGCTTCGTCGCCCTGAGCGGCTTCGGTGCGCCGTTCTTCAACGCCGTGCCCACCGGGCAGCTCGACGCCTTCTACGAGGTGCTGGCCGCCGGTATCCCGGACGGCGCCGCCGACCAGGCGGCCGTCGTCCAGGCCGCGGACACCACGGGCGACCTCGCCGGGATCTCCGTACCCACCCTGGTCATCGCCACCGCCCTGGACACCCTGGCCTCACCCGCCGGTTCACGCTTCCTCGCGGATCACATACCCGGTGCCGAGTACGCGGAGATCGAGACGGGTCACATCCCGATGGCCGAGAGCCCCGAGGAGTGGCAGAAGCTGATCACGGGTTTCCTGGCCAGGCACGGCCTCTGATCTGCCGTCAGATGCGGCCGAGCTGCCACAGCCGCCAGATCCCCGTGCCGTCCGTCAGATACTGCGTGCCGGAGATCTGGGAGCCGCTGAGGGTGTACTCCTTCCGCTGCCACAGCGGCACCAGCGGGACGTCCTCGGCGACGATCCGCTGGATGGCCCGGAAGTCACCGGCGACGCGGTTGCGTTCGTAGCTCTTCTGGGTGGCGCGGATGCGGTCCTCCACGCGGGTGCTGTAGTAGCCCGAGTGGAGGGAGGAGCCCTTGCCGACGAGGGGCGTGGTGAAGGTGTCCGGGTCGGGGAAGTCCGCGACCCAGGTGACGCAGTAGGCGTCGTAGGCGCCGCGGGCGTAACCCTCCTGGAACTCCTTCCACTCCACGTGCCGCGTGGTCACCTCGAACAGCCCGGTGGCCTCCAGCTGCCGCTTCAGCAGGGCCGCCTCGTCGTCGGTGGCGGCGCCCTGCGAGTAGGCCAGGCGGAAGGCGACCGGCCGGGTGATGCCGGCCTGCCGCAGCAGGGCGCGGGCGCGGTCCGGGTCCGGCTCGGGGTAGGCGTCGAAGAAGGACGTGGTGTGGCCGGTGAGGCCCTGCGGGATGAGGGAGTACAGCGGCTCGACCGTCCGCAGGTGGATGTCGCGCGCGAGGGCGACCCGGTCGATGACGGCGGCGACGGCCCGGCGCACCGCGACGTCCTTCACCGGTGACCCGTCCCGCAGGTTGAAGATCAGTGAGCGGGTGGTGGCGCCCGCGCTCTCCATCAGCTTCACGGCCGAGTCCGACGGCGACTGCTGGGCGATGACGGCCGGCGGCAGCTGGCGCCCGGCGACGTCGATGCTCCGCCGCTTCCACGCCTGGGCCATCGCCGCCGGGTCACGGAAATAGCGGACGGTCACGGCCTCGCCCTTGCGCTTGACGCCGCCCAGATAGCTCTTGTTGGGCTTCAGCTCGGCGCGGGTGCCGGCCTGGTAGCTCTTGAGGACGTACGGGCCGGAGCCGTCCACGGCGTCGCCCGGGCGTAACCGGTCGGCGGGGTAGCGCGTGGAGTCCACGATGGCCCCGGCGCCGGTGGCGATCTTGAACGGGAAGGTGGCGTCCGGCACCCGCAGCCGGAAGGTCACCGTCCGGCCGGCCGCCTCCACCGAGCGGAGGGTCTCCAGCAGCTGCCCCGGCCCCTGGGGCGAGTTGATGCGGGAGATCCGGTCGAAGGAGAACTTCACGTCCCCCGCCGTCATCTCCCGGCCGTTGCTGAACTTCAGGCCCTCGCGCAGCTCGCACACGTACGTGCGTAAGTCGCCGCCCTTGAAGTCGCAGCGGCTCGCGGCGTCAGCGACCGGGGCGCTGGAGCCGGGCGTGAAGGTCAGCAGCGACTGGTAGACGTTGCTGAACAGCGCCCAGGAGCCCGCGTCGTAGGCGCCCGCCGGATCGAGCGCCGTGACCGTGTCGATGGTGCCGACCGTGATCGGCCCCTCGTCCCGCTCCCCCGTGGACACCATCCCGCAGCCGGCGGACCCCGCCAGCAGTCCCGCGCACATCGCAGCCGCCCGAACCCGGACCCAACGCATCCCCGCGCCCCCTCCGCCCAGTGATGCGCATCACTCAAACATACGAACGCGCATACGTCCGGGGAATAGGCCAAGTGATCGTCAGCAGGGGCCGGAGCGCCGGGAATCGTCCCGCTATGCCTGCCGTCCTCCGGCATGTGCCGCAGGACCCGCGCCCGGAACCGCTACACCCCCAGCAACTCCGCCGCCATCTCCGCCACACCCGCCATAGCCCGCCTGTGCAGCCCGCCCCCGAAGGTCACCCGGGCGGCGCCGAGCGCGCCCAGCTCCTGGGGTGACGGCCCACCCGCGCGGGCGAAGGCGTTCACCGGCAGGCCCGTCCCCTCCGCGAGCGGCGCCAGCAGCTCCGGCGGGGCCAGGATCGGGTAGAGGCAGTCCGCGCCCGCCTCCGCGTAGAGGCGGCCGCGTACCAGCGCGGCGTCCAGGTCCGGCTCGCCCCTGAGGAACGTGTCGATGCGGGCGTTGACGACGAGCGCGTCGCCCGCCTCCGCCCGCACCTCGGCCAGCCAGTCCGCCTGCCGGCGCGGGTCCTTCAGGGCCTGTGAGGCGCGTTCGCTGTCCTCCAGGTTGCAGCCGACCGCGCCCGTCTCCAGCAGCCGCTCGACGAGCTCGCGGGGCGCCAGGCCGTAGCCGTCCTCGATGTCCGCCGATACGGGCACGTCCACGGCGCGGGCGATCCGGGCGACCGCCGCGAACATCTCCGCCGGCGGTGTGGCACCGTCCTCGTACCCCAGCGACGCCGAGACCCCCGCGCTCGGCGTGGCCAGCGCCGGGAAACCGGCGTCCGCGAAGGCGCGGGCGCTGGCGGCGTCCCAGGGGCCGGGCAGTACGAGGGGGCCGGCGGAGCCCCGGGGGTGGTGCAGGGCGCGGAAGGCGGTGGCGGTCACGCCGACGCCTGGTAGGCGCCGGGGTACAGGCGGGTGGTCACGCCGATCCGGTTCCAGGCGTTGATCGTGACGATCATGGAGATCAGCTGGGCCAGCTCCTGCTCGCCGAAGCTGCGGGCGGCGCGCTCGTACACCGCGTCGGGCACGAAGCCGTCGGTGAGGACGGTCATCGCCTCGGTGAGGGCGAGCGCCGCCTGCTCCTTCTCGGTGTAGTAGCCGATGGCCTCCTCCCACGCGTTGAGGAGGAAGAGGCGCTCCTCGCTCTCACCCATGCGGCGGGCGTCCTTGGTGTGCATGTCGAGGCAGAAGGCGCAGCGGTTGATCTGCGAGGCGCGGATCTTGACCAGCTCGATCAGACCCGGTTCGAGGCCCTTGCGGGCGGCCCGCTCCAGGCCGATCATCGCCTTCTGCACCTCGGGGGCGATCTCGTGGAGCAGCATCCGCGGGGCGTGGTGGTGGGTGGTGTGGGTGGTGTCCGTCGTCGTCATGGGCACGAGCCTAGGGCAGGGGTAGCCCACCGGTATGGTCCACTCCCATGGAGAAAACGTGGGCCACTTCGGATGGCGGCACCGGGGCCGGCAGCGGCGCCGACCTGCATCTGGACCTGGACCTGAGCGGTCCGGGCGGCGTACGGGCCTCCTTGATCCGCGCCCTGCGCGACGCCGTCCGTACGGGCCGTCTGGCGCCCGGTACCCGGCTGCCCTCCTCCCGTTCCCTGGCCGCCGACCTGTGCCTGGCCCGCAACACCGTCGCCGACGCGTACGGCGAGCTGGTCGCCGAGGGCTGGCTCACCGCGCGCCAGGGCTCGGGCACCCGGGTGGCCCGGCGGGCCGCTCCCCGCGCGCCCGAGCGCGGCTCCACCCCGCCCCGCACGGCCCGGCGGCCCGCCTACGACCTGCGGCCCGGCAGCGCCGACGTCTCCGCCTTCCCGCGCGCCGCCTGGCTCTCCGCCGCCCGGCGGGCCCTGACGGCCGCCCCGCACGAGGCGTTCGGCCACGTCGACCAGCGCGGCCGCGTCGAGCTGCGGAGCGCCCTCGCGGACTATCTGGCGCGGGCCCGGGGCGTGCGCGCGGACGCCGGGCGGATCGTGGTGTGCGCGGGCTCCACCCAGGGGCTGGCCCTGCTGAGCCGGGTGCTGCGACGGCGCGGGACGCGCGAGATGGGCGTCGAGGAGTACGGGCTGTGGTTCCACCACGAGGCCCTGGAACGGACCGGGGTGCGCTGCTCGGAGCTGAAGGTCGATCGGTTCGGCGCGGCGATCGAGCAGTTGGAGGAGCGCAAGGCCGTACGGGCGGCGCTGCTCACGCCCGCCCACCAGTTCCCCACGGGTGTGCCGCTGCACCCCGACCGGCGTGCCGCCGTCGTCGACTGGGCGGTGCGCACCGGCGGGCTGATCCTGGAGGACGACTACGACGGCGAGTTCCGCTACGACCGCCAGCCCGTCGGCTGTCTCCAGGGGCTCAACCCCGAGCGCGTCGTCTACTTCGGCACGGCCAGCAAGTCGCTGGCGCCCGGGCTGCGGCTCTCCTGGATGGTGCTTCCGGAGCACCTGGTGGGCGATGTGCTGAAGGTGAAGCAGGCCGGGGAGTGGAACTCGGGCACCCTCGATCAGCTGACCCTCGCGGAGTTGATCACGAGCGGCGCGTACGACCGTCACGTCCGCGCGATGCGGCTGCGCTACCGGCGCCGCCGCGACCAGCTCGTGACCGCCCTCGCCGAGCACGCCCCGCACATCCGCGTCACCGGCATCGCCGCCGGTCTGCACGCCGTCCTCGAACTCCCGCCCGGCACCGAGCGGGCCACCGTGCAGGCCGCGGCCTGGCAGGGGCTGGCGCTGGAGGGCCTCTCCCGCTTCCGCTACGGCGGCGGGGCCGACCGGGACGTCGAGGGCCCGGACGGCCTGATCGTCGCCTATGGCACACCGCCCGACCACGCCTTCGCGGGCGCCCTGGACGCGCTGCTGCGCGCGCTGCCCCCGGCCGACTGAACCCCGCCCGGCCGGGCCCCCGGCTACCCCGCGTAACCTGCCCGCGTTCGCCCCTTAGGGTGAACGCGCTGGAGAAACGTGAACTGACGGGGGTCGGACACATGGCGGAGAAGACACGTAGGCGACTGCGGTCGTCGACGGTGATACTCGGCGGGATGGGCGCGCTCGCGGCCGCGCTGACATCCTGCGGCTCGGAACCGGACAAGCGCTGCGTCGACCCGAACAGCTACGACTCCGTACGCGGCTACCGCGTCGTCGACTCCAAGGCGTGCAAGGGCGGCAGCGGCAGCAGCAGCAGTGGTTCGAGCGGCTCCGGCCGCTGGTACTACGGCTCCGGCAAGTCCGGCGGCTACGCCGAGAACGGCACCTTCAGCAAGAGCCAGGCCGTCGACCGCGGCGGCTTCGGCTGCTCCGGCTCCGGCTCGGGCGGGGGCTGAGCGGCGTGCGACGGCACCGGATCACCCCGCGCCCGGCCTGGCAGTCCACGGTCGAGGAACAGGGCCTCATCTACCCCCTCACCCGCCACCCGGACGGCTCGCTGCGCCCGTACTGGGACGAGAGCGCGTACTACTCCTTCACCATCGCCGAGATAGAGGCGCTGGAGGAGACCGTGGCCGAGCTGCACGAGATGTGCCTGACCGCCGCCGCGCACATCGTGACCCGCGACCGCTTCGCCGACCTCGGCATCACCGACCCGGGGCTGGCCGCGCTGATCACCGAGTCCTGGCGCCGGCGCGCCGAACTCCCCTCCGTCTACGGCCGCTTCGACCTGCGCTACGACGGCGAGGGCCCGGCCAAGATGCTGGAGTACAACGCCGACACGCCCACCTCGCTGGTGGAGGCCGCGAGCGCCCAGTGGTTCTGGATGGAGGATCGTTTCCCCGACTGCGACCAGTGGAACTCCCTGCACGAACGGCTCGTCGACGCCTGGAAGCGCCAGGCGCCCCTGCTGCCGCCCGGCGCGCCCCTGCACTTCGCGCACTCGGCCGACGACGAGCTCGGCGAGGACCTGATGACGGTCGCCTATCTGCGCGAGACCGCCGAGCAGGCGGGGCTCGCCACCCGGGCCATCTCGATGGAGGACATCGGCTGGGACCACGTCTCCGGCCGCTTCGTCGACGAGCGCTACGCCTTCATCCGCGCCTGCTTCAAGCTCTACCCCTGGGAGTGGCTGGCGACCGACCGCTTCGGCCCGCACGCCCTGGACACCCTCGACAACGGCGGCGGTACGGGCTCCACGCTGTGGATCGAGCCGGCCTGGAAGATGCTCCTGTCCAACAAGGCCCTGCTGGCCGTCCTGTGGGAGCTCTTCCCCGGCCACCCGAACCTCCTGCCCGCCTATCTGGACGGCCCCCGCGAGCTGGCCGGCACCGACGGCTGGGTCGCCAAGCCGCTGCTCGGCCGCGAGGGCGACGGAGTGACCGTGCACCCCGCGGGCAGCGACCCCGCCCCGCGCGACGAGCCGTGCTGCTACCAGCGGCTCGCGCCGCTCCCGGACGTCGACGGCAACCGCGTGGTGCTGGGCGCGTGGGTCGTCGAGGGCGAGCCGGCGGGCCTGGGCATCCGCGAGTCGGAGGGGCTCGTCACGGACGGCTACGCCCGCTTCCTGCCGCACGTCATCCGCTGATCCCCCGGGCGCTCCGCATGCGCGGCGTGTCGGCTCGTGTCAGCCTGGCGGCGAGGGCAATCCCCGTCATCCCCCGGGAGTGAACAGCGATGGCCAAGCATCAGCACCGGCACAAGGCGGAACGGGCGTCGGACAAGGCGAAGGCCAAGGCGTCGGACGCCAAGCAGACGGTCGAGGGACGCGCCCGCCAGGCCAAGGAGAAGGTCCAGGAGAAGACCCGGCAGCCGTCCCAGCAGGAGCACTGGCAGCGGGACCGCGACACCTTCGACGAGAACTTCGACGTATGAGGGCAGGTGAGGGCCCGGTGGCCACCGGGTGATCGCGGGTGCCTCCCCGCCGGCCGGCCGGCGGGGAGGCACCCGGTCCGCGCTCAGCCCTCCAGGACGGCCCGCAGCTGCTCCAGGCCCCAGTCCAGGTCCTCCTTGCTGATCACCAGCGGCGGGGCGATGCGGATCGTGGAACCGTGGGTGTCCTTCACCAGGACGCGGCGGTCCATCAGCCGCTCGGAGATCTGCCGCCCGGTGCCCTTCGCGGGCGTGATGTCGACGCCCGCCCACAGGCCGCGCCCGCGCACCGCCTCCACCGCGCCGCCGCCGACCAGCAGGCCCAGCTCGTGGTGGAGGTGCTCGCCGAGCTCGGTGGCCCGCTGCTGGAACTCGCCGGACTTCAGCATCGCCACGACCTCCAGCGCCACCGCGCACGCCAGCGGATTCCCGCCGAAGGTCGAGCCGTGCTCGCCGGGCCGGTACACGCCGAGGATCTCGCGGGAGGCCACCACCGCCGACACCGGCACCACGCCGCCGCCGAGCGCCTTGCCCAGCACGTACATGTCGGGGACGACGTCCTCGTGATCACAGGCGAAGGTTCTGCCCGTGCGGCCCAGCCCGGACTGGATCTCGTCCGCGATGAACAGCACGTTCCGCTCCGCGGTCAGCCGCCGCACGCCCTGGAGGTAGCCCGCCGGCGGTACGAGGACGCCGGCCTCGCCCTGGATGGGCTCCAGCAGCACGGCGACGGTGTTGTCGTCGACGGCCGCCTCCAGCGCCGCGAGGTCGCCGTAGGGAACGATCTCGAAGCCCGGGGTGTACGGGCCGTAGTCGGCGCGGGCCTCCTCGTCCGTGGAGAAGCTGATGATCGTGGTGGTGCGGCCGTGGAAGTTGTTGTCGGCCACGATGATCTTCGCCTGGCCTGCGGGCACGCCCTTGACGCGGTAGCCCCACTTGCGGGCGGTCTTCACGGCCGTCTCGACCGCCTCCGCACCGGTGTTCATCGGCAGCACCATCTCCTTGCCGCACAGGGCGGCGAGCTCGGCGCAGAACTCCGCGAACCGGTCGTGGTGGAACGCGCGCGAGGTGAGCGTCACCCGATCGAGCTGTGCTTTCGCGGCGTTGATCAGACGGCGGTTGCCATGGCCGAAGTTGAGCGCGGAGTACCCGGCCAGCATGTCGAGATAGCGCCGCCCCTCGACATCCGTCATCCACGCCCCCTCCGCATACGCGACGACGACCGGCAACGGATGGTAGTTGTGCGCGCTGTGGGCCTCGGCGGCGGCGATGCTGCGATCCGTGGATGTCACCGTGTGCTCCGTTCGGTATGCGGGCATGCTGTTCCTACTTTCTACTACCAGCACCCCACCGCCGGGACGGGTCCGCTTCCACACCTGAGAGAATGTGCGCATGGCCCTTGATCGTCCGCGCGCTCTCTCCGGTATCCAGCCCACCGCAGGCTCGTTCCACCTCGGGAACTACCTCGGTGCCGTCCGGCAGTACGTGGCGCTGCAAGAGACCCACGACGCCTTCTACATGGTGGTCGACCTGCACGCGATCACCGTTCCGCAGGACCCGAAGGAGCTGCGCGCCAACACCCGGATCGCCGCCGCCCAGCTGCTGGCCGCGGGCCTGGACCCGGAGCGCTGCACCCTCTTCGTGCAGAGCCACGTGCCCGAGCACGCCCAGCTCGCCTGGGTGATGAACTGCCTCACCGGCTTCGGCGAGGCGTCGCGCATGACGCAGTTCAAGGACAAGTCGGCGAAGCAGGGCGCCGGTCAGACCACGGTGGGCCTGTTCACGTACCCCGTCCTCCAGGTCGCCGACATCCTGCTCTACCAGGCGGACGCCGTGCCGGTGGGCGAGGACCAGCGTCAGCACATCGAGCTCACCCGCGATCTCGCCGAGCGCTTCAACACCCGGTTCGGCGACACCTTCACCATGCCCGCGCCGCACATCGTGCGCGAGACGGCGAAGATCTACGACCTGCAGGACCCGACGGCGAAGATGAGCAAGTCGGCGGCCAACCCGAAGGGCCTGATCAACCTCCTCGACGAGCCCAAGGTCTCCGCGAAGAAGATCAAGAGCGCGGTCACCGACACCGACACGGTGATCCGCTTCGACGCCGAGAAGAAGCCCGGTGTCAGTAACCTGCTGACCATCTACGCCACGCTCACCGGCGCGGGAATCGCCGAACTGGAGCAGAAGTACGAGGGCAAGGGCTACGGTGCGCTCAAGACCGACCTCGCCGAGGTGATGGTGGAGTGGGTGACCCCCTTCCGGGCCCGTACGCAGGAATACCTGGACGACCCGGAGACGCTGGACGCCGTCCTGGCGAAGGGCGCCGAGAAGGCCCGCGCGGTCGCCGGCGAGACCCTCGCACGGGCGTACGACAAGGTGGGCTTCCTGCCCGCGAAGCACTGATCGATCGGCACTGACACATAGCACCGCCGGGCCCCGGGCAAGAGCATTGACGGGCCCGGTCGGGCGCACGCACGTGGCCATGGTCCCGTGCGCGCGGGACCAGCGGACCTGGCACCAGGTGCGGCTCAGCCGTCACACTGGCCACGGGGACGTACAGGCGCACAGGAGGGAGAACGCAATGGGGACCGTAACGCTCGGCGTTTCGATCGCGGTCCCGGAGCCGTACGGCAGCTTCCTCCAGAAGCGCCGCGAGGGCTTCGGGGACCCGCACGCGCACGGCATCCCCACCCACGTCACCCTGCTGCCGCCCACCGAGGTCGACGGCTCCTCCCTGCCCGCGATCGAGCGCCACCTCGCCGACGTGGCGGCCCTCGGCCGCCCGTTCCGGATGCGCCTGTCCGGCACCGGCACCTTCCGCCCCCTGTCGCCGGTCGTCTACGTCAATGTGGTCGAGGGCGCCTCCTCCTGCGCCTGGCTCCAGAAGCGCGTCCGGGACGCCTCCGGGCCGGTCGCCCGCGAGCTCCAGTTCCCGTACCACCCGCACGTCACCATCGCCCACGGCATCGCCGAGGAGGCCATGGACCGGGCCTATGAGGAGCTGGCGGACTTCGAGGCCGCCTGGACGATCACCGGCTTCGCCCTGTACGAACAGGGCGGGGACGGCGTCTGGCGGCTGGAGCGCGAGTACCCCTTCGAGGAGAGCGCGGAATCCGCCATGCCGCGCCAGACGGACATCGCACGCCCCCCGGCGGCCTCCCGTTAGAGCGGTCACCGCGCGCTTTCCGGGGTACGCGTACAGCCATCGTGGAGATGGTAGGTGTGGACCATGGACTGGCTGACCCGGCTGCCGGTGATCGGACCCCTGATCGCCCGGCTGATGCGCACCCACGCGTGGCGCTCGTACGAGACGCTGGACCGGGCGAAGTGGGCCCGGCTCGCGGCGGCGATCACCTTCACCAGCTTTCTCTCGCTCTTTCCGCTGGTCACCGTGGGCGCGGCGATCGGCGCGGCGTTGCTCACCGACCAGCAGATGCGGGATCTGGAGCACAAGCTCGCCGAGCAGGTGCCCGGCATCTCCGGCCAGCTCGACCTCAGCACCCTGGTCGACAACGCCGGCACGGTCGGCGTCGTCGCCGGTGCCCTGTTGCTCTTCACGGGAATGGGCTGGGTCGGCTCCCTGCGCGAATGCCTGCGGGCGGTGTGGCAGAAGGAGGAGGACCCCGGCAACCCCGTCCTGCTCAAGCTCAAGGACGGGTTGCTGCTGCTGGGCCTGGGCGGGGTCGCCCTGGTGTCCTTCGCCTGCTCGGCGTTCGCCACCTCGGCCGTGGGCTGGGTGGTCGACAAGGCGGGCCTGGACGGCGTCGGCGGGCTGCTGACCGCGCTGGGCTTCTGCATCGCCGTGCTCGCCGACTTCCTGATGATGCTCTACGTGCTCTCCCGGCTGCCCGGCGTGCACCCCGAGCCGCGCCGCCTGGTGGTGGGCGCGCTGATCGGCGCGGTCGGCTTCGAGCTGCTGAAGCTGCTGATCAGCGGCTATCTGCAGCAGGTGGCGGCCAAGAGCATGTACGGGGCGTTCGGCACCCCGGTCGCCCTGCTGCTGTGGATCAACTTCACGGCGAAGCTCACCCTCTTCTGCGCCGCGTGGACGGCCACCCCGTCACAGGGCGCCGGGGACGCCGCCTCCGGGCCCGGCGAGGAGGCCGGGTCCGGAGGCGGCACGGTCACTGCCGCGGGCGACGGCGCACCAGCTCCGGCAGCGGATGGCGGCGGTGCACCACGAACCCCGCCACGGCCAGCACCACCAGCGCGCCGGCCGTGATCCCGACGGCCGTCCACATCCCGCCCGTGCCCCCGGCGACCGACGCCTGGGCGTGCTCGGAGGCCTGGACGCCGTCCTTGCCGCCGGGCTTGTCCGCCATGCCCTTGGGCGCCACGAGCACGCCGACGGGCTGGACGTGGCCGGCCGCCTCGAAGCCCCAGTCCAGCAGCGCCCGGGTCTCCTTGTAGACCTGGTACTGCTCGGTCTTCTCCGGGTTCATGACGGTGACCAGCAGCTTGCGGCCGTCGTGCTGGGCGACGCCGGTGAAGGTGTTCCCGGCGTTGGTCGTGGAGCCGTTCTTCACCCCCGCCATGCCCTTGTAGGGCTGGTTGTCGGGCATGCCCTCGCCGGTGAGCAGCCGGTTGGTGTTGACGATGGAGAAGCTCTCGCGCTTCTTGCCCGGCTTCTCCTCGCCCGGGAACTTCGCCGTCACCGTCGCGCAGTACTCCCGGAAGTCCGCCTTCTGCAGGCCCGAGCGGGCGAACAGCGTCAGGTCGTACGCGCTGGAGACCTGCCCGTCCGCGTCGTAGCCGTCGGGACTGATGACGTGTGTGTCCCGCGCCCGCAGGTCGTCCGCGTGGGCCTGCATGTCCCTGACGGTCCGCTCGACGCCGCCGTTCATGGCGGAGAGCACCCGCACCGCGTCGTTGCCCGAGCGCAGGAAGACGCCCAGCCACAGGTCGTGGACGGTGTAGGACGAGCCCTCCTTGACCCCGACCGCGCTGCTGCCCGCGCCCATGCCCTCCAGGTCGGAGGGCAGCACCTTGTGGGTGGCGTTGCGGGGCAGCTTGGGCAGCACCGTGTCGGCGAAGAGCATCTTCAGGGTGGACGCCGGGGGCAGCTCCCAGTGGGCGTTGTTCGCGGCGAGGATCTCCCCGGACTCGGCGTCGGCCACCAGCCACGACCGGCCGGAGAGGTCCTGGGGCAGTTCGGGGGCGCCCGGGCCGCGCTTCACCTGAGGGCCGGGTTTGCCCAGCAGCTCGCCCCCCAGCGTCGACATCCGCGCGGGTGGGGTCTTCGGGGCGCCCTTGCCGTCGGCCGGATTGTCGGCGTGGGCGGGAGCGGCGGTCATCAGCGGGAGGAGCAGCGAGGCGGTGACCGCGAGCGCGGCCCCGTAGCGTCGCGTCGCGGCGTACCGCGGGGTGTGTGATGTCGTCGTCGGCACGTTCGTGAACGTACCCCGCTGTGTGGCGCTTGTAGTCGCTGCCTCACCGGGACGGACCCCTGGCGAGGACCCGATAGGACCAGTGTGCGGAGCCGAACGCATACTGAAACCCATGCTGAGTTCTTCCGGGGACGCCTCACCGACCCCACGCGCCGCCGCCACCCTCTCCCGCCCCGTGGCCTGGTTCCTGCTCGCCTTCGGGGTGTGGAGCTGGTTCATCTGGATCACCTTCGCGAAGAATTTGTGGAAGGACGGCAGCGGGCTCGCCTTTGACGACGCGGGCGATCCGACGGCGTACTTCTGGGTCCATCTCGCGCTCGCGATCACCTCGTTTCTTCTGGGGACGGCTGTCGGGATCATCGGGTTGCGTGGCGTGAGGGCGTTGCGGCGCACGTCATAAGGGGCCGGTACGGCGAGGTCGTCCCGACCCCGCCGCCGACCCGAACCAGGCAGCACTCGAACGTTTGCTCAGTACGGCGGAGACCCCGACGAGTACGCATGACCACGACCGGAGTGGACCATGCGCCTGGGTCACAACCGCTTGTTCATTCGAGGGACCGTGATCCTCAGAAGCA
Organism: Streptomyces sp. NPDC023527; assembly: GCF_055560115.1. Lineage (NCBI taxonomy): Bacteria > Bacillati > Actinomycetota > Actinomycetes > Kitasatosporales > Streptomycetaceae > Streptomyces > Streptomyces sp. NPDC023527. Next base: position 120,001 of record NZ_JBVHJJ010000006.1, read on the forward strand.
CCGATCGCCGGACCGGCCCGCTTCGGGCCGTCCGGCGATCGAGGACACATCCGTCGTGCTCGTGAAGGCTACGGAAGCCACGCCTTCCACACGTCCGGGTGCCGCTGCACCCACCGCTTCGCCGCCTCGTCGGCGGAGAGCTTGTCCTCGGCGATCATCTGCGCCACTTCGTTCTGGTCCGCCTTCGACCACTTGAAGTTCTTCAGGAAGCGCGCGGCCTTGCCGCCCTTGTGCGTGAACTCCGCGTTGAGGAACTTCTTCAGCGACTGCGTGGGATACGCGCAGTCGACCGTCGACGGGTCCTCGGCGCCCTTCTCGGCGCAGGCGTCGGTGTACTCCGGCAGCTTCACCTCCACCATCGGCACCTCGTTGAAGAGCCACTGCGGCTCGTACCAATAGGTGAGGAAGGGCTGCTTCTTCTTCGCGAACTGCTGGATCTGGGTGATCTGCGCCGCCTCGGAGCCCGCGAAGACGACCTGGTAGTCCAGGCCGAGGTTCTTCACGAGCGCCTTGTCGTTGGTGACGTAGGACGGCGAGCCGTCGAGCACCTGGCCCTTGCCGCCGCTCTCGGCGGTGCGCAGCTGCGAGGCGTACTTGTTGAGGTTCTTCCAGTCGAGGACGTCCGGGTGGGCGTCGGCGAAGTACTTCGGTACGTACCAGCCGATGTGGCCGGTGACGCCGAGGTCGCCGCCCGGGACGATCGTCTTCTTGTCCTGGACGTACCGCTTCTCCTGGTCCGGGTGGCTCCAGTCCTCCAGGATCGCGTCGACGCGGCCCTGGCTGAGGGCGTCCCACGCCGGCACCTCGTCCACCTGCACGGTGTCGACGCGGTAGCCGAGCTCGTGCTGCAGGAGGTACTGGGCGACGGCGGCGTTGGCGCGGGCGCCCACCCACGACTGCACGGACAGGGTGACGGTCTTGGTGCCCTGCGCGTCGGCGTAGGGCGAGGACTGCTTGGTCATGTCGGCCGCGCCGCAGCCGGTGGCGGCGAGCAGACACAGGGCACCGGCGGCGCCGGCGATCAGCTTACGAGCCATCACGGGCCTCCTTGTTCGACTTCGTCGGCTGGGTGACCCGGTCGAGCATCAGTCCCAGGCAGACGATCGCGGCGCCCGCGACGAGCCCGGTGGCCAGGTCGCCCTGGGCGAGGCCGAAGACCACCTCGTAGCCGAGCGCGCCACCGCCGACGAGGCCGCCGATGATGACGACGGACAGGACGAGCACCACGGCCTGGTTGACCGCGAGCAGCAGCTCCGGGCGGGCCAGCGGGAACTGCACCTGGCGCAGCTGCTGGCCGCTGGTCGCGCCCATCGAGCGGGCGGACTCCAGCGCGCCGGGGTCGACCTGGCGCAGGCCCTGGCCGGCGATGCGGACGACGGCGGGCAGCGCGTAGACGATCGCGGCCGCGGCGGCCGGGGCCCGGCCGATGCCGAAGAGGGCGACGACGGGGATCAGGTACACGAACTGCGGCATCGTCTGGAAGACGTCCAGGACCGGGCGCAGCACCCGCTCCACGCGCGTGGAGCGCGCGACGGGCACGGCGATGGCGAAGCCGAGGACGAGCGTGACGGCGACGGCCGCGATCACCTGGGAGAGGGTGTCCATGGAGACCTCCCAGCGGTCGAGCACGCCGATCGCGGCCAGGGAGAGGACGGCGGTCAGCGCGGTGCGCCAGGTGCCGATCAGCCAGGCGAGGCCGGCGACCAGCAGCAGGGCGCCCCACCAGGGCAGGCCCTGGAGGCCGTCGCGCAGCGGGTCGAGGATCCAGCCGGTGTAGCGGGCGGCCCAGTCGGCGGTGCCGCCGATGCCGGGGACGCCGGAGTAGAGGTGGTCGACCATCCAGTCCTTGGCGTCGTTGACCGGCGCGGCGATGGCCACGGTCCAGTGGTCGGGCCAGACCTTGGAGTCCAGGAGGCGGGCCGCGACGGCGGCGGCCGCGGTGACGGCGGCGACGAGCGCCCAGCGCGCCCAGGGCCGGCCGGCGGCCTGGGTGCCCGTGCGCTCGCCCGCGGCGGCGGTCGTGCGGTCCAGGACGATCGCCAGCAGCACGATGGGGATGCCCGCGGCCAGGGCGCTGCCGACGTCGACTGTCGACAGGGCCTGGTAGACGCGGTCACCGAGGCCGTCGGCGCCGATGACGGACGCGATGACGGCCATGGACAGGGCCATCATGATGGTCTGGTTGACGCCGAGGAGCAGCTCGCGGCGGGCGAGCGGCAGCCGTACGGTCAGCAGCCGCTGGCGGCCGGTCGCACCGAGCGAGGCCGCGGCCTCCAGCACGCCCTTGTCGGTGGCGCGCAGGCCCAGCGCGGTCAGCCGCGCCATGGGCGGGGCCGCGTAGACGACGGTGGCCAGGACGGCGGGGGCGACGCCGATGCCGAAGATCAGCACGACGGGCAGCAGGTAGGCGAAGGCGGGCAGCGCCTGCATGGTGTCCAGGACGGGGCGCATGGCGCGGAACATCCGGTCCGACAGCCCGCCCGCGAGACCCAGCAGCACCCCGACGACGACGGACGCGGCGACGGCGACGACCATCAGCGCGAGCGTGCGCATCGTCGGCACCCACATGCCGAGCAGCCCGCACACGGCGAACGACACGAGCGTGGTGGCGGCGACCTTGACGCCGGCCACCCGCCAGGCGAGCAGCGCCGCGCCGGCCGTCACGCCCGCCCAGCCGAGGGCGATCAGGACGGTGTAGACGGCGTGGACGGCGGCGATGATGGCGCCGCTGATGTGGCCGAAGAAGTAGAGGAACAGCCAGTGGCCGTCGCGGTTGTCGATGATCCAGTCGTTGGCCCGGCCGAGCGACCCGCTCAGGTCGACGGTCAGGGCGTGCGGCCAGGTGCCGTTGCCCCAGGTGGTGGCGGCGAGCGGGGCCAGGACGGCCGCGGCGACGGCGAGCACGAGGAGCTTGCGGGCGGCAGGTCTGGCGGCGAGGGCTCGTAGCATCCCGAGGCCCTTCCGGCGCACGGCGTCGGTCGCCTCGGCGCCGGTGGCGCCGCGGGCGGTGGAGGTGGCGGTGCTCATGCGCGCCACCCCCTGGTGTGAGGGAGGGTTACGTTCACGCCGCCTCCTTCTTCCCGCGGTCCAGGCCCGCCACGATGCCCAGGAGGCCCTGGCTGTCGACGACGCCGAGGCAGCGGCCGCCCTCGACGACGCGCGCCGGGGCGCCCGTACGGGCCACGGCCTCGATCGCGTCGGCGACGGTCGTGGTGGGGGCGATGGCCGCGCCCGAGTCGGCCTCGCCCGCCTCGGCGGGGCGCATGGCGCGGCGGACGGTGAGGACCTGCTCGCGGGGGACGTCCCGGACGAAGTCACGGACGTAGTCGTCGGCCGGGGAGCCGACGATCTCCTCGGGGGTGCCGCACTGCACGACGCGGCCGCCGCGCATCAGCGCGATCCGGTCGCCGACGCGCAGCGCCTCGGACAGGTCGTGGGTGATGAAGACCATCGTGCGGCCCTCGTCGTGGTGCAGGCGGACGACCTCGTCCTGCATCTCGCGGCGGATCAGTGGGTCGAGGGCGCTGAACGGCTCGTCGAAGAGGAGGACCTCGGGGTCGGCGGCGAGCGCTCGGGCGAGGCCGACGCGCTGCTGCTGACCGCCGGAGAGCTGCCCGGGGCGGCGCTCCTCCATGCCGGCGAGGCCGACCTTGTCCACCATCTCGGCGGCCTTGGTGCGCCGTTCGGCCTTGCCGACGCCCTGGATCTCCAGGCCGTACGCGACGTTGTCGAGGACGGAGCGGTGCGGGAGCAGTCCGAAGTGCTGGAAGACCATGGCGGCGCGGTGCCGGCGCAGGTCGCGCAGGGCGCCCTTGTCCATGCCGCAGACGTCCTCGCCGTCGATGGCGATGGTGCCGGAGGTCGGCTCGATGAGCCGGGTCAGACAGCGCACGAGCGTGGACTTGCCGGAGCCGGAAAGGCCCATGACGACGAAGACCTCGCCCTGGCGGACGTCGAAGGAGACGTCACGGACGGCGACGGTGCAGCCCGACTCCTCGCGCAGCTCCTCGGGGGAGAGCTCGGCGAGCGGGCTGTCCGGCACGCGGTCGGCCTTCGGACCGAAGACCTTCCACAGATTGCGGACGGAGAAGACAGGGGCCATGGGGGCAGTGGTGGCGCTCACTTGGTATCACCGCCCAGGGCCGTGGCCGCGCCGAGCAGTTCGGCGCACTTCTCCCCCACCATCAGCACGCCGATCATCGGGTTGACCGCCGGCATCGTCGGGAAGACGGAGGCGTCGGCGATGCGTACGCCCTCCAGACCGCGGACCCGCAGCTGCGGGTCGACGACGGCCTGCTCGTCGTCGGCCGCGCCCATCTTGCAGGTGCCGGCCGGGTGGTAGACGGTGTGGGCGACCTGTCGCGCGTACGCGCTGATCTCCTCGTCCGAGGTGACGTCCGGGCCCGGGCACACCTCGCGCTTGAGCCAGCCGGCCAGCGGCTCGGACTTGGCGATCTCGCGGGCGATCTTGATGCCGTCGACGAGGGTGCGGCCGTCGTAGTCGTCCTCGTCCGTGAAGTAGCGGAAGTCGAGGGCGGGCTTGACGGCCGGGTCGGCGCTGGTGAGGTAGAGCCGGCCGCGGCTGCGCGGCTTGGGGATGTTGGGGGTCATCGACACGCCGTGCGCGGGCTTCTCGTAGCCGATGCGCTCGGGGTTGTCGGTGAAGGGGATCTGGTAGAAGTGGAACATCAGATCCGGCCCGTCGGACTCGGGGTCGCGGCGGACGAACAGGCCCGCGTCGGAGTCCATCGCGGAGTTCTCGGGGATCGGCCCGTTCGTCTCCCAGACGATGACCGACTCGGGGTGGTCGAGGAGGTTCTCGCCGACACCCGGCAGGTCGTGGACGACGGGGATGCCCAGCGCGTCCAGGTCGGCCTTGGGGCCGATGCCGGAGTGCATCAGCAGCCGGGGGGTGTCGACGGCGCCGGCGCACAGCAGGACCTCGCGGCCCGCCTCGACGAGGATGTCCTCGCCGTCCTTGGTGCGCACCCGCACACCCGTGGCGCGGCTGCCGTCCAGCTCCAGCTTGTACGCCCAGGTCTCCAGCAGGATGCGGAGGTTGGGGCGGTCACCGGCCTCGATGTGGGGGTGGAGGTAGGCGACGGAGGCGGAGGAGCGCTTGTTGTCCTCCGGGTGGTAGGCGAGGTCGAAGAAGCCGACGCCCTCGTGGAAGGGCTGCTTGTTGAAGCCCTCGACGCGCGGCACGTCGATGGCCTTCTGGGCGGCCTCGACGAAGTCGCGGGCGATGGCGTTGCGGTCCTTCTCGTCCACGGCGACGATGTTGTTCCGCAGCCGGGAGAAGTACGGGTCCATGGACCGCGCGTCCCAGCCCTCGGCGCCCGCGGCCGCCCACTCGTCCCAGTCGCCGGGCAGCGGCTTGAAGGAGATCAGGGTGTTGTGCGAGGAGCACCCGCCGAGCACGCGCGCCCGGCTGTGCCGGATGTGGGAGTTGCCGCGCGGCTGCTCGGTCGTGGGGTAGTCGTAGTCGAGCTCGCCGCCGAGCAGCCCGAGCCAGCGGCGCAGGGTGAGGACCTCGGGGCGGTCGATGTCGGACGGGCCGCCTTCGATGACGACGACGGACGTGCCGGGGTCCTCGGCGAGCCGGGAGGCGATCACCGAGCCGGCGGTGCCGCCGCCGACGACGACGTAGTCGGCGGTGATCTTCGCGGGGGACTCTTCACGAACGGGGGGCATGGGGGTACTCCTCGGAGGGCAGGGAAAGTTCTTCGCGTGTCGGTTCGCCACAGAAGTGGGTACGGGCTCGCTACGAGACTGGCTCAGCCCGCGAACCAACGCACCGGCTTGGGCGCGAGGTTCTGGTAGATGTGCTTGGCCTCGCGGTATTCGGCCAGGCCCGCCGGGCCCAGCTCGCGGCCGGTTCCGGACTTGCCGAAGCCGCCCCACTCCGCCTGCGGGAGGTAGGGGTGGTAGTCGTTGATCCACACGGTGCCGTGCCGCAGCCGGCCCGCGACGCGGCGGGCGCGGCCGGCGTCCTTGGTCCAGACGGCGCCGGCGAGCCCGTACTCGGTGTCGTTGGCGAGCGCGACGGCCTCGTCCTCGGTACGGAAGGTCTCGACGGTGAGGATCGGCCCGAAGGTCTCCTCCCGGACGACGCGCATGGTGCGGTCGCAGCGGTCGAGGACGGTCGGCGCGTAGAAGTAACCGCCCTCGGGGCGGACCGCGTTGGGCTCCGGCTGCTTGCCGCCGCAGCGCAGCACGGCGCCCTCGGCGAGCGCGGAGTCGACGTAGTACTCGGTCTTGTCGAGCTGCTGGGCGGAGACGAGCGGGCCGCACTCGACGCCGTCCTCGGTGCCCCGGCCGAGCTTGATCTTCTCGGCGCGGCGGGCGAGTTCGGCGACGAAGCGCTCGCGCACGGACTCCTCGACGATCAGGCGGGCGCCGGCCGAGCAGACCTGGCCGCTGTGGATGAACGCCGCGTTGAGCGCCTGGTCGACAGCGGTGTCGAAGTCCTCCTCGGTCGCGCAGGCGTCGGCGAAGACGACGTTGGGGTTCTTGCCGCCGAGCTCCAGGGCGACCTTCTTCACGGTGGGCGCCGCGGCCTGCATGACCTTGGTGCCGCTGGCGAGACCGCCGGTGAAGGAGACGAGGTCGACGTCCGGGTGCTCGGCCATCCGCGCGCCCACCGGGTCGCCGGCGCCGGTGACGAGGTTGGCCACCCCTGCCGGGAGCCCCGCCTCGACCAGCAGCCGGATCAGGTGCACGGTGGACAGCGGGGTGACCTCGCTGGGCTTGATGACGAAGGTGTTGCCCGCGGCCAGCGCCGGGGCGATCTTCCAGCTGGCCTGGAGGAGGGGGTAGTTCCAGGGGGTGATCAGCGCGCAGACGCCGACCGGCTCGTGCACGACGACGCTGTGGATGTCGGTGGAGCCGGCGTCCACGACGCGGCCGGCACCCTCGCCGATCACCAGGTCGGCGAAGTAGCGGAAGGCGTCGCTCACGCAGTCGACGTCGATCCGGCCCTCTTCGAGGGTCTTGCCGGTGTCGCGGCTCTCGGTCAGCGCGATCGCCTCGCGGTCGCGCTGGAGCAGGTCGGCCACCCGCCGGAGCAGGGCGGCCCGCTCGGCGACGGGCGTGTGCGGCCAGGTGCCGGTGTCGAAGGCCCGGCGGGCGGCGGCCACGGCGGCGTCGGTGTCGTCGGCTCCGCCCTCGGACACGACCGCGAGGGTCTTGGCGTCCGCGGGGTCGAGGACCTCGCGCTGCGCGCCGGCCGCGGCGGCCCGCCACACCCCGTCCACGTGGATGGTCTCGACTGACGACATGTCTCTTCTGCCTTCCGATATCCGAAACGTCCCGCCACCGGCCGAGCAGCGCTCAGCCGGCAACGGGGCCCGCCTAACCAGAAGGCCGAAACATATGCCTCTTTCTTCACGAAGAGTGACGCGAGTCACTCTCAGTCAATGCCGCCACCCCCTCACGCGCAGGAGGCCGCGGTGCAGAAAGAGGACAGCAGCGTCCGGTAGATCCGCAGGTGAGCGGGCCATTCGGAGGACGGCCCGGCGACCAGCAGGGCGTACTGCCGGGCGTCGCTCGCGGTGTACGCCCGCACGACGATGCGCCGGGTGCTGCCGTCGTCGCGCTCGTAGGTGTACTCCAGCTCCGCCGAGCCACCGCTGAGCTGCGCCAGGCCCAGCTTGCGATAGCCCTTGTTCTTGGAGACCGCCTTCTCGGTGGCCGCCAGCGACTCGTACGGCGTCGTCTCCGGGCCCTTCAGTGTGAACACCTGGACCAGGCTCTTGTCGTCCGACCGCTTGTAGAAGACGCTGGCGCCCTCCGTGCTGCGCTGCCACCCCTGCGGGACGTCCAGCGTGAACCCGGCGGGGTCGCGCGTGCGGACGAAACCGGCCGGGGCGCCGCCGCCCGACAGGGAGCTGGGGACGGGGGCCGGGGTGTAGGTGGACGTGCCGTACGAGGGATAGCCGTACGTCGGATACGTCGGGTATGTCGGATACGAGGGGTACGACGGGTAGCTGTACGTCGGCCCGCCGTAGGTGTAGCCCGGCGTCGGCCCGGAGGTGGCGGTGGGCAGACCGCCGCCGGCGGGGACGGTCGTCCCGTCGTCGTCGTCGCGCAGCAGCGACCAGGCGCCGATGCCGATGCCGCCCGCGAGCACCACGCCGGCCAGCACGCCGGCCAGGATCGCCGCGTGCGACGGTCCCGTCGGCAGGTCGTCGTCAGGCGCCGGCGGGCCGAGCAGGTACTCCGGCTCGTCCGGGTCGTGCGGGGCGTGCGGGACGTTCGGGTCGTGCCGTGGTCTTCTGGGCGGCGGGTCGTCGTCCACCCACTGCTGGAGGTCTGCGTCCCAGCGGCTCATGTGCCCAGCCCCCTCACGCCAGCAGCTGACTGATCGCCTGCACGACGGCGAGCGCCGAGGCCAGCCCGCCGGCCGCCGTGGCGCCGCCGGTGAGCAGCGCCTTCAGCCGCTCCAGTCGGCCGCGCCGGACCCGACCGGTGGGCCGGGCCTCCTCCTCCAGCTCCGCCAGCTGCCCCTCGACCTCGTCGAGGCCGTCGCCGTCGGCCCGGGTGAGCAGCGGCAGCTGCCCGCGCAGCACGCGCACGGCCGACAGCAGCTCGGGCGGTACCGCCAGCAGCTCCCGGGAGGAGTCCACCGCCTCGGCCTCCGGCCCCGCGGCGAGCGCGCCGCCCAGGACCTCACCGGCGGCGATGGCGCCCTCGCCGGGCGCCCGCGACGGAACGGGCACTAATCCCGCGTCGCGCTCGACGGGCCGGGCGACGCGCTCGGCCCGGTCCTCCGCCCGGGCCTTCCGGCCGCTGGCGACCGCGCCTCCGGTCATCCGCCCGATGACGATCCCGCCGCCCGTCCGGCCGTTGCCGTTGTCCTGTGGGTGATTGTCGTTGTCCGTCATGATCCCCCGCTTTTCGTCATGTTCTTGGCCTGGGCGCCGCTGCCGGCGGCCACCGCGCCGCCGCTCATCGCGCCGATGTAGACGCCGCCCTCGCTGATCTGCACGATCTGCTGCTCGAACTGGTCCGTCTCATAGCCCTGCGAGCGCAGCGCGTCCCGTACGCCGCTGGCGATCCGGTCCTGGACCGTCTTCACATAGCGGCTGATGTCCATCTCCTGGAACAGCGAGACCGTCCGGGTGCCGGCCATCTCCCGCACCGACCCGGCCGGGCCGTCCGGCGCCGCGCGCCGGGGGTCGGCGAGCCAGGTGCGGAAGCCGGAGACGCCCGAGCGGATCGTGGAGACGGCCGCCGCGAAGCCCGCGGCGGGGCCGGTCAGGAACGCCCGCAGGCCGTCGCGCAGGATGTCGTCCTCGCCGCGCGAGGCGATGACGTCGACCGCCCGGAACTCCGGCTTGATGGGCGTCAGGATGTGCGGCACGACCTCCAGGACCAGCATGCCGCCCTGGGTGTGCACCCTGACCAGCACGGACACCACGACCTGCTCGTCCCAGGCGCCGATGCGCACCCGCAGGAAATACCGGCGTGCCTCGCCGCCCTCGTCGACGGACTCCTGGACGTGCTTGCGGACCGTCGCCTCCGCGTAGTCCAGCCGCGGTCGCGGCGGGCCGACCGGCAGATAGACGAACTCCTCGATCTCCAGATCCTTCAGCCGGTCCCGGCTGGTCGCGGCGGCCGCCTCGCGCAGCGCCTCCAGCCTCGGCCGCACCAACTCCACGACGGTGCGGCCGGTGAAGGGCGCGGTGCCGTTCGCGCTCTCGTCGCGCTTCTTGAGCTCCAGGGCGAACGACCAGGGCTCGTACGGACTTCCCATGCCGATGAAGGGCCGGAAGGGGTCGTAGATCGTCAGCCCCGCGTACTGCTCGCGGTCGATGGCCCGGGCGATCCTCAGGTGATACCGGCCGGCCGGGAACGCCCGGGGCTGCTGGGCGAAGGCCTTCTTGCCGAGTTCGGCGCGCATCACGGCGGCCACCCGCGAGCGGTGCATCCACACCGGGAGCATCAGCAGGAGCGGGAAGAGGAGGGCCAGCCAGTTGTCGGCGCCCTCGAAGAGCGCGTAGAACGCGAAGCCCCAGTACCCGAGCGCGACCACCGGAGGGATCACGGGGACCAGGGCCCGAAGGGGCGCGCGGTGGCCCTTCATGGCTTCGCGCAGGGTGCGTCTGTCGACGACGTAGGCGGCGGAGCCGCGTCCGGCGGCGGCGTGCGCGGACCACTGCACGAAGCACACCACGGCGTACAGCCCCGACCAGATCGGCGGTAGACCTTCCGGGGCCGTACCGATGTCGACCCCGATGAAGGCCCCCCAGAGGGCCAGGAGCAACAGCGCCGTCAGCGCGTCCTGCGTACGGGCGCGCAGCGCGTGCGCGAGCACCGGCACGACGTCGACGCCGAGCGAGGGCGCGATGGGTCTTTCCTCGTGCTCCACCAGCTCTTCGATGACCCGGCGGCGGAAGTCGATGTCGAGATAGGTCCCCGCGCACAGCAGCCGGGTGGCTTCGGTACGGGAGTCCCGTGGAGCGGGTGGTGTCATGCGTCCCCCGATCGTCGAACTCACCTGCGAATGCGCGGGAGTTGACAGATTTTCAGAGAACTCACAATAAGCCAGAAGTCCCACCACGGACCCCCGCCCGAGGCAAATGACGGGCCGAAACTCACCCCGTTCGGGTGGACAGGGGAACACCTGACCAGTCCGATGGGGCCTCTGGGGCTGAAGTTCCGACACCATGAGCACGAACGGCGCCCGGACCACACAACCCCCTGAGGCAACACCGCGAGAGATCGAGCGTCGGGCCCGTCGGCCTCACCCCGCGCGGCACGAACGGGAAGCGCCCCCGGCAGCCGCTGGCTGCCGGGGGCGCTTCCCTGTGCCGAAAGGGTCAGATCAGGCCCAGACCGCGAACCGCGTCGCGCTCCTCGACGAGCTCCTGGACGGAGGCGTCGATGCGGGCGCGGGAGAAGTCGTTGATGTCCAGGCCCTGGACGATCTCGTACTTGCCGTCCTTGCAGGTGACCGGGAAGGAGGAGATGATCCCCTCGGCCACGCCGTAGGAGCCGTCCGACGGGATGCCCATCGAGGTCCAGTCGCCGGCGGCGGTGCCGTTGACCCAGGTGTGGACGTGGTCGATGGCGGCGTTGGCGGCCGAGGCGGCCGAGGACGCGCCGCGGGCCTCGATGATCGCGGCGCCGCGCTTGGCGACGGTCGGGATGAAGTCGTCGGCCAGCCACTGCTCGTCGTTCACGACCTCGGCGGCGTTCTTGCCGGCGACCTCGGCGTGGAAGATGTCGGGGTACTGCGTGGCGGAGTGGTTGCCCCAGATCGTGAGCTTCTTGATCTCGGAGACCGGGACGCCGGTCTTCTTCGAGAGCTGCGAGAGCGCGCGGTTGTGGTCCAGGCGGGTCATCGCGGTGAAGCGCTCGGCCGGTACGTCCGGGGCGGCGGCCTGCGCGATGAGCGCGTTGGTGTTGGCCGGGTTGCCGACGACGAGGACCTTGATGTCGTCCGCGGCGTGGTCGTTGATGGCCTTGCCCTGGGGCTTGAAGATGCCGCCGTTGGCCTCCAGGAGGTCACCGCGCTCCATGCCCTTGGTGCGGGGGCGGGCGCCGACGAGCAGCGCGACGTTGGCACCGTCGAAGCCGACGTTCGGGTCGTCGGTGATCTCGATGCCGCGCAGCAGCGGGAACGCGCAGTCGTCGAGCTCCATGGCGGTGCCCTCGGCGGCCTTCAGGCCCTGCGGGATCTCCAGCAGCCGCAGCTTGACCGGCACGTCGGCGCCGAGGAGGTGACCGGAGGCGATGCGGAAGAGCAGCGCGTAGCCGATCTGACCGGCCGCGCCGGTAACGGTGACATTGACGGGAGTGCGGGTCATGGCGATCTCCTGCTGCGAACTGGGGTTGGGTGTCCCTGCCCATTTGTGGGGATCTCTCTCGGTGTCAAGAGATCCGGCGTCAGGCTATCCGACCGCGCACCCCATCAACCGCCGCCCCCGTGTGGGACGCCTCACCGTGCCGCCGCCGGACGGGCCGGGCCCCGCACGCCCGTCCGGCGGTCGAGGGCGTCGGCGTGCCCGGTCCGCGGCCCCTCAGGCCGCGGGCGTGGCCGACGGCCGCGGCACCGTGCACCCCTGCTGTCCCGCCGCGAGCGTCGCGCACGCCGTCGCCCCGCCGGGCGCGGCCACCGCCACCATGGGGGTGTAGCCGTCGGCGTCCGGTCCGACACGGCCGGATTCCGTACGGGCGGGCCGCGAGCCCTCGGCGCGTGCGCTTATGCGCACGGCGTCCCCGGCCGCGGCCCGGGTGATACGGCCCCACGCCGCCCCGCAGACGGCGCTGTAGCGCACCTCGACGTAGGACGCGCCCACCGTCGCCGAACCGGCCGTGGTGGCCCGCGCCCCGCCGCAGCCCATGGCCTCCGGATCCTTGCCGGCGCAGTCGGCGCCCGCGCACTTCACGCCGGCGGGCAGGTCACGGGCGCTCGTGCTCGGCGCGGCGGCCGCCTCGCCGCCCTTGCCCGTGTCGCCGCCGCCCGTGCCCAGCAGCAGGAGCGCGGCCACGACGACGAGCAGCGCGCCGAGGAGCCCGGTGACGAACAGGGTGGTCCGGCGGCGCGGCGTGCCCGTGCCCGGCCCGGGGTCCGGGATGGCCTTCGCGCGGTAGTCGGGCGGCTGCGGCGAGCGCGGGACCGGGGGCTTGCGGGGCGCCGGCCCCGGTTCGGCCAGGGCGGTCCGTACGGGCTCGGGCCGGTCCGGGCCGCGCGGAGGCTGCCGCGGCGACTCGCGGCACAGCAGCTCGGACACCGGTCCGCCGGACTCCCGGGAGGAGCCCGCGGCCCGCGCCGGCGGCGGGCCGAACTCCCCGAGCGCGGCCCGCGCCTGGGCGACCCTGATCGCCTCCATCGTCACGTCGTGCCGCAGCTCCGAGCGGCTCCAGGCGCGCTCGGCCAGCTCCCACATGGTGCTCAGGTGTCCGACGTCCGTGCCCGTCGCCTCGGCCAGGGCCTCCGCGGCCCCGCGCGGCGACAGCAGCCGGCCGTTCAGATACCGCTCCCACGACGTCTTGCTGTATCCGGTGCGATCCGCGACGGCACCGATGCTCAGACCGCTGCGCTCGACGAGTCTGCGCAGCTGTTCGGTGAACTCGCGGACCTGTGGATCGAGTTCCTCCGGTAGCGCCCTCCAGCGAGGCATTGCCCTCCCCTGTCCCCCCGATACGTACGCCGATGCGTGCCGTGTCGCCGCGACGCCCCTCCGGGCCTTCCGTGGTGGCTACCCACGGGGATGCCGTACATCGGCCCGACAGTTCCCGAATGGCGGGCGCAGGGTGGCATTCGGAGCAAACAGCGGCCCCGGCATGCGCTCTTGTCCCGCCCGCCGCACTACTGGTACAGGACGGAGACCTCGTACCGGAACCGTCACCCCCGGGCCACAGGAAAGCCGCTGATCTTGATTCGGATTGTCGCGGTCATGATCCTCGATGACGGACGGCGGCTCGTCCTCCCACGGGGGTGGTGGACGGGCCGCCCCGGCCGCTCACCGAAAGAGGAAGGGGGCCGCGCCCGGCGGCGCGGCCCCCTTCGGGACACCCGGATTCACACCGCGGTCATCTTCTTCTTGAGCCTGTCGTCCAGCGCGTCCAGGAACTGCTCCGTCGTCAGCCACGGCGCGTCCTTGGAGATCAGCATCGCCAGGTCCTTGGTCATCCGGCCGCCCTCGACGGTCTCCACGCAGACGCGCTCCAGCGTCTCCGCGAACGCGGTCACCTCGGGGGTGCCGTCGAGCCTGCCGCGGTGGGCCAGCCCGCGCGTCCAGGCGAAGATCGAGGCGATGGGGTTGGTCGAGGTCGCCTTGCCCTGCTGGTGCCGGCGGTAGTGGCGGGTGACCGTGCCGTGCGCGGCCTCGGCCTCGATGGTCCTGCCGTCGGGGGACATCAGGACGGAGGTCATCAGGCCGAGCGAGCCGAAGCCCTGCGCGACGATGTCGGACTGGACGTCGCCGTCGTAGTTCTTGCAGGCCCAGACGTAGCCGCCCTCCCACTTGAGCGCGGCGGCGACCATGTCGTCGATCAGACGGTGCTCGTAGGTCAGGCCCTTGGCCTCGAACTCGGCCCTGAACTCGGCGTCGAAGACCTCCTGGAAGATGTCCTTGAACCGGCCGTCGTACTTCTTGAGGATCGTGTTCTTGGTGGACAGGTACACCGGGTACGCGCGGTCCAGGCCGTAGCGGAACGAGGCCCGCGCGAAGTCGCGGATCGAGTCGTCGTGGTTGTACATGGCCAGCGCGACACCGGGGCCCGGGAACTCGTGGACCTCCAGCTCGATCGGCTCGGAGCCGTCCTTCGGGGTGAAGGTCATGGTGAGGGTGCCCGCGCCGGGGACCTTCAGGTCGGTGGCGCGGTACTGGTCGCCGAAGGCGTGACGGCCGACGACGATGGGCTTGGTCCAGCCGGGGACCAGCCGTGGCACGTTCGCCATGATGATCGGCTCGCGGAAGATCACCCCGCCGAGGACGTTGCGGATGGTGCCGTTGGGCGAGCGGTACATCGCCCTGAGGTTGAACTCCTCGACCCGCGCCTCGTCCGGCGTGATCGTCGCGCACTTCACGCCGACGCCGTGCTCCTTGATGGCGTTGGCGGCGTCGAGCGTCACCTGGTCGCTGGTCGCGTCGCGGTGCTCGATCCCCAGGTCGAAGTACTTCAGCTCGACGTCGAGGTACGGAAGGATCAGCTTGTCCTTGATGGAGGACCAGATGATGCGGGTCATCTCGTCGCCGTCGAGCTCGACGACGGGGTTGGCTACCTTGATCTTGGCCATGAGGTGGAACGTCCCTCTCGCGCGGCAGCGGGGTCGGCGATGTCGGTCACCGTGGGGTCCCTTCCCGCCCAGTGCAACGGGAGGGGAACGAGAAGGGAATACCTCGCCATCAAGATACGCGCGGGCCGCGCGCCCGGCCGGTCACGCCGTACGCGCTGCGCGGCGTGCCGACCTCGGCTCGGCCGGGGCGGCGTGGCCCGATCGCAGCCCGGCCGCGGCGGCGTGGCCCGATCGTGGCACCGATCGCGGCGGCGTGGCCCGGGGCCGGGCCGCGCGCCCGGTCCCTAGACCGTGAAGTGCAGCACGTCCTCCAGGAACGGGATCTTCAGCCAGGGGTGCGGCTGGGCCATCAGGGACAGCAGCAGGATCGCCAGCCCCAGCCCGCCGTACGTGATCATGTCGGTGAACCGGGACCGTACGGCCAGCATGCCCACGGACGGCAGCGCCCAGCGCAGCACCGCGCCCCCGATCATCGCCAGCCCGATCAGCAGCGTCCCGACGCGGAACGCGTCGAAGGCGACGACCAGCAGCCCGGCGCCCGTCACCCCGAGCACGGCCAGCAGCGGCCACTGCCGGGCGGGGGCCGGCGCGTCGCCGGGCGCGGCACGCCCGCCCCCCTCGGGGCGGGCGGTGTCGCGGGTGAGCTGGAAGCGGCGCGGCCTCCCGGAGCCGGGCGTCACGTCAGCCCGCATTGCCGATTCCGGCGGCACGCTCGGCGGCCTCCACGACATTGACGAGCAGCAGGGCGCGCGTCATCGGCCCGACACCGCCCGGGTTGGGCGCGACCCAGCCGGCGACCTCGGCGGCGCCCGGGTGGACATCGCCGACGATCTTGCCGTTCTCGTCGCGGCTGACGCCGACGTCGAGCACGGCCACGCCCGGCTTGAGGTCCTCGGGCTTGATCAGGTGCGGCACACCGGCCGCGGCGACGACGATGTCCGCCTGGCGCAGCTGGGCGGAGAGGTCACGGGTGCCGGTGTGGCAGAGGGTGACCGTGGCGTTCTCGGACTTGCGGGTCAGCAGCAGGCCGATCGAGCGGCCGACGGTGATGCCGCGGCCGACGACCACGACATGCGCGCCGTTGATCTCCACGTCGTGGCGGCGCAGCAGCTCGACGATGCCGTGCGGGGTGCAGGGCAGCGGTCCGGTCTCGTTCAGCACGAGCCGGCCGAGGTTCGTCGGGTGCAGGCCGTCCGCGTCCTTGGCCGGGTCCATCAGCTCCAGGACGCGGTTGGTGTCGATGCCCTTGGGGAGCGGGAGTTGGACGATGTAACCAGTGCAGTCGGGGTTGTCGTTCAGCTCGCGGACGACCGCCTCGATCTCCTCCTGGGTGGCGGTGGCGGGCAGTTCGCGCTGGATCGACGCGATGCCGACCTGGGCGCAGTCACGGTGCTTTCCGGCCACGTACCACTTGCTGCCGGGGTCGTCGCCGACGAGGAGGGTACCCAGGCCGGGTGTGACGCCCCGGGCCTTCAGCGCCTCCACGCGGGTGGTGAGTTCGGACTTGATCGCGGCTGCGGTGGCCTTGCCATCGAGAATCTGGGCGGTCATGCCCCCCATCCTCGCGGATGGGGTGGCACTCATTCCAGTCAGGTCACAGGCACCCACGGCCGTACGGGCCTGTCGGTGCCGTATGTCACGATGATCGGCGTTGCCGCGACTGTCGGGGGCCGGGCGGCTGCCGTCCCCGCATGCGTCCTTCCCCCCGTCCTCCGTACGGTCCCGGCTGTCCCCACCCGCGCACACCGCTCGAAGGATCACCAGGTGACCTACCCGCCCCAGCAGCCTCCCCAGTACCAGCAGTACCCCCAGCAGCCGCCGGCCCAGCCGTACGGTCAGCCGTACGGCCAGGTCCCCCAGCAGCCGGGTTACGGCTACCCGCAGGGCGCGCCGCAGGGGTACGCCATGCAGCCGCCGCCGCTGGCGGGCTGGTGGTCCCGGGTGGCCGCGTCGCTGCTGGACGGTCTCATCGTGGGCCTGGTCCCGATCGCCTGCACGGTCGCGGGCATCGGCATGGTGGTCATGTCGTTCCTCGACTGCGCGGACGACACGTCCTACGACAGCACCTACGGCACCACCACGTACGACACCACCTGCGAGCCCTCCACCGGCGCGATCGGTGGCGGCATGGCGCTGATCGTCATCGGCTCCATCCTGGGCTTCGTGCTCGGCCTGTGGATGCTGCACCGCCAGGGCAAGACCGGTCAGACGCCCGGCAAGAAGATCATGAACATCAGCGTGCTGCGCGAGCGCGACGGTCAGCCGACCGGCTTCGGCATGGCCTTCGTCCGCAACCTCGCCCACTTCGTCGACGGCATCCTCTGCCTCGGCTACCTGTGGCCGCTGTGGGACGAGAAGAAGCAGACGTTCGCCGACAAGATGATCGGCACGGTCGTCGTCCGCACGCGCTGACGACCCCCAGGTACGACGAGAGGCCGCGCCCCGATCCCGGGGCGCGGCTTTCGTCGTTCGGCGGCCGCGTGTCGTGTCGTCCGGCGGCCGCGGCTCAGTGGAAGAAGTGCCGCGTCCCCGTGAAGTACATGGTCACGCCCGCCGCCTTCGCGGCCTCCACGACCTGCTCGTCACGGACCGAACCACCCGGCTGCGCCACGGCCTTGATGCCGGCGGCGGTCAGCACCTCCAGCCCGTCCGGGAAGGGGAAGAAGGCGTCCGAGGCGGCGTACGAGCCCTGGGCCCGCTCCTCGCCGGCGCGCTGGACGGCCAGCTTCGCGGAGTCGACGCGGTTGACCTGACCCATGCCGACGCCGACGGTCGCGCCGCCCTTGGCCAGCAGGATCGCGTTGGACTTCACCGCGCGGCAGGCGCGCCACGCGAAGGCCAGCTCGGCCAGCTCGTCGGCGGACAGCGCCTCGCCGGTGGCGAGCGTCCAGTTGGCCGGGTCGTCGCCCTCCGCCTGGAGGACGTCCTTGACCTGCGCCAGGCCACCGCCGTCGATCGGCCGGAACTCGGCCGGCGGCTGCGGGGCCTCGGGGCAGCGCAGCACGCGGATGTTCTTCTTGCGGGCCAGGATCTCGACCGCGCCGTCCTCGTAGTCCGGGGCGATGATGACCTCGGTGAAGATCTCCGCGACCTGCTCGGCCAGCGCGGCGGACACCGGCCGGTTGACGGCGATGACGCCGCCGAAGGCCGACAGCGGGTCGCAGGCGTGGGCCTTGCGGTGCGCCTCGGCGACGTCCGCGCCGACCGCGATGCCGCACGGGTTGGCGTGCTTGATGATCGCGACGCACGGCTCGGCGTGGTCGTAGGCGGCCCGGCGCGCGGCCTCGGTGTCCGTGTAGTTGTTGTAGGACATCTCCTTGCCGTGCAGCTGCTCGGCCTCGGCGAGGCCGCCGCAGCCGCCGGTGTAGAGGGCGGCACCCTGGTGCGGGTTCTCGCCGTAGCGCAGCACGTTCTTGCGCTCGTACGTGACGCCCATGAAGTCGGGGAAGTCGGCGCCGTCGCCCGCGTAGTCACCGGCGAACCAGTTGGCCACCGCCACGTCGTACGCGGCCGTGTGCCGGAACGCCTCGGCGGCCAGCCGCTTGCGGGCGGCGAGGTCGAAACCGCCGTCGGCGACGGCCTTCAGCACGTCGTCGTAGCGGCCGGGGTTGACGATCACGGCGACCGACGGGTGGTTCTTGGCGGCGGCGCGGACCATCGACGGGCCGCCGATGTCGATCTGCTCGACGCACTCGTCGGGCGAGGCGCCGGAGGCGACGGTCTCACCGAACGGGTAGAGGTTCACGATCACCAGGTCGAACGGCTCCACGCCGAGCTCGGCGAGCTGCTCGCGGTGGGAGTCCAGGCGCAGGTCGGCGAGGATGCCGGCGTGCACGCGCGGGTGCAGCGTCTTCACCCGCCCGTCCAGGCACTCGGGGAAGCCCGTCAGCTCCTCGACCTTGGTGACCGGGACGCCGGCGGCGGCGATCCGGCCGGCCGTCGAGCCGGTCGAGACGAGCTGGACGCCCGCCGCGTGCAGACCGCGGGCCAGCTCCTCCAGCCCCGTCTTGTCGTAGACGCTGACCAGCGCGCGCCGGATGGGCCGCTTCACCCCTTCGGCGGTCATACCTTCGGCGGTCGTAGCTTCGACGCTCACGGGATTCTTACCTTTCGTCCCTCTATGCGGTAGCCGTTACGGGCCAGACGCCCCACGACATCGACGAGCAGCTCTCGCTCGACTTCCTTGATCCGCTCATGCAGCGCGGATTCGTCGTCCTCGTCCCGGACCTCGACCACGCCCTGCGCGATGATCGGCCCGGTGTCGACGCCGTCGTCGACGAAGTGGACGGTGCACCCGGTCACCTTCGCGCCGTACGCGAGCGCGTCGCGGACACCGTGGGCGCCGGGAAAACTGGGCAGCAGGGCGGGGTGCGTATTGACCACCCGCCCGCCGAAGCGGGCCAGGAACGCCTTGCCGAGGATCTTCATGAAGCCGGCGGAGACGACGAGGTCGGGCTCGTACGCGGCCGTCGCCTCGGTCAGCGCCGCGTCCCAGGCGTCCCGGCCGTCGAAGTCCTTCACCCGGCGGACGAACGTGGGCAGCCCGGCGCGCTCGGCGCGCTCCAGCCCGGCGATGCCGTCCCGGTCGGCGCCCACGGCCACGATCTCGGCGCCGTAGCCGGCCGGGTCGGCGGCGATCGCGTCGAGCAGGGCCTGGAGGTTGGTGCCCGAGCCGGAGACCAGCACGACGAGGCGGGCGGGGGGCGGGGAGGCCACGATGGGGCCCTTTCTCGCGGGTGATGCGGTTTGTATGGTCGTACGAGACGGAGGGCTCCCCGGATACGGGGGACTCTACGAAGCCGCCGACCGGCAGCAACGATACCGGCACACCGAACGGCCCCCACGGGACGGGGGCGGCCGCGGAAGGTAGCGTCTTGAAGCAGCGCACGGAAAGCGCGGGCCGAGCGCATGGAATCCGAGCGCGACGCCATACGTTCGGTGTGCAGTACGTCATGGCGCGCACGCCGCGTGGGTGACGTGCAGGACGACGACACAAGGGGAAGACACACTCCACATGCCGGACCGACGCCGCCACGCGGCTCATCGCCTCCCGTTGCCCGCCGAGTCCACCGGAGGGCAGTGATGGGGATCGCCCGCATGTCGCACGAGCGCCCGTCCCCGCCGTCCCCGGACGAGCAGCGGGACAACCCCTTCGCCCCACCGCCGGAGGGCCGCCCCGACCAGCCCTGGCAGCCGCGCGAGCGGCCCGGGAGCCGGGAGGCGCACGGGAACCCCGGCGGGGACGACACGGAAGGCGACGGCTCCGGGGACGGCGCCGGGGACGGCGAGCGGCCCCCCGCCTGGGGCAGCCAGTGGAGCAGCCGGCAGCCCGGCCGGCACGACGGCGACTTCGGCGGCGGCCCCGGCGGCCCCCGGCAGCCCGCGGGCGGCCAGGGCGGCGGCGGGCTGCGCTGGGACCCCACGGACCCCGCGCAGCGCCGCGCCCGCTACGCCCTGCTCGCGGGCATGTGGGGCTTCTTCTTCGCCATCTTCAGCATTCCGCAGATCGCCCTGCTGCTCGGCGCCCTGTCCCTCTATTGGGGCATCAGCTCCCTGCGCGCCAAGACCCAGCCGCCACGCCAGGACCCGGACGTCCCGGCCCCACCGGCCCCCGCCCCGGGTGCGGTCCGGCCGCAGACGACGGCGGCGGTCAGCGGCCTGGTCACGGGCGGCCTGGCACTGGCCATCGTCGCGGCGACGTTCGTCTTCCAGATCGTCTACCGCGACTACTACACCTGCGTCGACGACGCCCTCACCCAGACCTCGCAGCAGGCATGCGAGAAGCACCTCCCGAAGCAGCTCCGACCGCTGCTGGGGACGCGGGACTGAGGTCTTCCGGGGGCGGCGGCTGCGCGGCTGACGGGCAGCGGGGCCCTCGGACGGTCCGCCGGGGTCAGTTTTCCCTGGGGCCCATCAGGTCGCTCGGCTCGAAGTCCGGTACGAGCCCGCCGCCGGAGTCCTTCAGGGCGGCCCAGCGCACCTGGCGGGCGCGGGTGTCGTGCCAGGCCGCGCCGTCGAAGGGGGCGGGGTCGAGGCCGACGACGGTGCCCTCGACGGGGGCGGTGCCCCGGCCTCGTACGGAAGCGGAGCCCATTCGCGCCGTCGCCGCGTGCCGTCCCTTCGGGGCGCCGCCCCGCCACCACGACCGGCCGCGCGGCCGCTTGGCGGCCTGCGGGCTCGCGGCGGGCGCGGGATCGCAGGTCCGGTCCCGCCACCACGCGCGCGCCCGGCGCCCCCGGGACTGACCGGGTTCCGGCAAGGGGGCGTCGCCCGCCGAGGGCGCGGGGTCGAAGACCGCGGGCCGGTACCGGGGGGCCGTCTCGGGCGAGGGCCGGACGGGCAGCTCCTCCACCGATGGGGAATCGCCGGCGACGGCGGATTCCTCGTCCTCCGTACGGGCGGCCACGGGCTCGCCGCGTACGTCCTCCACCGGCTCACCGCGTACGTCCTCCACCCGCCCTTCGGCCTCCGCGTCCTTCGGCGCCGGCCGCCCGGCCGAAGCGACCCGCGCCTCGGCCGTGTCGGCGACGGCGGGGCGGACCGCGAGCTCGGTGGACGCGGGCGGCTCGGCGGCGGTGGCCGCGGGGGGCGGGTCCTCGGCCGTGTCCGCGCCGGTGCCCGTACTCACACTGGCGTCCGGGTCGGTGTCTGTGTACGCGTCCGCGTCTTCGCTTACGTCCGGAACCGCGCTCGCGGCTGTGCCCGTGTCCATCTCCGCGTCCGCGTCAGTGGTCCCGTCCGTGGTCCCGACCGTGTCCGAGCCCGTGCTCACGTCCGTACCCGCCGCGAAGCCCAGCCAGACCGCGAGGGCGCGCAGGGCCGGGCCGCCGGTCCACCACCGGGCGCGCTTCTTGGCGGCGGGGGCGGCGGCCTCCGGCTGCCCTTCGGTGAACGGCAGGGGGGCGAGGCCCAGGACCGCCACCGGCCCCCGGCACCAGGCCGGTACCGCGTCGCCGTCGGGCGCCGGTGCCGACACCGGCGTCGGCGCCGCCTCGGCGACCGGCTCGTTCCGCGCAGCCCTCCGCGCAGCCTTCAGGGCTGCGCGGGCGGCTCGCGTACGGAGTCGGCGCAGCGCGAGCGCGCCGGGCACGCCGATGGCCGTCGTCCAGGCGAGGGCGGCCACCCCCACGTACCGCCCGGAGGGGCCGAACGCGGCGAGCGTCGCGCTGCCGACGGCGCCGGAGGCCACGTACGCCAGGAACGTGATCGCCCCGGCGCAGAAGACGGAGCCGAGGAGCGCGTTCCGGACGATTCCGGTGACCGAGGCGCCGCCCGCCGCCTCCGGGCCGCTCGGCACGGCGGCGTAGGCGACCGCGACCCCGGCCGCGACCGGCACCGCACCCGCCGCCACCCACATCAGCGGGCCCGGCTCGCCCGCCACGGGCACCACGTCGAGCAGCGGGAAGCGCGGCAGCTCCGGGTAGCCGGACGCGCCCAAAGGGGCGACGACGCTGCCCGCGCCGACCGCGAAGCCGGGCCCGAGCCCGTACGCCGCCGCCCACACGATCGCGTTCGGCAGCAGCGCCACGCACAGCAGGACCACCGCGAGCCGGCCCGACCAGGCCAGCGTCATCTGGCGCAGGGACTCGTCCGCCGCGCCGGCGTGCATGGCCAGCGAGACGCCGAGCAGCACCGCGCCGGCGGCGAGCAGGGCGCCGGTGCCCGCGAGGCCGACGCGCGTCGCGGCCAGCAGCCGGGGGCGCGTGAACCAGGACCGTACGACGGCGGGAACCCGCTCCAGCGCCCGCCGGGCGAACTCGGGCGTCGGCAGGCTGGGCCGGCCCGCCGCCGTCCACACCCCGAGGGCGACGGACGCGCCGGCGACCAGCGGCACGTGCAGCAGGGCGCTCAGGGGTGAGACGCGCACGGGGCCGGAGGAGGCGTAGAGCACGGCGCCCGTGGCGACGAGCAGATAGCCGCCGAGGAGGGCGAGGGCCGCGGTGCGCGGCGGCAGGGCGGGGGCGTCGGGCTCCGGTGGATCGGTCTCCGCCCCCGGGTCGTCCGGCTCCGCGTCCGCCGCGGCCTCCGCGTCCTGGGGGCGCTCGAAGTACTCCTCCAGCAGGTCGACCGTCGGCGTCTCATCGGCCGGAAGCTCTTCCACCCGCTCCAGCGCGTGCCGTGCGGCGCGGTAGAGCAGCCAGCAGGGCAGGACGCTGATCAGCAGCGGGGTGAGGCCGACCGGCGCGGGCGTGCCGGAGAGGGTCTCGGTCCGTACGAGCTCGGCGCCCTGCGCGAGGAGCCACAGATCGGCGGCGATGCGCAGGGCTCCGGTGGGTCCGCCGTCGGGGTAGGGCGAGGTGATCCACAACAGCAGTACGCCGACGGCGAGCGCGCCGAGACCGAGGCCCGCGGCGAGCATCCCGCCGAAGAACACCGTGCCCGCCATGGGCGGCCCGCTCACGGCGGGCCGGCCGTGCGCGGACGACGGCAGGCTGTGCTCGGCATCCAGGGTCACGGGGCCATGCTGCCAACAACAGGGCTTTCGTACGGGTAACGAGCAAATGGCCGTCGTGTCGCCTCAGAGGCGGTTATGACCCTTTTGAGTGAAGGTGCATGACGGGCTCGAGCGGACCTTCCGGGCGGAAAAACGAGCGTGGGCCCGCACCCCTCGCAAGGGGTGCGGGCCCACGTCCGCACGACCGTACGGCGGATCGGGCCGCGGTCGGGCGGTTGCTCAGGCGGCGACTCAGGCGCTGAGCGCGGCGCGCGCGAGGCGGGCCGTCTCGGACGGCGTCTTGCCGACCTTCACACCGGCGGCCTCGAGGGCCTCCTTCTTCGCCTGCGCGGTGCCGGACGAACCGGACACGATCGCGCCGGCGTGGCCCATCGTCTTGCCCTCGGGCGCGGTGAAACCGGCCACGTAGCCGACGACCGGCTTGGTGACGTTGGCCTTGATGTAGTCCGCGGCACGCTCCTCGGCGTCGCCACCGATCTCGCCGATCATGACGATCAGGTCGGTGTCGGGGTCGGCCTCGAACGCGGCGAGCGCGTCGATGTGCGTGGTGCCGATGACCGGGTCGCCACCGATGCCCACGGCCGAGGAGAAGCCGATGTCACGGAGCTCGTACATCATCTGGTAGGTCAGCGTGCCGGACTTGGACACGAGACCGATGCGGCCGGGCTTGGTGATGTCGCCCGGGATGATGCCGGCGTTGGACTGGCCCGGGGTGATGAGACCGGGGCAGTTCGGGCCGATGATCCGGGTCTTGTTGCCCTTCGAGCCCGCGTACGCCCAGAAGGCGGCGGAGTCGTGGACGGCGATGCCCTCGGTGATCACGACGGCCAGCGGGATCTCGGCGTCGATCGCCTCGACGACGGCGGCCTTGGCGAACGCCGGCGGCACGAAGAGCACGGACACGTCGGCGCCCGTCTTCTCCATCGCTTCCTTGACGGAGCCGAAGACCGGGACCTGGGTGCCGTCGAAGTCGACGGACGTACCGGCCTTGCGGGGGTTCACGCCACCGACGATGTTGGTGCCGTCGGCCAGCATGAGCTTGGTGTGCTTCATGCCCGTGGCGCCGGTCATCCCCTGGACGATGACCTTGCTGTCCTTGGTGAGGAAGATAGCCATGGTTGTGGAGTCCTCGTCCTTTACTTAGCCGCAGCCAGCTCGGCGGCCTTGTCGGCCGCGCCGTCCATGGTGTCCACGCGCTGCACGAGCGGGTGGTTGGCGTCGGACAGGATCTTGCGACCCAGCTCCGCGTTGTTGCCGTCGAGGCGCACGACCAGCGGCTTGGTGACGGCCTCGCCCTTGGTCTTCAGCAGCTCCAGGGCCTGGACGATGCCGTTGGCGACCTCGTCGCACGCGGTGATGCCACCGAAGACGTTGACGAAGACGGACTTGACGTCCGGGTCGCCGAGGATGATCTCAAGACCGTTGGCCATGACCTCGGCGGAAGCGCCGCCGCCGATGTCGAGGAAGTTGGCCGGCTTGACGTTGCCGTGCTGCTCACCGGCGTACGCGACGACGTCCAGGGTGCTCATGACGAGACCCGCGCCGTTGCCGATGATGCCGACCTCGCCGTCGAGCTTGACGTAGTTGAGGCCCTTGGCCTTGGCGGCGGCCTCCAGCGGGTTGGCCGCGGCCTTGTCCTCGAGCGCCTCGTGCTCCGGCTGGCGGAAGTCGGCGTTCTCGTCGAGGGAGACCTTGCCGTCGAGGGCCAGGATGTCGCCGCCGGCGACCTTGGCGAGCGGGTTGACCTCGACGAGGAGCGCGTCCTCGGCGACGAAGGTCTTCCACAGGGTCACCATGACCTCGGCGACCTTCTCGGCGACCTCGGCCGGGAACTTCGCCTGGGCGACGATCTCGCGGGCCTTCTCGATGGTCACGCCGGTGTTGGAGTCGACCGGGACCTTCGCGAGGGCCTCGGGGGTCTTCTCCGCGACCTCCTCGATGTCCATGCCGCCCTGCACCGAGGCCATGGCCAGGAAGGTGCGGTTGGTGCGGTCGAGGAGGTACGAGACGTAGTACTCCTCGAGGATCTCGGGAGCGGTCTCGGCGATCATCACCTTGTGGACCGTGTGGCCCTTGATGTCCATGCCGAGGATGTCCGTCGCGCGGGCGACGGCCTCGTCCGGGGTGGCGGCCAGCTTCACGCCGCCGGCCTTGCCGCGGCCGCCGACCTTCACCTGCGCCTTGACGACCGACTTGCCGCCCAGCCGCTCAGTGGCCTTGCGCGCCGCCTCAGGCGTGTCAATGACTTCACCGGCCAGCACCGGTACACCGTGCTTGGCGAAGAGGTCCCTCGCCTGGTACTCGAACAGGTCCACGCGCGTCCGTCCCTTTTCCATGGATATCGCGGTTCAGTGTCTGCGCGGGCGTGCCGCAGGCCAGCGTGACGACGCGATCTTTTACGAGGGCGGCACACGTTCACCGTTGACGCGGCATGTCCGTCTCGCAGGTTATCCCCGTGGGCCGGAGGTCCCTAAATCGCAGGTCACACTCTGGCCGTGATTACGCTCACAGATCGGGCGGTGACCGGCAACCGGCGGCGACCGCCGGCGACCGTCCCGGCGCCTTCCGCCTACGGCTCAGGGCTCGGGTATGGGCAGCGGCCGCTTCTCCAGGGCGGCGGCCATCACGTCCGGGAAAAGGTCGGGCGTGCAGGCGAACGCGGGCGCGCCGAGGGCGGCCAGCGCGGCCGCGTGATCGCGGTCGTAGGCGGGGGCCCCCTCGTCGGAGAGTGCGAGAAGCGTCACGAACTGAACCCCTGACGCCTTCATCGCCGCCACCCGTCTGAGCATTTCCTGGCGGATACCGCCCTCGTAAAGATCACTGATGAGGACTACGACGGTTTCCGTCGGCCGGGTGATCCGGGACTGGCAGTGGGCGAGCGCGCGGTTGATGTCCGTACCGCCGCCGAGCTGGGTGCCGAACAGCACGTCGGCCGGGTCGGCCAGCTGGTCGGTGAGGTCCACGACGGCGGTGTCGAAGACGACGAGCCGGGTGTCGAGCGAGCGCATCGAGGCGAGCACCGCGCCGAAGACCGAGGCGTAGACGACGGAGGCCGCCATGGAACCGGACTGGTCGATGCAGAGGATCACCTCCTTCCTCACGGACCGCGCCGCGCGGCCGTGGCCGACGAGGCGCTCGGGCACGACCGTGCGGTGCTCCGGCAGGTAGTTCTTGAGGTTCGCCCGGATGGTGCGGTCCCAGTCGATGTCGCGGTGGCGGGGCCGGCTGACGCGGGCGGAGCGGTCCAGGGCGCCGTTGAGGGTGGCGCGGGTGCGGTGGGTCAGGCGGGCCTCCAGGTCCCGCACGACCTTGCGGACGACGGCCCGGGCGGTCTCCTTGGTGGTCTCGGGCATCGCCTTGTTGAGCGAGAGGAGGGTGCCGACGAGGTGGACGTCCGCCTCGACGGCTTCGAGCATCTCCGGCTCCAGCAGCAGCGCGGAGAGGCCGAGCCGGTCGATCGCGTCGCGCTGCATCACCTGCACGACGGACGTGGGGAAGTACGTACGGATGTCGCCCAGCCAGCGGGCGACGCGCGGCGCGGACTGCCCGAGACCGGCTTCCCGCCGCGCTGTGGCGGCGCCGCTTCCGGAGCCGTAGAGCGCCTCCAGGGTCCGGTCCATGGCGGCGTCGGCCCCACCGAGCCCGCACGCGGTCCCGTCGGCGCCGCCGTCGGCACCGAGCACGAGCCGCCAGCGCCGGAGGCGCTCCTCCGGGGCCGATCGGGTGACCGGTGCGCCGGTCGGGGTGGGCGTACCGCTCACCGTGGGGGTACTGGTCGTGGTCATCTCTCCGCCTTCCCCGTCGCCATCGTGCCGACCATCGCGGTGGGCCGGCCCTCCCTTGATCCCGTCGGCCGGGCTTCGAGCTCCGTCTCCGCTTCCGCCTCCGTCGCCATGCCCAGCAGCATCCGCATCGTGGGGAGTGCGGCGTCCGCTCGCGCGGCATCGAGCCCCGGGCCGAACCCGTGCGAGCGGTGCCCGGCGGGGGCCGGTGCCGCGCCCGGACCGCCTCTGCGGACGAGCTCGCCCAGCGTGCGGCGCACGCTCGCCTCGTAGGCGGAGAAGGTGCGGCGCAGGAGGGGCAGTACGGCCGTGAAGGCGTCGGGCGGTACGCCGGTGAGCCAGGTGTCGACGAGGGCGAGCAGGCGTTCGTCGTGGACGAGCAGCATGCCGCCGGCGCCACCGCTGCCGAGGAACCCCTCGATCCAGGCGGCCGCCTCGGCCGGCTCCGTACCGGAGGAGAGGGCGAGCCCCATGAGCCGGGCGGCCTCTTCCTCGGACAGCCGCCCGTCGTCGAGCAGCAGCCGCGCGGCTCTGCCGCGTATCCCGCCGGGGAGACCGTCCCGCGCGGCGAGGACCCGCAGGACCCCGGCCCAGCGGTCGCGGATCCCGGGGCCGGCCTCCCGGGCCGATGCGCCGCCCTCCGTTGGGCCGCTCTCCGGGCGTGCCGTCTCCGCCAGCAGGCTCACGGCGTGGTGCACCGCGTCGATGTGGCCGCGCATGTCCGCCGCCGCGTCCGTGTCGAGGCCCGCGCAGGCGGCGGGGAGGCCGACGAAGACGCGTTCGGCGAGGCCCGCGGCCACCCCTCCGAGCGCGGTGGCGTCCGTGCGGCGCACGTCTCCGTACCGGACCGAGCGGACCAGGGCGGGCAGGGCCTTGGCGAGGTGGGCGACGTCCGTGTCGAGCGCGGCGCGGTCGGCCAGGACGCGCATCACGGTGGGGAGGGCGCCGGCCAGCCCGGCGAGCAGGCACCGTTCGGCGAGCGCCGTGACATCGGCGAGCGCCGTCGAGCCGACGGCCTCGGACTCGGCCTTGGCGGTCGCCGCGCCTTCCACGGTCGTGCCCCACACGCCCGCCTCGGCGACCCGCACGGACAGCTCGGGCTCCCAGCGCAGCCGCCAGGTCTCGCGGAAGGTGCCCAGCCCGCCGCGGGAGCGGGCCGGCTCGCCCCAGCCGATGTCGAGGAGCCGCAGCCGGTGCAGCAGCAGGCTGCGGGCGGCGTCGGTGTCCTTGCGGAGGTCGAGTTCGACGTCGCGGTCCAGCGCCTCGGGCTTGAGTCGCAGCGAACGCTGGAGGCGGGCGAGATCGCGCTGCAGGGGCGTGGCCGGGGCCGAGTCGGGTACTTCGCCCAGGACCTCGCCGATGACCAGCCGCTCCTGGACGAGGGCGAGCGGCACGTCGGAACCGTCGCACATCACCGCCCGTACCGCGTCGGTGGTCTCGGTGAGCCCGGCGAGCGGGCGGCCGCGCATGGCGGCGAGGGTGTCGGCGAGCCGTACGGCCTCGATGACGTGGGCGGAGGAGACGGGGAAGTCCTCCTCGCGCAGCAGCCGCGCGACCTTGGTCATCCAGCGTGCGACGGGGCGGTCGGGGGCCTGGAAGAGGTGGCCGTACCAACCGGGTGAGGCGATGCCGGCGCCGTAACCGCTGTGGCGTGCGAGGCGCCGGTGGGTCCAGGGCACCCAGCTGATCTCGGTCTTGACCTTGGGCAGTCCCTTGAGGGCCTGCCGGTCGGAGGCGACGGTCCGCTTCTCGGCGAGGGCCGGCACGTGCCAGGCGCCGCAGACGACGGCGATCGAGTCGCCGAACTCGCGCCGGGCCTCGCGCAGTTTGAGCCGCATGTGCGCCTCCCGCACGGCGTCGCGGGCGCCGTGGGCGCCGTCGCCGTGACGCGACCGCAGCTCCCCCATGGCCTCGGCGAGGGCCTGGAAGGGCGCGAGCGCGTCCGCCGCGGCGGGACCGCCGCCCCGGCGGTGCTCGACGGCGTCCTCCCACCACAGCTCGGGGTCGTCATACCCCGCGGCTTCGGCGAGCGCGGCCAGCGGATCGGCGCTCGGCGCCGGGCGGGCGCCGGCCTCGTCGCGCTCGTCGACTTCCGGGCCCTTCTCGCCCTCGGGGCCGGGGAGTTGGTCCTCGCCCCGCAGCGCGAGCGTGTGCGCGGCGGGCAGGTCGATGAAGCGCGTCGGCACGCCGTGGGCCAGCGCCCACCGCATGGCCGCCCACTCCGGGGAGAACTCGGCGAACGGCCAGAACGCGGCGCGCCCCGGATCGTCCGTCACATGGGCGAGCAGGGCCACGGGCGGGCGCATGCCCTCCTCGGCGGCGAGGTGGACGAGGGCGTCGGCCTCGGGCGGGCCCTCGATCAGCACGGCGCCGGGCCGGCACTGGTCGAGCGCCGCCCGCACGGCCCGCGCGGAGCCGGGGCCGTGGTGGCGGACCCCCAGCAGCGCCGGGGCGGCGGGCCCGCTCATGCGGAGACCTCTCGGCACGCGCGGTAGAAGTCCTTCCAGCCGTCGCGCTCGCGGACGACCGCTTCCAGATACTCCTGCCAGACGAGGCGGTCCGCGGCCGGGTCGCGGACGACGGCGCCCAGGATCCCGGCGGCCACGTCCCCGGCGCGCAGCACGCCGTCGCCGAAGTGCGCGGCGAGCGCCAGGCCGCCCGTGACGACGGAGATCGCCTCGGCCGTGGAGAGCGTGCCCGAGGGGGACTTGAGCTTCGTACGGCCGTCGGTGGTGACACCGTCGCGCAGCTCGCGGAAGACGGTGACGACGCGCCGGATCTCGTCGATGCCGTCGGGCGTGGCGGGCAGGTCGAGCGAGCGGCCGAGCTGGTCGACGCGGCGGGAGACGATGTCGACCTCGGCCTCGGCCGTGGCGGGCAGGGGCAGCACGACGGTGTTGAAGCGTCGGCGCAGGGCGCTGGAGAGCTCGTTGACCCCGCGGTCCCGGTCGTTGGCCGTGGCGATCAGGTTGAAGCCGCGCACGGCCTGCACCTCCTCCCCCAGCTCGGGGATGGGCAGGGTCTTCTCGGACAGCACGGTGATCAGCGTGTCCTGCACATCGGCGGGGATGCGGGTCAGCTCCTCGACCCGGGCGGTCATGCCCTCGGCCATGGCCCGCATGACGGGGCTGGGCACGAGCGCCTCGCGGCTGGGGCCGTGGGCGAGGAGGCGGGCGTAGTTCCAGCCGTAGCGGATGGCCTCCTCCGGCGTGCCGGCGGTGCCCTGGACGAGCAGGGTCGAGTCGCCGCTGACGGCGGCCGCCAGGTGCTCGGACACCCAGGTCTTGGCGGTGCCGGGCACGCCGAGCAGCAGCAGCGCCCGGTCGGTGGCGAGCGTGGTGACGGCCACCTCGACCGTGCGGCGCGGGCCCACGTACTTGGGCGTGATCACGGTGCCGTCGGGCAGCGTGCCGCCGAGCAGATACGTGGCGACGGCCCACGGCGACAGCCGCCAACGCTCGGGCCGGGGCCGGTCGTCGGCCGCCGCGAGGGCCTTCAGCTCCTCGGCGAAGGCGTCCTCCGCATGCGGTCGCAGGGCTTCGGTCTCAATTCCGGGCACGGTCACAAGTCCCCCTCGTCGTGCGGTTCCGGGATACGTGAACCACCCTGCACCACACCACTGACAATCGACCCTCGGCGTAGGAAAGCCGCAGGTCAGGGCGATTGTCAGTGGGTGGCTCTAGCGTTTCGTGACATGAATCAGCAGGGGGAACGCCGGACGGCGGAACAGGTGCTGGCACTGGCGCCTGACGTCTCGTCACGCAAGGCGGGCGCCAAGCTCGCGGGGCCTGGGCCGTGGTCGGGCGCGGGCGCGTCCGCGGACGGGGGCGCGGGCGCGGTATGGGGGGAATGCGCGGGCAGCGGCAGCAGGCCGTACCGCACGGTCGTCGACCTGTCGGGGGGTGAGGGGCCGGGATTCCACTGCTCCTGCCCGAGCCGGAAGTTCCCGTGCAAGCACGCACTGGGGCTGTTGCTGCTGTGGTCGGCGGGCGAGGAGGCCGTGCCGCTCTCGGACGCCCCACCGCCCGACTGGGCCCGGGAGTGGCTGGACCGGCGGCGGCAGCGCGCCGAGCGGACCGCGTCCGGGCCGGCCACGGGCGACGCCCCGGCACCGGTGGACACGGATGCCGCGCGCCGCCGCGCGGAGCGCCGTGCCGGGCGGATGGCCTCCGGCGCCTCGGAGTTGGAGCGGCGGCTGGCGGATCTGCTGCGCGGCGGCCTCGCCTCGGCGGAGGCGTCCGCGTACGGGCAGTGGGAGGAGACGGCGGCCCGCATGGTCGACGCCCAGGCCCCCGGCTTGGCCTCGCGTGTACGGGAGTTGGGGTCCGTGGCCGGATCCGGGGCGGACTGGGCGTCGCGACTGCTGGAGGAGTGCGCCCTGCTGCACACCCTCAATCAGGGGTTTCTGCGCCTGGACGGCCTGCCGGAGCCGCTGGCCGCGACGGTGCGGTCGCGGGTCGGCGTCACCGCCGACGCGGCGAGCCTGCTGGCGTCCGTGCCGCCGGTCCGTGACCACTGGCTGGTCCTGGCCCAGCGGGACAGCGACGACGGCCGTTTGACGACCCGCCGGATCTGGCTCCACGGCCGGGACACGGGCCGCATGGCGCTGCTTCTGTCGTACGGGGCGGCGGGGCGGGCGCCGGAGTTGTCGTTGCCGGTGGGGCTCGCCCTGGACGCCGACCTGGCGTATCACCCCTCGGCTCGGCCGCTGCGCGCCGTCCTGGGCTCCCGCCATGCGGCGCCTTCCCTCGCTTCCGGGCCTCCGCAGGGCGTGGGTGTCGAGGCGGCCCTGGGGGCGTACGGCGAGGCCCTGCGCGACGACCCCTGGTTGGAGGCGTGGCCGGTGGTCCTCGGCCCGGTCGTCCCGGTCCCGGACCCGGACAGCGGGCACGGCTGGCAACTGGCCGACGGAGAGGGCGCAGCGGCGCTCCCCGTCGATCCGCGGTACCGCGACCGTACGGGCCTGTGGCAACTCGCGGCGATATCCGGCGGCGCACCGGTCACGGTCTTCGGCGAGTGCGGCCATCGCGGCTTCGCCCCTCTGGCCACCTGGGCCCCGGAGCCGGTGGCCCTGTGAGCGGGCTCGCGTTCCGGGCCGCCGCCCCTCGTTCGGTCACTCCACAGGAAAGGGCACAGCGCATGAACAGCACGTGGGACGACCTGGTTTCCACCGCCCTGCTCGGTACGGACCGGCGCACGCCGCCCGTCCGGCCGGGACCGGGGCAGGACACCGCCACGGCGTTGCTGGACGCCGCCGCGCTGCACACCGTGCGGCGGCGCGCGGGGCTGCTGCCGGCCACGGCCCGGGAGCGGCCCGAGGCCGCTCCCGAGGACCCGCGGCCGCCACTGCCACCGGCCGCGCGGCGCCGTCTGGCCCTGCTGCTCGCCGACCGGTCCGAGCCGGGCGCGGGCGGCGGCCGGCGGGGCTCCGCCCCCGACCTCACGGAACTGCTGCCCCAGTGGCTGACCGCCGCCAACCAGCACGGCTACCACGCTCCCGCCGCGCTGCTGCCCGCCCTGCTGGACGCCGCCCGGGCCCGTACGGATCTACGGGCCGAGGCCCTCACCCTCGGCGGGCCCCGGGCCCGGTGGCTGGCGCGGCTGAACCCTCAGTGGAAATGCGCCCTGCGCACCGGCCGGGCCGGCGGAGCGGCGCACGCCCACGCCTCGGATCCGGCGGACGCGATGGCGGCGCGGGCGGTGTGGGAGGAGGGGCTGTTCGCCGAGCGGGTCGCCGTCCTGGCCGCCCTGCGACACCGGGATCCGGCGGACGGCCGGGAGCTGCTCGCCGCCACGTGGGACACGGAGCGGGCCGAGGACCGCCTGCTGTTCCTCGACGCGCTGCGGGAGGAACTCTCCCCGGACGACGAGACGTTCCTGGAACGGGCCCTGTCCGACCGCAGCCGCAATGTCCGCGCCACCGCCGCCGAGCTGCTGTCCGCCCTGCCGGGCTCGGCGCTCGCCGCGCGGATGGCCGAGCGGGCGCGCACGTGTGTCGCCCTGGACCGGGCGGGTGGCGACACGCCCCGGATCGTCGTCGAGGCGCCGCACGAATGCGACAAGGGGATGCAGCGCGACGGCATCGTCGCCAAGCCGCCGTCCGGGCGCGGCGAGCGGTCGTGGTGGCTGAGCCAGGTGGTCGAGGCGACACCGCCGGCTGTGTGGAGCGAGCGGTTCGGGGGCCGGAGCGCGGCCGAGATCGTGGCCCTGCCGGTCGCCGACGGCTGGCAGCCGGACCTGCACGCGGCCTGGTGCCGGGCCGCCGTCCGGCAGCGGGACGCGGAGTGGTCACGGGCGCTGCTCGGCCCGGCGACGGAACCGCCGACCGCGCAAGGCTCCTCGTGGCGCGACCCGGCGAAACTGCTGTCCGCGCTGCCCGCAGGGGAACGGGCGGAGTGGGTGGCGCGGTTCATCTCCTCGCACGGCCTGTCGGAGGCGTTCCAGCTGCTCGGCGTGTGCGAGGTCCCGTGGGCGGAACCCCTGGGAACGGCCATCGTGGACGCCCTCGACATCGCCCGCGACGCCGGCAGCTACCCCTGGAGCTTCAGCGGCATCATGGGCCTGGCCGAACGCTGCCTGGACCCGACCCAGGCCGACCGCCTGGAAATCCTCACCGCGATACCGACCGACCCCCAGGACGGCTCGACGTCCCCGGGCGCGACCGCGTACTGGTCGGAGGCGTTCCAACGCCTGGTCAGCACGCTTCGGCTGCGCGCCACGATGCGAGCGGAGCTCGGAGGTTGAGGGATTCGGGCTGGGGCCGGGGCGGGTCCGGCTGGCGCCGGGCAGCGTGGCTTTGCCGCAGGACGGGTCCGGCTCACGCCGAGGCGGTTCCGGCTCACGCTGGGCAGCGTGCCTTTGTCACAGGACGGGTCCGGCTGGCGCCGGGGCGGTCCGGCTCGCGCCGGGGAGGGGTGCGTTGCCACAGGACGGGTCCCGCCGACACCGGGGCGGTTCCGGCTGACACCGGGGCGGTTCCGGCTCACGCCAGGGGAAGGCCCTCCCGGCGGGGCGGTTCCGGCTGACACCGGGGCGGTTCCGGCTCACGCCAGGGGAAGGCCCTCCCGGCGGGGCTTCCACCCGGCGCCGAGGAGCCGACGCCACGCCGTGCGCGGTGACGGCATCACGCCGTATGCGATGTCGGCTCCACGCCGTGCGCGCAGTGCCGGCTCCACGCCGGAGCGCTCCCGGCCGCCACCTGCTGAGGTGCTGAGCCGTCACCGGCCGAAGTGCCGTGCCGCCACCGAAAGGCGACCGCGGGTCGCGACCAACGCCGCACCCTCACTACCCGTGCGGGCGGCACGCCCATCCGCGGCACGCCCACCCGCGGCCGAGCCGAACCCGTACAGCGGGCCCCGACGAGGGCGTTCCTCACGCCCCCGTCGGCTGGCGGACGTTCGTGTTGACCCAGTCCACGATGGACGTCGTCGTCGCACCCGGCGTGAAGATCTCCGCCACGCCCAGTTCCTTGAGCGGAGCGATGTCCGCCTCGGGGATGATGCCGCCGCCGAAGACCTTGATGTCCTCCGCGTCGCGCTCCCGCAGGAGTTCGATCACCTTGGCGAAGAGGGTGTTGTGCGCGCCGGAGAGGATGGACAGGCCGATCGCGTCGGCGTCCTCCTGGATCGCGGTGTCCACGATCTGCTCCGGGGTCTGGTGGAGGCCGGTGTAGATGACCTCCATGCCGGCGTCGCGCAGCGCACGTGCGATGACCTTGGCCCCGCGGTCATGGCCGTCGAGACCCGGCTTGGCCACCACCACGCGGATCGGACCGGTCACTCCCATCACTGCCTCCATGTACGACTGCCGGCTACCGGCCGCGAGGTTCCCCGCGCCCGAGGACCAGGGACGTGAACGAACGTTATCTCCAGCATCCCGCAACCGGCCGTTTCGCGGTGGAGAGCGAGGGGGAAATCACACGTGGGACAACACGTTCGCTACGCACCGCCTCGCACTGCCGTGTCTCACGGGCCGCCCGGCCCCTCACGCACCGGCACGGCGGGCAGGCGGGCGACGCGAGGGGAGCCGCGGCGCGGGCGCACCGCGCACAGCTGCCCCGCCACCGCGCACGGGGGACAGAGCCGCCTTCTGTGTGCCGTTCGGGAGGTCGGCCATGGTGGCCATGCGACTGCTCACGATCCTCTCCGCCCTGCTGCGCCCCTCGGCCGCGCTCGCGCGGTCCACGGTGCTGGAGCTGGCGATCCTCACCGGCCATGTGCTGCTCTACCCGACCGGTCTGGCCCAGGAGCGCCGCCCTCCGCCGCCGCCCACACCCCCATCCGGCCCAACCGACACGCCCGAGCTCACAAATAACGCAACAAAAGTGGGCGAACACCCGCCCGTTCTCCTCCTCCACGGCTTCATCGACAACCGCTCCGTCTTCGTCCTGCTGCGCCGCTCACTGCGCCGGAACGGCTGGCGGCAGGTCGAATCCCTCAATTACTCCCCCCTGACCTGCGACGTCCGTACGGCCGCCGAGCTGCTCGGCCGGCATGTGGAGGAGATCCGCGAGCGCACGGGCAGTTCGCACGTCGACGTGGTGGGACACAGCCTCGGCGGACTGATCGCCCGCTACTACATCCAGCGCCTCGGCGGCGACGCCCATGTACGCATCCTGGTCACCCTCGGCACGCCCCACGGCGGCACCCGGGTCGCGCCCCTGATGTCCGCACATCCGCTGGTACGGCAGATGCGGCCGGGTTCGGATGTCATCAAGGAACTGTCCGAGCCGGCCCCGAATTGCGGGACGCGTTTCATCGGCTTCTGGAGCGATTTGGACCAGTTGATGGTGCCGGTGGAGACCGCACGCATCGACCATCCGGATCTCATCGCGCGCAATGTGCGGGTGACGGGCGTGGGCCACCTCGCACTGCCCGTCCACGGGGTGGTGGCGACGGGCATCCGACAGGCCCTGACCTCGGAGGAACCGGCGGCCGACGCCTCGGGGGCGGCCTCCGTAGCCTGACCGTTTCTTCCCAACGGCCGCACCGGCGACCGCCCCGCCGCACGCCGCCGCGGTCGAATCACCGCCGACAAAAACCGAACAAACATCGAACGTCAAATCGGTTTCCGGGGGTTCAGTCCACCGAAAGGCGGCTAAATGCCCGTGCCGCGCCCGCCTGAAACGTGACGAAGATTGTCGCCATCCCGAACCGCCGGGTACAGTCGCCGCTAATTCTCCTGCTCCCGAGGCGAAAGAGAAGTGGTGGTGAACGACCGTCACCCGTCGGCGGGCTCCAGCCCGTCCGGTCCCGCTCAGGATGTCTCCTACGGGCACTACACGTCGTACGAGCAGCAAAACGCCCAGTACGGCTACACCGGGCACGACGGTTATGAGACCGGCCAGTGGGCCGACACCACGACCGGCCAGTGGGACACCACCTCCGGTCAGTGGGACACCACCGGGCAATGGGACACCAGTGGCCAGTGGGACACCACCGGCCACTGGGACACGACCGGCCAGACACAGACCTGGGACACCAGCGCCTACGACACCGGTCAGCACGCCGACCTCAACACCGGTCAGCACACCGGCCAGTGGGACACCTCCGCCGCGTCCGTCCCGTCCACCGCGTCCGACACCTCGGGCCAATGGGACACCGGCGCCTGGGACACCTCCGGTGCGACCGGTTCGTACGACACCTCAGGCCACACCGGTCACTCGGGCCAGTGGGACACCGGCGCTCACGCCCAGAGCTGGGACACCAGCGGTGGCCAGTACCAGGCCGCCTGGGACACCTCCGGGCAGTGGGACGTCAGCAGCCAGCAGACGCAGACCTGGGACACCAGCGCGTACGCGGCCATGGACGAGCCCCGGGCCGAGGCGCCGCACACCCCCACCCTCATGGTCGACCTCTCCGGCGTCGACCTGGACGCCCCCGCCGATCCCCCCGCCTCACCCACCGTGCCCGCCGCCCGGTCCGTCGCCGACGCCGAGACCCGGACCATGTCCGTGGTCGAGGCGCCCGAGCCGGTCGCTCCGGAGGAAGTGCCGCTCACGCCCGCCGGGCGCGACATCCCGGGCCCGGCCCGCAGCCGCCGCAAGGCCGCCCCCGCCCGCACCGGTTACCGCCCCCGCCGCAAGGCGCTGCTGACCGTCGCCGTCCCCTCGGTCGCCGTCATGGGTGTCGCCGGGATCGCCGCCGCGTCGGTCTCCGCCGGTGGCGACAGCGACGCCAAGAAGCCGCAGGCCGCCGCCGCGCCGGACACCTCGGCCGTGCCGGCGCAGGCCAACAGCAAGCTGGACACCCAGCTCGCGAGCCTCAGCCATGGCGCCGACGACTTCGCCAGCCGCGCCAACCGCACCCAGGAGCGCATCGACCTCAAGGCGCGGCAGGAGGAGGAGAAGAAACGAAAGGCGGAGGAGGCGGCCCGCAAGGAGGCCGAGCGCCCGAAGTTCTCCCTCCCCGTCAACCAGCACGGGCTCAGCGCGTACTACGGCCAGGCGGGCGTCAACTGGATGTCGGTGCACACCGGCATCGACTTCCCCGTGCAGTACGGCACCCCGGTCATGGCCGCGACCGACGGCACGGTCCGCACGCAGTACAACGTCGCCTACGGCAACATGGCCATAGTGACGTCGCCCGACGGCACGGAGACCTGGTACTGCCACCTCAGCAGCACCAAGCTGCGCTCCGGGCAGGTCAAGGCCGGTGACGTCATCGCCTACTCCGGGAACTCCGGCAACTCCACCGGACCGCACCTGCACTTCGAGGTGAGGCCCGGCGGCTCGGCCGTCGACCCGCTGCCATGGCTGCGCAGCCACGACCTCGACCCGACCTGAGCGGTCCCCGCCGCCGAACGACGGGGACCTGCCGACCGCTTAGAGCTTCTCCACCGGCGCGTACCGCAGGAGCAGTCGTTTCGGCTTCTCCTCGCCGAAGTCGACCGTCGCCTCGGCGTTGTCACCGCTGCCCTTGACACCGACGACGGTGCCGAGCCCGAACGAGTCGTGCGTGACCCGGTCGCCGATGGTGAGGGCCACCACGGGCCGATCCTTGACGCGCCGCGTCGCGAAGCCTCCCCCAGGCCCCGCCTTGCTCCCGCCGGCACCGCCCGAGCGGGAGGACGGGAACGAGGAGACCGCGCCCATGGACGCCGACGGCGTCGACGGGCCGGTGCGGCGCCACTGCACGTACTTCTCGGGGATCTCCTCCAGGAAGCGCGACGGAGGGTTGTACGCGGGCTGGCCCCAGGCGCTGCGCATGCTCGCCCGGGTCAGATACAGCCGCTCGCGGGCGCGGGTGATGCCCACATAGGCGAGCCGCCGCTCCTCCTCCAGCTCCTTGGTCTGGCCGAGGGCGCGCATG
Source organism: Streptomyces sp. NPDC023527 (assembly GCF_055560115.1). Classification (NCBI taxonomy): domain Bacteria; kingdom Bacillati; phylum Actinomycetota; class Actinomycetes; order Kitasatosporales; family Streptomycetaceae; genus Streptomyces; species Streptomyces sp. NPDC023527. Next base: position 158,299 of record NZ_JBVHJJ010000006.1, read on the forward strand.
TGCGGGAAGACGCCGTCCTCCATGCCGCTGAGGAAGACGACGGGGAACTCCAGGCCCTTCGCGGTGTGCAGGGTCATCAGCGTGATGACGCCGCTGCCCTCGGTGTCCTCGTCCGGGATCTGGTCGGAGTCGGCGACCAGCGCGACCTTCTCCAGGAACTCCGCCAGGGTGCCCTGGTCCTCGCCCTCCCGCTCCTGCTCGAACTCCAGGGCCACGGCGGCCAGCTCCTGGAGGTTCTCGACGCGGGTCTCGTCCTGCGGGTCGGTGGACGCCTGGAGCTCGGCGAGATAGCCCGTACGCTCCAGGACCGCCTCCAGGACCGTCGCGGGCCCGGCGCCGGACTCGACGATGGTGCGCAGCTCCTCCAGCAGGACGTTGAAGCGCTTGACGGCGTTGGCCGAGCGGGCCGCCATGCCGTACGCCTCGTCCACGCGCCGCAGGGCCTGCGCGAAGCTGACCTTCTCGCGCAGCGACAGCGCGTCGATCATGGCCTCGGCGCGCTCGCCGATGCCGCGCTTGGGGACGTTGAGGATGCGCCGCAGCGGCACGGTGTCCTCGGGGTTGGCGAGAACGCGCAGGTAGGCCAGCACATCGCGGACCTCCTTGCGCTCGTAGAAGCGCACTCCGCCGACGACCTTGTAGGGCAGGCCGACGCGGATGAAGATCTCTTCGAAGACACGCGACTGGGCGTTGGTGCGGTAGAAGACGGCGACGTCGCCGGCCTTGGCGTCGCCCGCGTCGGTGAGCCGGTCGATCTCGTCGGCGACGAACTGCGCCTCGTCGTGCTCGGTGTCGGCGACATAGCCGGTGATGGCCGCGCCTTCGCCGGCCTGGGTCCACAGGTTCTTCGGGCGGCGGTTCTGATTGCGCTCGATGACGGCGTTGGCGGCGGAGAGGATCGTCTGCGTGGAGCGGTAGTTCTGCTCCAGCAGGATCGTCGTGGCCTGCGGATAGTCCTCCTCGAACTGGAGGATGTTGCGGATCGTCGCGCCGCGGAAGGCGTAGATCGACTGGTCGGCGTCACCGACGACGCACAGCTCGGCGGGGCCGAGGTCCGGGGTGTTCTCCGCGGTGCCGACGAGCTCGCGCACCAGGGTGTACTGCGCGTGGTTGGTGTCCTGGTACTCGTCGACCAGCACATGCCGGAAGCGCCTGCGGTAGTGCTCGGCGACGTCCGGGAACGCCTGGAGCAGGTGGACCGTGGTCATGATGATGTCGTCGAAGTCGAGGGCGTTGGCCTCGCGCAGCCGCGACTGGTACATCGCGTACGCCTGGGCGAGGGTCTTCTCGAAGCCGTCGGCCGCCTGCCCCGCGAAGTCCTCCTCGTCGATCAGCTCGTTCTTGAGGTTGGAGATCTTCGCGCTGAACGACTTCGGCGGGAACTTCTTGGGGTCGAGATCCAGGTCCCGGCAGACGAGCGCCATGAGCCGCTTGGAGTCGGCGGCGTCGTAGATCGAGAAGGAGGAGGTGAAGCCCAGCTTCTTGCTCTCGCGGCGCAGGATCCGCACGCACGCGCTGTGGAAGGTCATCACCCACATGGCGTTGGCGCGCGGGCCGACGAGCTCCTCGACGCGCTCCTTCATCTCGCCCGCGGCCTTGTTCGTGAACGTGATCGCGAGGATCTGGCCCGGGTGGACGTGGCGCGCGCCCAGCAGGTGGGCGATGCGGTGGGTGAGCACGCGCGTCTTGCCGGAGCCGGCGCCCGCGACGATCAGCAGCGGCGAGCCGGTGTGCACCACGGCGGCGCGCTGCTGGTCGTTCATCCCCTCCAGCAGGGCGGCGGGGTCGATGGCAGGCCGGGCCGCCCCGTCGCGGTAATACGCCTCGCGGGGCACCGGCGCGTCGAAGGCGCCCCCGAAGAGGTCGTCCGGGACCGGCTCCGGGGCCGTGTGCTCCGGGGGCGGCGGGTGCTCCTCGTCCGCAGGGCCGAGATCCGCCAGGAAGCTGTCGTCAAAGAGGCTGCTCATCGCCTCCCGAGTCTAGGCCGCCGCACTGACAGCCGGTCCCGCTTCCCCGAACACCCTTCGAATGAGGCTCACGTCACGCGCGCCGGGCAACGCCGACTCCTTGTGCCCGGAGCGGCCGACGCCTCACGTCCAGAGCACGGCGACGAAGACGTTCGCCGCGGTCAGTGCGCCCACCGTGCCGAAGGCGGCCGCCTCGACCTTCTCGTCGTCCCGCTTCACATAGACGAGCCCGAGGATGACGATCAGGAGCGCCAGCTTCACGCCGATCTTGAACGTGTTGACGGAGTTGCCGTCGGCCTGGTTGAGGCCGACCAGCGCGACACCGGTGACCAGCATGGTCAGCGCGCCGTGCAGCATCGCCGGGACCATGCGCGCCTCGCCCTTGCCCATGGCCTTCATCTGGGTCATGAAGCCGCCGAGGAGGGCGGCGATGCCGATGATGTGGAGGCCGACGACGGCGTGAATCAGTACGTCCATGAGGCCCGACCCTAGCCGGGGCCATAGCAGCTGCCCGCGGCGAGGTGGGGCTCAATCGGCACATCGGTCAGGCAGCGGGTTTATGAATCCATCCGTATCCGGGCCGCCCTGTCACTCTCTGTCGCGGTACAGCCGATTCCGGGCATTACCGGTCATGTGCGTTCTCGGGCGTGACCGGCCGGTTTAGCGTCCCTCTCCAGACGGCGGTCCGCGCTCTCCCCCTCGTCAGCGGGCCGCCGCCACCAACCCCCGCCCACGGGCCAGAGTGACCCTGCGTGCTCAGTACGACAGCAGGTGTGGAAGGAAGGAACGGCCGACGTGGCATCGCACCGAAAGCCCAAGCAGCACCCGCTCGCCGGCACCACCGCGCGGGCCGCGGCCGCGCTCGCCCTGGCGGGCGCGGCCGGCACCACCGCTCTGGAGGGTGTCGGCCACGCCGCGCCCCTGCCGGAGCCGGCCCAGCTGCGGGCGCGCGTCGACCGGTACTACCAGGAGGCCGAAGTGGCCACGGAGCGTTACAACGGTGCCAAGGAGAAGGCCGACCGCGCCGAGTCCGAGCTCGACGGCCTCCAGGACGAGGCGGCCCGCCGCACCGAGCGCCTCAACACCGCCCGCAACGCCCTCGGCTCCCTGGCCACCGCGCAGTACCGCACCGGCGGCGTCCCCGAGAGCGTACGGCTGCTGCTGTCCTCCTCCCCCGATCAGTATCTGGAGCGGGCCACGCTGACCGACCACGCGGGGAACCGTAAGGCCGTCGCCATCGCGCGGTACCAGCGGGAGCTGCGGGACGTGCGTCAGGTGCGCACGTCCGCCGCCGGCCGGCTCGCCGAGATCGAGCGCGAGCGGGACACGCTCGCCCGGCACAAGCGCGCCGCCGAGACGAAGCTGGCCGACGCGAAGGCGCTCCTGGAGCGGCTGCCTTCCCAGGACCGCGCGGCCGTCGAGCGCGGGGAGGCCGCGGACCCGGCGACGGGCGGCGGTCCGGCCGCCGCCCCCCGGGCCGACCGCTCCGCGCCGCGCGCGGACCTCCAGGCCGCCCAGCCCGCCACCGGAAGGGCCGCGCAGGCGGTGGCCTTCGCCTACTCCGCGCTCGGCAAGCCGTACGTCTGGGGTGCGACCGGGCCGTCCGGGTTCGACTGCTCGGGGCTGACCCAGGCGGCCTGGCGCGCGGCGGGCGTCTCGCTGCCCCGTACGACGTACACCCAGATCAACGCCGGACGGCGGATCTCCAGGGGGCAGCTGGCCCCGGGCGACCTGGTGTTCTTCTACTCCGGCATCAGCCATGTCGGCCTCTATGTCGGCGGCGGGCAGATGATCCACGCCCCGCATCCGGGAGCGCCGGTGCGGCTGGCGCCGATCGACGAGATGCCGTTCGCGGGCGCGGCCAGGCCGGCTTGACCCGAGGCTACGGTCCCCTCCGCGCTCAGGAACCGCCTAGTGCTTGACCTGCTTCGTCAGCCAGCGGAAGACGTCCGGCACCTGGCGCTTCCACACCGCCGTGCCGTGGCCGCCCGCACCCGCCGGGATCATGCTCACCTGGACGGTCGTCGGCGCCTTCGCCGACTGCTTGATCGCCAGACCTCCCTGGTAGCCGTCGCCCTCCGCCCCCGAGATGAACAGCGCCACACGCGGCGGCGTCTTCGCGCGCTGGAGCATCTTCCAGGGGTTGTGCTCCTCGCGCAGCGCGGGGGTCTTGGCCGTCAGGGAGGCGGGCTCGCCGGAGGGGTCGTTGTAACCGGAGAGGCTGACGCCGGCGCGGTAGCGGTCGGGGTGGGCGATGGCGAGCTTGGTGGCGCAGTGCGCGCCCGCCGAGTAGCCGGCGACGGCCCAGCCGTCGGCGCCGGTCTCGGCCCGGAAGTTGTCGACGACCATCTTGCGGACGTCGACGCTCAGCCAGGTGTCGGCGTTGGCCTTGCCGGGGATGTTGGCGCAGCCGGTGTCGACGTCGCCCAGGAGCGTGGTGCGGGGCGCCACGACGATGAAGGGCGCGACCTCGCCCTTCGCCATCAGCGGCTTGAGCTGGGTGTTGACCTCCAGCGAGCCGAACCACGCCTTCGCCGAGCCGGGGAAGCCGGGCAGGACCTCCACCACCGGGAACTTCTTGTCCTTGTACGCCGGGTCGTCGTACTGCGGCGGCAGCCAGACGTAGACCTCACCGTCGACACCCGATATGCGGCCCTTGAGCTGGGTCTCCTGGACGCCGGGGCCCATACGCCTGTCGGACGCCGGCTTGAACTTCTGGAGGACCTTCGGCTCCTCGTCGGCGTTCTTGCCGCCGGTGCCGTCCGGCCCGAGGTCGGCGGCCGTCTTGACGTGGTCGCCGGTGCCGAGCAGGTCGTCCCAGTTGTCGAAGAGCCCGTTGGAGTTGTTGACGATCACGAAGACCATCGTTATGGCGGTGGCCTGCGCGAAGAGCAGCATGAGCAGCCGGGCCGTGTGGCGTACGAGCCCGGGGCCGCCGATCCTGCCCCACAGCGCCAGCGGCAGCACGAGGGCCACCACGACCAGCGCGATCGTGGTGAGGAAGAAGGGCGTCCCCGTCAGGCTCATCGTGCTCTCGTTTCGGGTCTCTGCCCGGGCGCGGGCGTGGGCCCTGCGCGGAGTGAGAGCCTCTCGTCCGTTTAGATGGGCTGAGGGCCGCCTCGGTTCCAGCCGGTCGTCAGACCAGCCGTCGGGCCGTCGCCCAGCGGGTCAGCTCGTGGCGGTTGGAGAGCTGGAGCTTGCGCAGGACCGCCGACACATGGGACTCCACGGTCTTCACCGAGATGAACAGCTGCTTGGCGATCTCCTTGTAGGCGTAGCCGCGGGCGATCAGGCGCAGCACCTCGCGCTCGCGCTGGGTGAGGCGGTCGAGGTCCTCGTCGATGGGCGGGGCGTCGGTGGAGGCGAAGGCGTCGAGGACGAAGCCCGCCAGCCGCGGGGAGAAGACGGCGTCGCCGTCCTTGACCCGGAAGACGGCGTCGACCAGGTCCGTGCCCGTGATGGTCTTGGTGACATAGCCGCGGGCGCCGCCGCGGATGACACCGATGACGTCCTCGGCGGCGTCGGAGACCGACAGGGCCAGGAAGCGCACCGGGCGCTCCGGGGCGGCCATCAGCGGGGCGCAGCGACGCAGCACCTCCACCCCGCCGCCGCCGGGCAGGTGGACGTCCAGCAGGACGACCTCGGGGCGGGTGGCCGTGATGACGGTGACCGCCTGGTCCACGTCGGCGGCCTCGCCGACGACCTCGACGCCCGTGCGGTGGGTGGCTCCGATCTCCGCCTGCACACCGGTCCGGAACATCCGGTGGTCGTCCACCAGCACGACCCGTGCGTGCCGCTCCGTCGTCTCTTCGGTCGTCATGACGCCCTCTCCGCCCTCTCCATTTCCAGCTCCACTTCGGTTCCCCCACCGGGCACGGAGCGCAGTCTCGCCGTGCCGCCGTTGCGCTGCATCCTGCCGATGATGGATTCGCGGACGCCCATGCGGTCGTCCGGCACCGCGTCCAGGTCGAAGCCCGGGCCCCGGTCGCGTACGGAGAGAAAGACCGTGCGCCCCTCGACCTCGGCGAAGACCTGGACGGCGCCGCCCTCGCCACCGTACTTGGCGGCGTTGACCATGGCTTCACGCGCGGCCTGCATCTGTGCGGTCAGCTTCTCGTCCAGGGGACAGTCGCCGACGACCACCACCTCGATGGGCACGCCGTGGTGGTCCTCGACCTCGGCGGCGGTGGCCTTGACGGACTCGGCGAGGGTGGCGGGCTCCTCCGCCTCGTCCTTGCCGCGCCCCTCGGGGCGGTAGAGCCAGGCGCGCAGCTCGCGCTCCTGGGCGCGGGCGAGCCGGGCGACCTCGCGGGGGTCCTCGGCGCTGCGCTGGATCAGGGTGAGGGTGTGCAGCACGGAGTCGTGGACGTGGGCGGCGACCTCGGCCCGCTCCTGGGCGCGGATGCGCATGGTGCGCTCGGCGGAGAGGTCCTGGGCCATCCGTACGAGAGAGGGACCGGCCAGCAGGGCTATGCCGACGAGGACGGCCAACGACGCCTGGAGGACCGTGCCGAGGTGCTCCGCCGAACCCTGGAGGACGACGATGCCGGTCACCCCGACGCCGGCCAGGGCGACGCCCGCCGCGCCGCGCGCCAGGGGCAGGACGCGCTTGCGGCGGCTGACCTCCATCCAGTGGGCACGGCGGGCGTTGTCGGCCTGGCGCCAGACGAGGGCGACTCCGGCGCCGATGAGCACCAGCGGCCAGATGTAGGCGTTGGCGCGGCCGAGGTGGAGGTTGTCGACGAAGATGGCGGCGCCGACGACGAGCGCGACGAGCGCGAAGACCTGTCCCCGGTCGGGCTTGCGAGGGAAGGGGCGCCGCCGCCCGTCGGGATGCGTCTCCATGGGCGCGGGCCGTGGCGCGTCGACCCCGCCGACGCCGAGCGGCACCACGAACCAGAACACCGCGTAGAGCACCGCGCCCATGCCCTGGGCCAGCAGCAGCGCCAGGAAGACGATGCGGACCCAGGAGACCGGCACGCCCAGGTGCCCGGCGAGCCCGCGCGCCACGCCGCCCAGCATCCGGCCCTCGGCGCTGCGGTAGAGCTTGCGCAGAGGGGCGCTGTCGGGGGAGGGCGCGTAGGCGCCTTTGGGGCGGGGCTGCGTCGGCGGAGCGGCGGTCATGCTCAGATCGTCACACGCCGCTACCGGTCGAAGCATCAGGGTCGACCCTGACGGGACCCGGGGAAAGCTGCCTACTTCTCGATCCGGAACCCCTCGCTCACGGTGTCGAAGACGCGCCGGTGGCGGTCCCAGTCGGCCGCGGGGCCGGAGACGTAGATGGCGTACTCCTTGCCGCCCTCGCGTCCGAAGCCGAGGTCGAGAGCCCGGAACTCGCGGGCCCGGCCACGGAACGTGAACTCCCAGACCGCCGCGGGCTCCCCGCGGAAGCGGGTCTCCTGCAGGCGGCCCCTGTGGTAGTCGTCGACCTGGGTCCTCGTCTGGGCCTCGACGTCCTTGAAGTGCTGGACGGGGTCGGAGCTCGCGAAGTCGAGGGCGTTGATCTGGAGCTTCACCAGTCCGGTGCGGTCGATGTAGTCGACCTCCACGGCCGACTTCTCGATGCGGTTCCAGCCGTCCGGCACGGGGAGGGAGACGCCGAGCTTCTTCTCCTTCGCCAGGTGGTAGCCCTTGGGCACGGGCGGGGGCTTGAACGCGGACGGCGACGCGCTGGGGGCGGGCGGCCGAGCCGGGGTCTCCTTGGTGTCGTTCGAGGGTGCGGCGCTGGTCGCCTCCTCGGTGGAGCCGCCGTCCCCCCACAGGAAGTAGGCGCCGCCCGCGAGCCCGGCGAGAGCGACGGTGGCCACCGCGATCCACAGCGGTGCGCGGCTCCCGCGCCCGCTGCCGCCCTCGGCGGCCCCGGCGGACGCCTCGGGCCCGGTCCCGGCTTCTGTCCTGGCTTCTGTCCGGGCCTCTGCTCCGGCCTCTGTTCGCGCCTCTGTCCTCGGCGCGGTTGCCGTCCCTCGTGCCGTCTCGGGTATCGGCTCGGCCGCCGTCGGGCCGGGTATCGGCTCCGTGCCGGCCGTCGGCGCGGCCGTGCGGGCGGCTCCGGGGCGCGGCTCCGGCACGCTCATGTACGCCGTCTCCGCCTCCGCCGCCGGCTCGCGCAGGATCTGCTCGGTCAGGTCGGCCGGGGGCCGTACGGCCGGGTCCTTCGCGAGCAGGGTCTCGATGAGCCGGGTGAGCTCGCCCGCCCGGCGCGGGGGCTCCAGCGGGTCCATGGCGATCGCGTAGGCCGTCTCGACCGCGGTGTCCTTGCGGAACGGCGGCCGGCCCTCCAGGGCCTGGTAGAGCGTGGCGCCGAGGGCCCACAGGTCGGAGGCGGGGCCCGGCTTGCCGCCCTTGACCCGCTCGGGCGCGATGTAGTCGATCGAACCGACCATCTCGCCGGTCTTGGTCAGGGTGGAGGTGCCGGTGGACTGGGCGATGCCGAAGTCGGTGAGGACGACCCGCCCGTCGTGGCCCAGCAGCACGTTGCCGGGCTTGACGTCGCGGTGCAGCACCCCGGCGGCGTGGGCCGCCCGCAGCGCGGCGATCATGCCGCGCCCGATCCGGGCGGCCTCCTCGGGCGTGACGGGACCGTCCTTGATGACGTCGCCGAGCGTGATGGAGGGCACGTACTCCATCACGATGCAGGGCAGGCCGCGGTCGTCGACGACGTCGTGGACCACGACGACGTTCGGGTGGTTGATGCGGGCGGCGCTCCGCGCCTCCCGGCGGGTGCGCTCGTAGAGGGTGGCGAGCTCGTCGTCCTCCAGATAGGGCGAGACGTGCAACTGCTTGAGGGCGACCTGACGGCCGAGCAGCTCGTCCTCGGCGCGCCAGACCGTACCCATGCCGCCGCGGCCGATCCGGTCGAGGAGCCGGTAGCGCCCGGCGACCAGTCGGCCGTGGTCCGGCCCCGGCCCCGCCGCCGCGGGCCCGGACACTGACTCAGACACCTGTACCCCTCCGGTTCCCCCGTACGTGATCGATGCGCCACGATATCCGGCACCGTCTAGGGGGCGATCTCAGGGAACGGCCAGGGTTGTCAGGTGTGCCGTAAGCGCGTTCCGGTTGACACCATGTCCTGTATGACCGACACACCCACCAGCCAGGACGCGCAACCGGCGGGCGCGGTTCACGGCACTTCGCAGGATGCCCGACCGCCCCTGCGGCGCAGCCGTGAGCACAAGGTGGTCGCCGGGCTGTGCGGCGGCCTCGGCCGCTGCTTCGATCTCGACCCCGTCATCTTCCGTGTCGTCCTCGGGGTGCTCGCGGTCACCGGCGGCCTGGGGCTGATCGTCTACGGCTTCGCGTGGCTGCTCATCCCCCTGGAGGGCGAGGAGGAGAACGAGGGCCGCAGGCTGCTGTCGGGCCGGGTCGAGGGCCCGGCGCTGACGGCGGTGCTGTGCGCGCTGGTGGGCTGCGGGTTGTTCCTGTCGATGCTCAACAACAGCGCGGTGATGTCCTTCGGCCTGATGCTGACGCTGGCCGTGGTGGGCGCGACCTACTGGTCGGGTCACCGCCGCCGGGCGGAGGGCGAGGAGACCGCCCCCACCACGCAGAAGTCGGCCCCCGCGCCGCCGGAGACCAAGGCGCCGCCCGTGCCGGTCACGCCGTCCTGGTGGCGCGACCCGATCGTCAAGGACGGCACGACGGGCCCGATGGGTGTGGAGACCGGCTATCTGTGGGGCCCGGACGACGGCCCCCAGGACCGTCGTCCGACGGCCGCCCGCACCCCCGCCCGCCCGGTCAGGACCGGTCGGCGGCTCGGCGGCTGGACGTTCCTGACGGCCGTCGTCGCCTTCTCGCTCGGCACCGGCCTGGCCTGGCACCACCAGCCGCTTGGCACCTGCCTGGAGATCGGCCTGGCGCTCGCGCTGGGCGTCCTCGGGCTCGGCATCGCGGTCAGCTCCCTCTACGGGCGTACGGGCGGCGGCACGGCCATCGCGGCCGTGCTGACGGCGGCGCTGCTCACCGGCGCGGCCGCGCTGCCGAAGTCGGTGACCACCGACTGGTCGCGCTCCACGTGGCACCCGGCGAGCGCGGCCGAGGTGCGGAGCGACTACCGCGTGGGCAGTGGCGTGGGCGTGCTCGACCTGACCGGCCTGCCCTGGCCCAAGGGCATCCCCGTCCGTACGCACGCCGAGGTCGGCGCCGGTCAGCTCAGGGTCGTCATCCCCGAGGACATCAGGGCCGAGCTGACCATCGACGTCGGCGTCGGCGACATCCAACTGCCCGGTGAGGCGCGCGACAACGTCGACGTCAGGCCCGGGCAGAAGAAGCACACGACTCTGGAGCCGCGTTCCGGGAAGCCCTCCCGGGGCACGCTCCGGCTCCAGCTCAAGGTCGGCGTCGGTCAAGTGGAGGTGGAACGTGCGGCGGCATGACTTCGAACCGGGCAAGCTCGTGGTCGGGCTGGTGCTGCTGGGCGGCTGCGCCGCGTATCTCGCCGCCGCGCACGGCTCCTGGCACTTCCCCTCCTATGCGCTGCTGCCCGTGCTGGCGGCCGGCTTCTGCCTGGCCGGGCTGGTCTCCTTCCTCGCGTTCGTGGTGCGCCGCCACCGGCCGCGAGGCGGCGCCCCCACGGCCGCCCCCACCGGCACACCGGCCGACCCGGGCAGGCGCGACGGGGCGGAGTGATGGGATGAGGTGACGGGGTGGGGGGACAGGGCCGGGGGACCGGCGGTCGAGGCGTCCCCGATGGACGGCCCGTCAGGCAGGCAGCCTCATATGGACAACCTCCCGTGCCTGCGGCCGCGCCCCCGCCCCCGCCTGCGGGCCGCCCACGCCGCGTCCACCGAGAACACGGGCGCGCCGGCGATGACCAGCGGCAGCCAGGCCATCAGATAGGCCAGGTCGTTGCCGTAGTAGTAGGGCGTGGACGCCCAGCTGACCGTCATCCACAGGCTGAGCGAGATGAGCGCGCCACCGGCCGCCGCCACCCGGGCGAACAGGCCCAGCAGCGTGCCGATGCCGACGGCCACCTCGCCGATGCCTATCGCGTAGCCGAAGCCGACCGGGCTCTTCAGGGCCAGGTCGACCAGCGCCGGGACGGCGGAGGCGTCCCGCACCGAGTGCAGCAGATCGCCGAGGGAGCCCGGCCCGCCGCTCGCCAGGAACGCGGAGTCGGTGAGCTTGTCGAGGCCCGCGTAGACGAAGGTGACGCCGAGGAAGACGCGCAGCGGAAGCAGTGCGTACCGGGAAAGAGCGGACCGGCGGTCCGTGCCGCCGCCCACCCCGTCCCCGCGCCCCAGGAATGCCATGCCGACCGCCGCCTCTCCGTCTTTGCCGTCACCCGACCATACGTAGGGGAAGCCATGCGCGCTCAGCCTGTGGACAACCACGGCCGGACACCGGCTCGCCGGTCACACCGCGTACGGCGGCCTGTGGACGACGCAGCCGAGGGGCCCGCGTCCGCCCTCAGGTCAGCAGCTCCGGCTCGCTGCGCGATATCTGCTGGTAGAGCGGCTGGTAGTTGATCCACGCGACCAGGTCGCCGCCCAGTTGCTCCCGGGTGTGCTCGGCGTGCGCGGCGTCGATCAGCACGGTTTTCCCGGCGGCCTTCGCCACGAGCTGCACCTGGCACGAGCGCTCCATCGTGATGAACCACCACGCCGCCGCGTCCACGGAGTCCCCGACCGTGAGCAGGCCGTGGTTGCGCAGGATCACGGCCTTGTGCGGCCCGAGGGCGGTCGCGATGCGCCGCCCCTCCTCCTCGTCCACGACGACGCCCGTGTAGTCGTCGAACAGCGCGTGGTCCTGGTAGAAGGCGCAGACGTCCTGCGTGATGGGCTCCAGCAGCTCCCCCAGCGCGGACAGCGCCCTGCCGTACGTGGAGTGGCTGTGCGCGGCGGCCACGACGTCGGGCCGGGCCCGGTGGACCTGCGAATGGATCGCGAACGCCGCCTGGTTGACGTGGTACCGGCCCTCGACGACCTGCCCCTGGTGATTGACGAGGATCAGGTCGGAGACGGTGATGTGCTTGAAGGACATCCCGAAGGGGTTGACCCAGAAGTGGTCGGTGAACTCCGGGTCCCGCGCGGTGATGTGCCCCGCGACGCCCTCCTCGAACCCGAACCGCCCGAAGAGGCGGAGTGCGGCGGCCAGGCGCTCCTTGCGGTGGCGCCGCTCGTCCTCGACGGAGTCGTGCTTGGGCGGCATGGCGAAGTGGAGCTGGTCGGTGGGTATGGGCTCGGGGGCGGTGGCCTGTGACCCGGGCTGCGACATGGCGGGGCTCCTCCGGCTGCGGCGATCCGTGGCTACGACACGGAAGCTACCGTCGGGTACCGGAGGAGACCAGGCCATGTCCGTTCCGAAAGCTACATCCGATCGATCTCCGTGAGATCGATGTCGATGTCGAACGGCACGGCGAGCTTGAGCGCACCCTGGTACGTCCCTGTCGGAGCGTACTGACGCGTTTCCTTGTCCAGCTCGAAGACCTGGACAACCGGCCGGTCGTCCACCCCCGCCATCTCCACCCGCCAGAAGTACGGGATGCCCGCGGTGGCGTACTTGTGCGGCTTGGTGTCGTAGTCCCGGGACTCGGAGTCCGGAGAGACCACCTCGACCGCGAGCAGCACATCCCTGACCTGGAAGCTCGTCTGACCTCGGCTCCGTACCGACGCGGCGCGTACGACCAGGACGTCCGGCTCCGGGCCGTTGCGCTTGTCGATCACCACAGTCATTTCCCGGGCGACCCTGAGCTCGGGCGGCGCGCTGCGCCGCAAGCCGTTCACCAGAAGATCGATCACAACGCTGTGGAAATACCGTTGTGGACTCACGAAAACCAGGCTCGCGTCGATCAGCTCCGTGTGCGGCGGGAGGTCGGGCAGCGTCAGCAGGTCGTCCACGGTGTAACCGTCCTGCGGCGGCACCGGCCAGTGGTGCGCGATCTCAGCGGTCATAAGTCCTCCCATGGACGGGATCCTGGGCCGTACGGCCAGCGTACCCACCACGAACGCCGATGCCGCCACCCAAACGAATGAGCGACGGCATCGGCGTTGACCGTACAAAAGGCCTATCGGAAGGCCAGTGGGATTACTCCCACTCGATCGTCCCCGGCGGCTTGCTGGTCACGTCCAGCACCACGCGGTTCACATCGGCGACCTCGTTCGTGATGCGGGTCGAGATCTTGGCCAGCACCTCGTACGGCATCCGCGTCCAGTCCGCCGTCATGGCGTCCTCGGACGAGACCGGGCGCAGCACGATCGGGTGGCCGTACGTGCGGCCGTCGCCCTGGACGCCGACGCTGCGGACGTCCGCCAGCAGGACGACCGGGCACTGCCAGATCTCCTTGTCCAGGCCGGCCGCCGTCAGCTCCTCGCGGGCGATGGCGTCGGCCTCGCGCAGCAGGTCGAGGCGCTCCTTGGTGACCTCGCCGACGATGCGGATGCCCAGGCCCGGACCCGGGAAGGGCTGGCGCTGGACGATCTCGTCGGGCAGGCCCAGCTCGGAGCCGACCATGCGAACCTCGTCCTTGAACAGCTGGCGCAGCGGCTCGACGAGCTCGAACTCCAGGTCCTCGGGGAGGCCGCCCACGTTGTGGTGGGACTTGATGTTGGCGGTGCCGGTGCCGCCACCGGACTCGACCACGTCGGGGTAGAGCGTGCCCTGGACGAGGAACGCGACGTCCTCGCCCTCGGCGCCGGCCTCGGCCACGATCTCGGCCTGGGCCTGCTCGAAGACGCGGATGAACTCACGGCCGATGATCTTGCGCTTGGTCTCCGGGTCGGAGACGCCGGCGAGGGCGTCCAGGAAGCGCTCCTGGGCGTCGACGACCTTCAGCTGCACACCGGTCGCGGCGACGAAGTCCTTCTCGACCTGCTCGGTCTCGCCCTTGCGCATCAGGCCGTGGTCGACGTAGACGCAGGTGAGCTGGTCGCCGATGGCCTTCTGTACGAGGGCCGCGGCCACGGCGGAGTCGACGCCGCCGGACAGGCCGCAGATGGCGCGCTTGGTGCCGACCTGCGCGCGGATCGCGGCGACCTGCTCCTCGATGACGTTGCCGGTGGTCCACGTGGGCTCTATGCCGGCGCCGCGGTAGAGGAAGTGCTCCAGGACCTGCTGGCCGTGCGTGGAGTGCAGCACCTCGGGGTGGTACTGGACGCCGTAGAGCTTCTTCTCGTCGTTCTCGAAGGCGGCGACGGGCACGACGTCCGTGGACGCGGTGACCGTGAAGCCCTCCGGGGCGGCGGAGCAGGCGTCACCGTGCGACATCCACACCGACTGCTCGGCCGGAGTGCCCTCGAAGAGGGTGGAGGAGGCCTTGGAGACGGTCAGCGGCGTGCGGCCGTACTCGCGCGCGCCGTTGTCGTCGACGGTGCCGCCCAGGCTGGTGGCCATCAGCTGGAAGCCGTAGCACATGCCGAAGACGGGGACGCCGGCCTCGAAGAGCGAGCGGTCGATGCTCGGGGCACCCTCTTCGTAGACCGACGAGGGACCGCCGGAGAGGATGATCGCCTTGGGGTTCTTCCCGAGCATCTCGGCGACGGGCATCGTGCTGGGCACGACCTCGCTGTAGACCCGGGCCTCGCGGACGCGGCGGGCGATGAGCTGGGCGTACTGCGCACCGAAGTCGACAACGAGCACCGGGTCCGCGGTGTTGTCGTGGGCGGCGGCGGGGGGGGCTGCTGACACGGGCGCGGCCTTCCGGCGGTGGTGGAGAGGGGTCTGTATTTGTCGATTCTACCGGGGCGCGCGTGCTTCCTTTTGTCTCACCATCCGAATCGGCGTTGGCCATGGCCCCTTCCCCGGGTCATACTGTGCGCCATGCGCAAGCACCTGACCTACGTCTTTACCTATGGCACCGGGCCCGTCCGGCTGCCATGGTCGTGCTGCTTGAGCAACTGACAAGCGACTTCCCCAGGCGCCCCGGGCCGACAAGGCCCGGGGCGCCTGTCGTTTTCCCGGGCTTCGCCGCTCCAGGGGCCGCACCCCCTTTTGGAGAAACACACATGAGCACCACGACCCTCACCGACACCGGCGCCCGTACCGACGAGGCCGCCGGCGTGATCACCGACGCCCGTGACCGGATCGACGATCTCGACGGCCGGATCATCGGGCTGGTGCAGGAGCGGATGGCCGTCTCGGCGGTGATCCAGCGCGAGCGCATCGCCTCCGGCGGCCGCCGGGTGAACCTCTCCCGCGAGATGGAGATCCTCTCCCACTACAGCGACCAGCTGGGCAAGCCCGGCACCGCGCTCGCCATGACGCTGCTGGAGCTGTGCCGCGGCCGGATCTGAGTTCGTCGCCGCGAAGTCCGGCGCGTCACCCGTACGGAGCGTGACCGCCTCGTGACCGTCTTCGTTGGACCCGGTGTCCGCGCCAGCCAGGAGCGGCCCACCGAGATCCACGCGTGGCTTCCGTCCCTGTTCACCTGGGCGCCCGGCAATGACAGGGCGGATCCACCGGAGTGTGAGACGTACGCATACGTATGTCGTGGGACCTCACTCCGGTGGCACGGCGACCGGTCAGCAGGGGACAGCAGCCCGGCCGCCACCCAAGGGACGGTCGGTTCCGGGGACGCCTGGAACCGACCGTATCCGGTCGAAACGGTTGCGCCGAGCGCGGCGCATCCCGCACGATGCAAAGGGGCATCGATCCCCTTATCCCGCACCACCATTGGTCCGACCACTGGGCCACCTCCCGACCCGCGGCGCTCCCCCCGGCGCCGCTTCGCGGCACCGACCCCGCCCTGACCTCGGTGCCGGCAGTCAAGGGCCCCGTGGCCGCCCGCACGCCCCCGCGGAGGCGGCCCGGGGCCCTTCGCCGTGTCCGGCGGTGACGCTCACGTAAGCCTCACGCTCCAGGAGCGCGGGACTTACCCCTGCTCCTCTGTGAGACCCGCGGAACGCCTCGGCACCGGCGGCACCGCCAGGAACGGCAGCCGCAGGGCCGCGAACGCCTCCTTGGGTACCGCCGGGTACCGCGGCACGACCGTGGCCACCCGCTCGTACGCGCTCCCCTGCGCCGGACGGGGATCGGCCTCGCCCTTGTTGGGCCAGAACGACATCGCCCGCTCCGCCTGCGCCGTGATGGTCAGGGACGGATTGACGCCGAGGTTCGCCGAGACGGCGGCGCCGTCGACGACCGAGATCCCCGGGTGCCCGTACAGCCGGTGGTAGGGGTCGATGACGCCCTGGGACGGGTCGGCGCCGATCGGGCAGCCGCCGAGGAAGTGGGCGGTGAGCGGGGTGCCCATCAGCTCGCCGACGTTGCTGCCCGCGAAGCCGTTGATCTCCCGCGCGATGAGCGTGGCGGCCTCGGTCGCCTCCGGGATCTGCTTCGGGTTCGGCGCCCCGTGCCCCTGCCGGGCGGTGAGCAGCCCCTTCCCGAGTCCCTTCGTCTTCCGGTACGTCGTCAGGGAGTTGTCCAGCGACTGCATGACCAGGCCGATGATGGTCCGCTCCGACCAGCGCCGGTTGGACAGCGAGCGCGCCAACCGCGCCGGGTGGCGTGCGCAGCGCGCCGCGAAGGCGAGCACCCGTGGCGCGCGCGTGCCCACCGGCACCTGGAGGATGGACAGCAGTCCCATCGCGTTGGAGCCCTTGCCGTAACGCACGGGCTCGATATGCGTGTTGGCGTTCGGGTGGACGGAGGAGGTGATCGCGACGCCTCGCGTGAAGTCGACCCGGGGCGCGCCGTGGGCCTTGCGGTAGCGGCGGTCGTCGGTCTGGGCGCCGACCAGCGCCTCGGAGTTCGTCCGGGTGAGGTGCCCGAGCCGGTCGGGGATGCGGGGCAGCAGCCCCTTGTCCTTCATGGTGTGCAGCAGCGTCTGGGTGCCGTACGTGCCCGCGGCGATGATCACGTGCTCCGCGCGCAGCACCTTGGGCGCCGCCTTGTGCCGCTTGTCGGTGGGCAGGGTGACGACGCGGTGGCCGCCGTCGCGGTGCTCGGTGACGGCGACGACCGTGGTCATCGGGTGGATGACGGCCCCGGCCTGCTCGGCGAGGTGCAGGTAGTTCTCGTTGAGGGTGTTCTTCGCGCCGTGGCGGCAGCCGGTCATGCACTCGCCGCACTCCGTGCACGCCGTGCGGACCGGCCCCGCGCCCCCGAAGTAGGGATCGCCGGCCTCCGCGCCCGGGTCCGTGCGTTCCGTGCCGTCGCCGTCGCGTCCGTCCCCGAAGAAGACGCCCACGGGCGCCATGCGGAAGGTGTCCCCCACGCCCATCTTCTCGGCCGCCGCCTTCAGGTGGACGTCCGAGGGCGTCATGGTCGGGTTGAGCCGCGCGCCCAGCATGCGCCGCGCCTGGTCGTAGTAGGGCCGCAGCTCCTCCTGCCAGTCGGTGATGCGGGCCCACTGCGGGTCGTCGAAGAAGGGCTTCGGCGGTACGTACAGCGTGTTGGCGTAGTTGAGCGAGCCGCCGCCGACACCGGCGCCCGCGAGGACCATCACATGGCCGAGCAGGTGGATGCGCTGGATGCCGTAGAGGCCGAGGGCGGGCGCCCACAGGTAGTTGCGCAGGTCCCAGGAGTTCCTGGGCAGGGTCTCGCGGGTGAAGCGCCGGCCGGCCTCCAGCACGCCGACGCGGTACCCCTTCTCGGTCAGGCGCAGGGCGGACACCGCGCCGCCGAAGCCCGAGCCGACGACGATGACGTCATAGTCGAACGCTGACACGCTCACCTCCGTATGAACGGCTCCGTCCGGACGCGCGTCCGGTCAGCGCAGGCGCAGGGCCTTCATCGCCCGCAGGCCGCGGGTCATGATTTCGGCGTACTTCTCGTCCGTCAGCCCGAACGACGGCCCCATCGGCATCAGTCGCTGCTGGGCGACGGTCTGGGCCTCGGTGTATTTCAGGATGCCCTCGGAGCCGTGGCGCCGGCCGAGGCCCGAGTCGCCCATGCCGCCCATGGGTGACTGGGCGCTGCCGTACGCGGCCGCGTACGCCTCGTTGACGTTGACGGTCCCGGCGCGCAGCCTGGCCGCTATCTCGTGGCCCCGGCGGCCGTCGGTGGTCCAGACGCTGGCGTTGAGGCCGTACGGGGTGGCGTTGGCGAGGCCGACGGCCTCGTCCTCGTCGCGGAAGCGGTAGACCGAGACGACCGGCCCGAAGGTCTCCTCCGCGCACAGCGCCATGGGCGGTTCGACGCCGTCGAGGATCGTCGGCTCGTAGAACAGCGGCCCGACGTCGGGGCGCGGCCGGCCGCCCGCGAGGACGGTGGCGCCCTTGGCGACGGCCTCCTCGACGTGCCGGGTCACGGTCTCCAGCTGCCGGTGGGAGACGAGCGATCCCATGTCGGCGCCGTAGGCCAGGCCGGTGCCGAGTCGGAGCGCCTTCGTACGGGCGGTGAAGCGCTCGACGAACGCGTCGGCGACCGACTCGTGCACGTACAGCCGCTCGATGGAGACGCACAGCTGGCCGGCGGAGGAGAAGGCGCCGCGGACCGCGCCGGCGGCGGCCTTCTCGACGTCGGCGTCGCGCAGGACCAGCATCGCGTTCTTGCCGCCGAGTTCGAGCGAGCAGCCGACGAGGCGGGCGGCGGCGCCCTGGGCGACCTCTCGGCCGGTGCGGGTGGAGCCGGTGAAGGAGACGTAGTCGGCGTGGGCGACGACGGCGGGGCCGACGACCGGGCCCTCGCCGAGCACCACCTGCCAGACCTCCTCCGGCAGACCCGCCTCGATCAGCAGCTCCCGCGCCCACAGGGCGGTCAGCGCGGTCTGGGTGTCGGGCTTCATCACGACGGCGTTGCCCGCGACGAAGGCGGGCAGGGCGTCACCGACGGACAGCTCGAAGGGGTAGTTCCAGGGCGCGATCTGGCCGACGACGCCGCGCGGTTGGCGCAGCTCGGTGACCTTCGTCAGGGTGGGGACGACGCCGGTGTGCCGCCTGGGCCGCAGGTACGCCGGTGCCTTGCGCCCGTAATGGCGTGCGGACACGGCGACGGCCTGCACCTCCTCGTGCGCGTGGAGGCGTGCCTTGCCGGTCTCGACCTGGATCAGATCCAGCACCTCGGACTGGCGGGCGAGTACGAGGTCGTGGAAGCGCAGCAGGACGGCGGCGCGCTCCCGTACGGGCACGCGGGCCCACTGGCGCTGTGCCTCGCGGGCGCGTACGAAGGCGGTGGCGACGTCCTCGGGCGTGGACTCCGGCAGGTCCGCGAGCTTTTGCCCGGTGAAGGGCGCGTGACCGGCGGTGGCCCCGGATCCGATGACGTCCCGGGTGAGGCGGCCGACGAGAGCCGGGGTGACGACGTCGGCGGCGGTGCGGGTGCCCGCCGGGGTGACGGGATTGCCGTCGGTCACGTCCGTTGCCACTGCTGCGCTGTGCCGCGAGTCGGTCATGCGGCGAGCGTATGACGGGTCGGACGCTTTGGGTACCCGGCAGTAACTACTTTTCGCCGGGCACCCACGCGCCTCACTGGTTCTGGATTTTGAGGTACTTGAGGACGTTCTCGAAGAGCTTGTCGCCGTTCTTGCGGCCCTCGCCCTTGGCGGGCATGGTCACCTGGAGCGTCCAGGAGGCGGTCTTCGCGTCGTTGACGATGACCTGGGTGCGCAGGGCGCTCCTGGGGGCGTCCTCGCTGTCCCCGGACTCCCGGTAGACGGTGACGACCTCCGCCGCGTCCATGCCCTGGTGGGGAGCGGCCTTGGCCGTGGTCGACTTGGCGTCGTTGACCGAGAGCGCCCTGCCGCTCTTGAGGTGATCGGCGATCCTCTGGGCCTCGACGTCGGCCGAGCCGATGTCCTTCGGCTCCTTGTCCACCACCGACTTGCGGCGCTGCTCCAGGGTGTCCCGGTCCAGGCTGATGTGGAAGACACCGCTGGGGTCGTCGAACTCGACCAGTCCGTCTTCGGCCTTGAGCTTCTTCGGGTAGTCCTGGGGGACCGTGACAGAGGCCTTGGCAATCTCGGGCTCGTTCACAACCTTCCAGTTCAGCGGGACGGCCGGCCCGACGGCGAAGGGGTTGATGACCAGCAGCACCACGGCGGCGGCCACGACCACCGCTCCGCCGCCGAGTCCCCACTGGAGCTTGCGGTTGCCCTGGAGGACCGGCGGCACCCACTTGCTGCCGGTGGCCTGCGCGCGCGGCGCGGTGTACGCCGACGGCCGCGGGGCCACCGGCCGGGCCACGGCGTCCAGCACCTGCCGGACCTGGGCCCCCGTCGGGCGGGAGGCGGGGTCCTTGCGGAGCAGCCCCATGACGATCGTGCTCAGCTCGCCCGAGCCACGGGCCGGCATCTGGGGCTCGGTGGACAGGATGGACTGGAGCGTGGCGGGGGTGTTGGAGCGGCGGAAGGGGGAGACGCCCTCCACGGCCGCGTAGAGCACGACGCCGAGCGACCACAGGTCCGACTCCGGGCCGGGCCGCTGGCCCAGGACCCGCTCCGGAGCCACGTATTCCGGTGAGCCGACGAAGGCGCCCGTCTCCGTCAGGCCCTGCTCGCCCTCGATCTGGGCTATGCCGAAGTCGGTGAGCACGACGCGCTCGTTGGGTCCGAGCAGGACGTTGTCCGGCTTCACGTCGCGGTGCAGGACGCCCGCCTCGTGCGCGGCGGACAGCGCGCCCAGGACGGCGAGGCCGATCCGGGCGGCCTCGCGCGGGTCGAGGGTGCCCTCTGCGAGCAGGTCGCCGAGCGAGCGCCCGCGCACCAGCTCCATGACGATCCACGGGCGGCCCTCCTCGACCACCACATCGTGGACGGTCACGACCGAGGGGTGGTCGATGCGGGCGGCGGCGCGCGCCTCGCGCTGCATGCGCTGGTAGACGTTCTGCCGCTGGTACTCCGGCAGGTGGTCGGGGACGCGGGGTTCCTTCACGGCCACATCGCGGTCGACGACCTCGTCGCGCGCCTTCCAGACGGTGCCCATGCCGCCGTGGCCCAGGCGCGACACGAGGCGGTATCGGCCGCCCACCAGTCGGCCGACGCCGGGGTCGGCGGCCGGGGTCGGGGTGGGCGGGGCGTAGACGGTGGCCTGTGGTGCGGCTGGGCTGTGCGGTGCGGCCGGCCCCTGAGGCGCGGCTGCGCTCTGCGGGTGTGCCGGGGCTTGGGTGTACGCCGGCGGTTGATGAGGCCCGGCGGGGCTCTGCGGCGCGGCCGAGCCGTACGGTGCGGCTGAGCCGTGCGATGCCGCCGAGCCCTGTGGGGCCACCGCGCCCTGGGGCGGCGCCGCGGGCACGGCGCTCCGGGCGGGTACAGGCGCCGGCGGCTGGAGATCGTAGCTGGTGGGCTCGTTCGCCCATCCCCCGTCGTTCGTCATGACCCCATCATTACTGATGGCGGCGCCCGGCCCGCACGCTGATACGAGGCGGTGCGCGGCCGGCTCAGGGACTGGAAACGGGCCTGACACGGACGAATGTGTCGAGCGCGACGTCCGCGTACCGCCGCGCCTCGGCGGCCCGCGCGGACGGGCCGGACACCCACAGGTCATACATCTTGCCTCCTTCGTCCCAGCAGATGTCATACGTGCGGACGGGTCCGATGGCGGGATCGTCCCAGGTGAACTCCCAGGTGGCGGCGCGGTGTCCGCGCTGGGTGGTCTGTCC
Source organism: Streptomyces sp. NPDC023527 (assembly GCF_055560115.1). NCBI lineage: Bacteria > Bacillati > Actinomycetota > Actinomycetes > Kitasatosporales > Streptomycetaceae > Streptomyces > Streptomyces sp. NPDC023527. Next base: position 179,736 of record NZ_JBVHJJ010000006.1, read on the forward strand.
GAGACCGGCCGAGCGGTAGCCCGGATAGCGCTCCGGCGCCTGCGCGGTGGCGGCGCGCAGCGTGCCCATGGGCCCCTCCTCCTGCGGATCCTGGATGAGGACGCCGAGGCGGAACTCCTTGTCGGGTGAGTAGTAGTAGACGCGCGGCGGTTCGAGGGAGCGGGTGAAGCCGTCGGGGACGGCGAGGGCGAATCCGGCGGGGTCGCGCACCGCCTGATAGCCGGGCGGCGCCTTGACGCTCGCGGTGGCGGGCGGCTCAGGGACGGACGGGGACCAGACCACGGGCCCGCTGGCCGCCCGCGTCGGCACGCCACCCGCCCCGGCGCTGTCCCGGCCGGCCAGCAGTGCGGCGACGCCGGCGCCCATGCCGGCCAGGGTCACCACCGCGACGGCCGCCATGAGGGCGGTACGGGCGCGTCCCGGGTGATGACCGTGCTGCCCGTACGCGGGCGGTGAGGCGCGCTGCGTGGTCTCGCCCGCCGAGCCACCCGGCGCGGCGCCGCCCCCGTCGACGTACGGGCTCAGGAGCCGTTCCGCCTCCGTCGCGCTCATCCTGAGCCTGGGGTTGCGTTCGAGCAGGCCCTGGACGACCGGCAGCAGCGGCCCCGCGTCCGCCGGTGGCCGGATCTCGTCGTGCACGACGGCCTGGAGGACTCCGCCGAGGGAGTCACGGCGAAAGGGCGACTCGCCGCTGAGCGCCACACACAACAGCACCCCCACGGACCACAGATCGGAGGCCGGGCCCGTCTCCATGCCGGAGATCCGCTCGGGCGCGGTGTACTCGGGCGAGCCGACGAAGGCGCCCGCCTCGGTGATGGTCGTGGTCCCCGACACCTGGGCGATCCCGAAGTCCGTCAGCACGACGCGCCCGGTGCCGGCCTCCAGCAGGACGTTGGCGGGCTTGATGTCCCGGTGCAGGACGCCGCGCGCGTGCGCGGCGCGTACCGCGCCGAGCAGCGCCACGCCGATGCGGGCCGCCTCCCGGACGCCGACCGGCCCTTCCGCCACCAGCACGTCGGACAGGGCGCGGCCCTCGACGAGCTCCATGACGATCCAAGGCCGTCCGTCCTGTACCACTATGTCGTGCAGGACGACCACGTTCGGGTGGCTGATCAGCGCCGCCGCGCGGGCCTCGCGCAGCGTGCGGTCGATCTGCGCGTGCGCGGCGGGCCCGGCGAGGGCGCCCCCGTCCAGGTGCAGCTCCTTGACCGCGACCTCTCTGGCCAGCAACTCATCCGTGGCACGCCATACGGTGCCCATACCGCCGCGAGCGATCCTCGCGCTGAGGCGGTAGCGTCCGGCGATCAGACCATCGTGCGCAGCGAAGGTCCCCATACGCCCATCTTTCCCCACCTCCCCCCGCCCCACCGCGCCCGTACCGGACGCTTCGCCGAACTACCGCTCGACGATGAGCAGCACGCCGTGGCTGCCGGGCCGCACGGCGTGCGGCGTGTGCGGTGGTACGAGGCACAACTCGCCCGCTCCTAGGGCTATATGGGCGCCGACCAGGTCGAGTTCGAGCCGTCCCTCGATGACGAACAGCGCCTCGGCATCCTCATGAACCTCTTCCTCCAATCCCGTTCCACCCATCCACAGCACCTTCACCCGAGCCCCACCGGCCTCACCCAGCACGCGGGAGGTCCATGCCTGGGGGATGTCTCGCGCCAGGTGCGCGACGTTGATCGTTTCCATGCGTCGAGACGGTAGTGGGGTGAGGTGCGGAGGTGGCTGACCGTTGGGCAAAGGTTCGTCGTGACTGCCCCGGCACCCACGTGGATGCCGGGACGGTCACGACGGGAAGGACGGTCAGGCGCCCCGCACCGGACCGCCGGAGTCGGCTCCGGCACCGGATCCGGCCAGCTTCGCCGCGTGCGTGAGGAGTTCCTCGTAGACCTGCGGCCGGTCCTCGTCGATGCACGGGTACCCGACGCCGAAGTCACCGCCGATCCAGTGCGCCCCGATCCCGGGATTGGCGCTGTCGGTGCCGTCCCGCAGGAAGAGGTGCGGGCTGCAGGTGACCCGGCCGTCGCGCGCCGCCTCGTACTGGGCCATGACGGCCGCGCGGGCGGAGCCGGTGTCGAGGGCCGTGGCCAGCCGGTCCACGTCGACCACGCCGGTGCGCCGCGCCACGTCGAGGATGACGTGGCGCAGCGAGATGCACCGGCCCTCGGCCCAGAAGGCGCGGCGCAGGGCCCGGTCGAGCTGTTCACTGGCGTGCCAGCCCTGCGCCTTGGCCGCGTGCACGGCCTCCAGCGCGGGGAGCGTGGTGACGGGGTACGTCCAGTCCGGGCCCTGCCACATGCGCCAGCCGGCGTCGGGCTCGACGGCGCCCAGCACGGCTGTCTCGGAGTCGACGCCGGGCCGGGCGTTGACCTCGCGGTTGAACAACTCCAGCGGGAAGGCCCGGAAGTCGAACCACACCCGGCCCTCCAGGCCGAGGCGGCGCCGGGTCTCGTGCAGGCGGTGGACCGCGACGTGCGCGAAGGAGCAGTTCAGGTCGGTGAAGACGACGATCGTGTCGTCACTGTCCGGGAGGCGCGGATCGTCCGTGCCCCCGTCGTGCCGGTCGTTCCGTGCGGCGCTCATGGTGTCTCCGATACGCGGATCAGACCCCACCAGCCCTCACTGACCCCCCAGTGGAGGTTGCCGGTGCGGTAGGCGTAGTCGCCGGGGTACTGGGCCCGGAAACGGATGGTGCGCGTGCTGCCCGTGGCGAGGGCGCCGATGGTCGATACGTACGTCCCCCGACCGGTCTCGGAAGCGTCCCACACCTGCCCGTGCACCGTGAAGCACTGGTTGCGCATGCGTGACGCGCCGACCGCCAGGTGGATGGCCACCCGGTCGCCGGGCCGGCACCGCAGCAGCGGGGTGGGCGGCTCGGGGTCGTCGAGGCCGGGGGCGAGGGGGTGCAGGGCGGCGGTGCGGTAGTTGTAGGCCTTCTGGCCGGCGTCGTCGGGGCTGTCGGAGAACAGGTCGGTGACCGGCTGGGTGAGGTCGCCGTCGTGGTAGAGCCGCAGCCCGTCCTGGGTGACGAGGACGAGTTCCCGGACCGGTTCGGCGTGGGGCCGGCGCACCACCGCCTGCTCGCCGGACCAGCGTTCGCGTCCGGTGGCCGGGTCGTAGGGGGTGGCGTCGGCCTCCTCGACGACCAGGGCGCCGACCAGGCCGCGCCGCATGTGGCTGATGACGTCCGCCTGGTCGCGCAGCAGGACGACGCCGGGCTCGTCGGCGTACCAGCGGTAGGTACGGGCTCCGCCGGGCTTTACGGTGCCGTCCTCGTTGCGGCCGACGTGGGCGCCGTCGTGGTGGCGGACGTCGTAGCGCAGCAGGGTGGGGTGGAGGGAGACCCGGCCGGAGACGGTGCGGGCGCCCGGATCCTCCTCGTTCATCAGGGCGGGGTCGAGCGGGCTGGCCGGCGGCGGGCCGTCCAGCTCGTTGACGAGCGTGACCTCGACCCACTCCCCCGCGCGGCAGCGCAGCACGAGAGGGCCGCCGTCGTCGGGGGCACCGTCGACGGTGTAGACCAGCCCGTAGGGGTCGGTGCGCCGGTCGCTGTAGGCGATGACGCGGGAGCGTGCCCGCACGGTGTAGCGGCGCGGGGCGCGCCGGGGCGGCAGCGGGTCACGGCCGGGGGCGGCGCCGGGCAGGGCGGGCAGGTCGTGCTGCGGGCGGTCGTGCAGGCGCAGCAGTCCCCAGCAGCCCAGCCACAGGTCGTTGCTCGCGCCGAAGGCCCACAGGTGGTCGCCGGGGCCGGCCGTGGGGTCGAGCCGCAGCTCGGCGACGTTGGAGATGCCGAAGGTGTGCTGGTCGCGCCAGGCGGTGTCGGTGCGGCCGGGCCACTCGCGCCAGCGGCCGCCGCTGACCGTGAAGCTGTGCTGGAGGTCGTGCGAGCCCTGGAGGACGTGCAGGCGTACGTCCTCGCCCGGGTAGGCGCGCACCAGTGGGGTGCCGGGGTCGCCGTGCACGTCGCTGGCGAACCAGTCGGCGGGGTCGCCGCCGCGTTCCGACACCGGCTCGCTGCGGTAGTTGACGCCCATGACGCCCTGGTCGTCGGGGGCTCCCGGACTGGGCGGCGGGTTGATGGGCCCGCCCTGGTGCCCGCCGTCGTGGCCGCCGGCCGTCGCGCCCGCGGAGGTGGCGTGCCGGACCATCGGGACGAAGTCGCCGATGGCGAGCACGGCCTCGCGGTGGGTGCTGCCGTCGGCGCGTTCGATCACGGCCTGCGTGCCGCGGCGCAGCGGGACGCTCCGGTCGTGGGGCGAGAACCAGGTCGCGTCCTCGGGCTCGGCGATGAGCGCGCCGAAGAGGCCGTGGCGCTGCCGGTAGTTGGCGAGCAGGTGGTCGTGGAAGAGGACGGTGCCGAAGTCCTCGTCGAGGTACCAGCGATACGTCCAGGAGTTGTACTGGCCGAACGCCTCCTCTCCGTGGTCGGCCGTGGTGGTGGCGGAGATGTAGTTCCAGCCGATGGCCGAGCCGTCGGCGACGAGCGGGTCGTACTTCACGAGGTGGGTGTGCAGGCCGCATTCGGGCTGGAACGGCAGTTCGTAGTCGAAGGCGGACGCCTCCTGCTTGCCGGCCGGGAGGGCGTTGGTGAGCGTCATCTCCAGCACTTCGCCCTTGCGGGCGCGGATGACGAGCGGTTCCAGCGTGCGCTCGCCCCGGGCGAGCTGCCGCTGGAAGGCCTCGAGCCCGCCGGCTTCCTCCAGTTCCTCGGCGAGGACGTAGAACATGCCGCGGTGGTCGTGCCAGGTGGTGTTGTGCGGTTTCTTGGGGTCGCCGTGGTAGTAGAGCGTGCCGGTGGCGGCCACGAGGTGGTAGCGGCGCACCGGCGCGCCGGGCGGCCCGACCTTGGTGAACGCCTCGCCGGGCTGCGGGTCCTCGCAGAAGGCGTTGGCCTCCAGCGCGGTGGGTTCGCGGCCCATGCCGGCGGGCTGGCCGGGTGTACGGGGCGGGCGCGGGTTCTTCTGCGGGTACGTGGCGGTGTCCGCCAGGAACGCGGGGAAGCCCGGCCGTTCGGGCGTGGGCACCGGGGGTGCCGCGCGGTGCGGGAGGGGGAGCAGGGCGGTGACGGGCTTGCCGTCGGGATAGCTTCCCGAGCCGTCCTGGAGGGTGTCGAAGATGCGGAACATGCCCCACATGCCCATGTGGAAGTGCACGTACATGTGGCAGTGCCAGATCGAGTCGCCCACCGCCCCCTGCGTGGAGCCGAGCCCGCCGACGAGCTCCAGCGTCATGCCCTCCTGGGGGCTGATGCTGACGGAGTCCACGATCGGGGACTTCTCGTCCTTCGGGTCGAGCCGCCATTGGTGGAGGTGGGTGTGGAAGACGTGGGTGTCCCGCATGCCGCCGTGGACCAGGCGGATGACGGCCGGGTCGCCGGAGTAGCCGCGGAAGACCGGCGTGGTCGGGTCGCCGAAGAGCCAGGAGCTGTGGTGCATCTCCTCGCCGGTCTGTGCGTCGCGCACCGGGTCGAGGACCCCGTCCGCGAGCATCTTGTGGTACTGGTACATCCGCCATTCCATCGGCTCGATGCGCAGGTTGACCGGCAGCATGGCGTTGTTGGGCGGCGTCAGGTCGTCGAGGGTGTCGGAATCGTCGCTTCCGTAGCCGGCGGCCGCGCCGGCCGCGCTCCCGTGCGCGTTGTGCCCGTCGTGGCCGTGGTCGCCGCCGTGCGAGCCGTGGGCCGGGGGCGCGACGGGGTTGTCGTTGCTCGGGTACTCCATCATGACGACGACGTATTCGCGGAAGCTGCGGTCCGGCAGGTGGATGTCGGCCTCCAGCCCCGTCGCGAGGGGGGCGCCGGTGACCGGGTCGGTCCAGGTGGCCTCCGGCGCCTCGACCACGACGGCCCCGACGAGGCCGTGGCTCTGCGCGCCCTCGCCGCGCGGGTCCGCCATGTCGCCGAAGTGGAAGACGCCCTCGTGTTCGCACAGCCACTCGTACGCGCGGGTCCCCCCGGGCGGCACGCTGCTGTCCGGGTTGGCGCCGACGGCCGCGCCGTCCGTCGTACGGGCGTCGTAGCGCACGCCCTGGAGCGTGATGCCGACGGGCCGCGGCAGTTCGTTGCTGAGCCGGACCCGCAGCCGCTCGCCGCGGCGCACGCGCAGGACGAGGGGCCGGGCCTTGGGGTGCGGGGCCGGCACGCGCTCGGGTTCGCGCGTGTAGTCCGGGAACGGCTCGGGCCACGTCGCGGCGACCGCGCGCAGCTCCTCGGCGTCACGGGCCAGGACGTACAGGGCGCCGTTGCGGTCGTGGTCGCCGAAGGCGTTGTAGGCGATGGGCACGTTGAGGGCGACCACGTCGTACGTACGGGTGCGGGACGCACCCGTGGTGGATCCGGCCTCGGCCGGGGCCGAGGCGTTGCTGTCGGTTTCCATTTCTTTCCCCCGATGAATGAATCTGCGCTGTTCTGTTCTGTACGGATCGGTGAGAGGGCTTACGGGAGGGCGGAGGTGTGGCGGTCCGTGCCGTGCGCGAAGCGCGCCACCGTCGTGCCCGCCGAGACGACGGCGCCCTCCCAGCGGTAGACCTGGCCGAAGGCGTGGCCGGGCCCGGTGGCGGCGGCGGGCCGCGACCGGCTGAACGCCACGGCGACCCGGTCGCCGCGGCGCAGCGGCACGGGCTCGGCGATCGGCAGGTAGCAGTGCTTCCAGCTGTCGGACGTGGTGCGGGCACCGATGTCGTCGCCGGAGATGTCGAGGGCGACGGTGTCCGAGAGGGTGGCGACGAAGTAGCCCTTGAACCCGGTGAGGACGCCGTCCCGCCGCGCGGTGTAGACGAGCGGCACCCGGTAGTCGGGCCGTCCCGCCCCGCCGGGCGTGGTGAGGTCGTAGGTCCGTACGACCCGCGGCGCGGCCAGGTGGCGGCGGCGCGGGACGATCACGTCGTAGTAGAGGTCGAAGGGGCCGCGGGCGCCCCGTCGGCGCAGCAGGCCGGCGAAGGCCGCCGGCCCGCCCGCGTCCCGCGGCCCGTCGCCGGTGAGCTGGGCGTGGGCCTCTTCGGCGGCGACGGGGACGAGGTAGCTCTCGACGTGGCGGGGCAGCATGGTGCCGCCGGGCCGCAGGAAGCGCCGCCGGGCGTCGTCGAGGATCACGGCGAAGTTCTCGTTGTCGGCGAGGTTCCCCATGATCTCCGAGACGACGACGTCCACCCGCTCGGGCAGGTCGAGGTCGAAGGAGAGGCCGCACAGCGGGTGGAAGCGGTCGCCGTGGCCGGCGGCCTTCAGCTGGTCGACGGCGTCCGCGAGCACGCCCTCGTTGAGGTCGATGCCGTAGACCCGCGCGGCGCCGGCCTCCAGGGCCCAGCGGGCGAGGATGCCGGTGCCGGTGCCCAGGTCCAGCACGGTCGCACCGGGTCGCACCGCCTCGGTGACCGCCGCGCGGTAGGCGTTCATGCGCAGGTCGTCGCCGAGCATCAGGGAGTGGAAGTCGTCGTCCCACTCCAGGAGTTGTTCGGAGGCCGGGAGCCAGACCTGTTCGGGCCCGTAGTCCGGTGCGCCGGTGGCGGCGGTGGTCGTCATCCTTGCTCCTCCCGCCGTTCGGTCCCGTCCCCGCCCGGCCCGGCTTCGTACACCCTCAGCGCCTCGGTGGCCGGTCCCGCGACGGGGCATCCGGTGGCGAGGTCGAAGGAGGAGCGGTGCAGAGGGCAGACGATGCGCAGGGTGCGGGGGTTGACGTGGCCGTGGACGAGCCGGCCCAGCCGGTGCGGGCAGGCCGCGTCGATCACGAACTCCCGCCCGGCGACGCGGACGCGCACCCGCGCCCCGTCGGCGAGCTCCTCCAGCACCGCGTCCTCGCGCGTGCTCACGCCGCCTCCCGGACCCGCTCGACGGCCGCGTCGAAGGCCGTGCCGATCAGGTCCGACAGCAGCAGGGCGCCGACCCACAGCCGGGTGGCGTCCACGCCGCGCTCCGTCTCGTACTCGCGTATCGCGATCTGCATCTCCCGCATGTGGAAGGTGTCGATGTGCAGGTGCTCGGTGTAGTAGCGGCCGTGCTCGATGCCCAGCCGCTCGCAGGCCCGCGCCTGGGTGCGGAAGGCGTGCGGGATGCTCGCCTCCAGGTAGGCCAGGGCGCCGAGGAAGTACTCCACGTGCGGGGCGCGCTGGGTGAGCCAGTAGAAGACGTTGAGGAAGGCGTAGGTCTCGTCGGATGTGGTGTCGAGGAAGCTCTCCAGGTCCTGGGGCAGGCCGAGTTCGGTCAGCAGGTCGAGGTAGAGCCGGGAGTGGGCCTGCCGCAGGTTGCCGCAGCCGAACTCGTCGATGAGGACGCGCATGACCGCCATCTGCGCCTTGAGCGGCAGGCGCGGGATGGCGGGGAAGAAGTTCTGCGCCTCGGTCAGGCCGTCCAGCGCGAACTCGCGGACGACCCCGCGGAACTGCTCACGCGTCGCCTCCTCCGCCAGGTAGCGGGCGGTCTCCGAGCCCTCGCGCTCCTTCGCGAGCAGGCCGTCGAGCTCCTCGACCCACCGCGTGCGCGAGGTGAGAGCGGGGGTACGTGCGGTCAGCTCCGCGACGCGGGCGACGATCCAGTCCCTTTCGAGCTCCTCGACGGCGGCCACGACCCGGGCGTCCTGCACCGACCGGTTGAGGACGAACAGCCGCTTCTGGGCGCTGCCTGTCGGAGTGGGCGTGGTCACGGGGCTCCTCCCGTCCCGATGGTCCGATCGGTGGTCAGCACGCCGCGGCGGTGCAGCTCGCCCTTGAGCGCGCGGTACCAGTCGGGGCGGTCCAGGCCGTGCCGCAGGCAGGCGGCGGCGAGTTCGGCGGCGTGCTCGGAGACGGGCCCGGTGAACAGGGCCGCGCACAGTTCCGGCTCGACGTTGGCCAGCGCCGCGACGTGGCCGGCGACCTCGCCGGTCTCCGGCACCAGGTGCTCCAGCCCCTGGAGCACGGGCACGCCGGGGCGGGCCGCGAGGAGCTCGCGGGTGGCCCGTGGGTCGCCCGCGGAGTCCTTGACGGCGACGACGGCGGGCAGGGCGCAGATCCGCAGCAGGGTGTCGTGGCGCAGGTCGTTCCCCGAGATCTCGCGCTCGTGGTAGACGACGACGGGCAGCCCGCCCTCCGCGCCGAGCGTCTCGAAGTGCCGGTGCATCTCCTCCTGGGTGACGTCCGGGCCGTACGGGGTGGGAGCGACGACGGCCGAGGCCCCCAGGGCGGCGGCCGTACGGGCCCGGGCCACGGTCTCCCCGGTCGTCGGCCGCTGGATACCGGCCAGCACCGGCAGGCCGTCGGCACTTCGGACGGTGGCGGCGACCACGGCCCGCCACTGCCGGTCGGTCAGGGCCCAGCCCTCACCGGTGCTGAGGGCGGGCAGGAGGGCGTCCACGTGCGGCCGCACGCTCGCGACCAGCCGGGCGACGTCGTCCTCGGCGACCTCGCCGGCCTCGGTCAGCGGTGTCACCAGCGCCACGGTGACGCCCGTGTACGGTTCCCCGCGCTCCGTACGTCCTTCCGTACGCTCGTCCGTCCGGCCGCAGCCGCTCACAGTGCCTCCGTGGGCAGTCGCAGGGCCAGGGAGGCGCGGTAGAGCCGTTCGAGCGGCTCGGGGAACAGCGGCTCGGTGCCGGGCGGTTCGGGTGTCCGTACGGGCACGTCGTCCCGGCCGCTCAGGCGGGGGCTGGCCGAGTACAGGACGCCGCCGCGGTCGCGCACCATGCCCAGCAGCAGCCGTTCGTGCGTGGGCAGGCCGGCCCAGGCGGGCGCGTCGAGGCCCGCGCGCAGGTCGGCGGGCTCGTAGGCCAGGCGCTCGATCCGCATGTCGGTGTGCAGGTTGTCCATGAAGGGGTAGTAGGCGTCCTGCAGCTCCCGGGGGAAGTGCCAGACCAGGTCGTCGCAGCGGCCGACCTGTTCCCAGCTCATCCGCACCCGGCTGCCCAGCCGTTCGGTGAAGAACGCCTTGCAGGCGATGCGCACCCGGTCGTCCGCGCTGTTCATGCCCATGAACAGCGCGGCGTCGGCGTAGGCGTCGCCGGGTGCGGGGTGCGGGTCGTGGGGCGCGGCCTGTGCCCGGTCGGCCGCGGCGCGGGTCTCACCGGACATGGCGGTCGAGGACCTCCCGCGTGCGGGCCATGGCCTCGGTGAACATCTTCGGCTCGCGGGCGAGGGCCAGGCGCACGTACGACTCGCCCTTGCCGGGCTGGCTCCAGAAGAAGTACCGGCCGGGCAACACGTACACGTCCTCGGCCGAGAGCAGCCGCTGGAGCTCGGTGGCCGTCAGCTCGGGGTGATCGATCCGGAACCAGGCCACGCTGACCTTCACGATCGGTTCCTCGTACCGCAGAATCGATCCGGCCAGCGCCTTGCGCGCCGTGTCGCGGTTTTCGTCCAGCACCTCGCGCACGGAGGAGAGTTCGTCGCGCGTGGAGTCCTCGATGTACTGGGTGAGCATGTGCAGTACGAACGGCGAGACGTTGAGCAGCACGCTGGTGTGGAGGTTGTAGACCTCCTCGCGGATGTCGTCGCTCGCGGTGATCAAGGCGCACTTGGCGTCCTGCACGGGCCACGTCTTGCCGGTGTCCTCGATCGCGAGGTACCGCACCCCGGAGCTCTCCAGGAGCTCGTACATGTCGAAGCGGGCGACTTCCGGATCGAAGAGCGTGAAGGCGGCGAAACAGAAGTCGATGAGCAGCAGCTTGTCGTGGTCCTTGCAGAAACGGACGACCTCCTCGAATCCCCTGCGGCCGTGTTTCAGCAGGCTGAACCCGGTGGGGTTGTTCGGGTCGACGAGGAAAAGCGCGTCGGTGCGCACCTGGCGCCTGAGCTGCTCGTACAGGGAATCCGGATCGTGCAGTACCGACTCGTCGATCGGATAGAGCGGGACGTCCATATTCCGCAGCACGTCATAAAGATTGTCGAAGCACGGCTCGATGAGGGTGACGTCCATGCGCTGCTTTTTCAGGTACATACCGGCGACCATCGTCGATATCGACGCGGCGTAGGAGAGCATGGTCTTGTTCTTGGCGAGCGCCGTGTGCTGTCCGTGGAGGCGGAAGAACGCCTCGGTGAAGCGCTGTTCGTAGGTGGCCTGGAGACCGTTCTCCGCTTCGTACCACAGCTCGGGCAGACGAGCGACGATTCCGCGCTGGGCGACGGACTGCCGCTGGTGGGTATGGGCGTCGGCGAGGTTGAAGGTCGTGCGCAGGGCCTGTATCTCGTGCTGCGTAAGGTCCGGGAGCAGGCCGGAGCCGTGGACGCTGCCGGGGCTGACCATGGTGCCGTGCGGTTTCATGCTTCCTCCGGTCACACACGTCGATGTGGTGGGTCTGTGTGGCGGTTCTGCGTGGTGGGTCCGCCTGGTGTGTCTGCCTGGTGTGTCTGCCTGGTGTGTCTGCCTGGGAACCCGCCGGCGCGGGGCGGCCGTGGAGACGGCCGGGCGGCCGCGGCTACCGGCGGGAGTGGGTCGTGCGGGATGTGCTCGCGGCAGCCCGGAGCGCGCGCCGACGCGCGGCTGCGGCCGCACGGGCGCGGCTGTGGGCGCCGCGGGGGCCGCCGGGGTCCACGCGGGGTGGACGGGCGGCGGTGCGCGGCGTCATCTGCGGATGGTGGGGTGCCGCGTCATGAGCCGGCGGCTACGCGGCCGGTGAATACCGTGACGGCATTCACCACCGGGCGGGGCGCCCCGAGCGGATGAAGTTGCGGCGGCAAATTCCTGCATATGCCGGTGGCGGTAATTCGGCGGCATACCGGCGACAGTGATTCCCCCTGTGTCGCCCGCAGCCTTGTTGTGCACACGAAAGGGCCGTGCGGACAAGGTGCTTCCTCCCCCGTAACCCGGACCGAGGTCCGTTGACGGGACTATGGCACACCCGTCTGTGCGAAACAAGGCCGAAATATCGGCCCGCATTTCCTTGGAAGGGCGGGGAGTTGAAGGACCTTGGAAAGCGGAATGGGGCGGCCGGCGCGGCGGACTCGGCCGGACTTGCGCCGACCGTATGGCGGGGGCACGCATGAGGAAGACCACCGGGCACGGGAGGGGTCCGCCGGAGGCGAGCCGGTCGGCCGGCCGGTGGGTGGCGCGGTCGGTCGGTGGGTGGCGGTCGGCGGCGGGAACGCACGGAAGGTGTGCACGGCGCGTGGCCACGCCGTGCACACCGCGAACCGTCCGCAGGGGACGGCGACGGCCCGTACGGGACGGCGCTCCCCCCCAGGGTGCTGCGCCGTCCGTACGGGCCAGGTCCGACCCCGCCCTCAGGCCTGCCTGATGGTTTCGAGCTCCAGGCTCAGCTCGATCTCCTTGGAGACCAGGATGCCGCCGGCCTCCAGGGCCATGTTCCAGGTCAGGCCCCAGTCCTCGCGGTTGACCTTGCCGCGGGCGGAGAACACCGCGCGGTCGTTGTCCCAGGGATCGCGGGCGTAGCCGAGGTAGTCGACGGTCAGGGTGACCGGACGCGTCACGTCCTTGATGGTCAGGTCGCCCGTCATCGTCCCCGTGGTGCCCTGCCACGTCACCGCGGTGGACGTGAAGGTGGCCTTCGGGAACTGGGCGACGTCGAAGAAGTCGCCCGACCGCAGGTGGTCGTCGCGCGTCTTGTCGCCGCTGTCGACGCTGGACATGTCGATCACGGCGGTGACGCGGCTGTCCTCGGGCCGCTCCCCCACCTCGACCGTCGCGTCCACGGACGTGAACCGCCCGCGGACCTTGGTGAGCATGAAGTGCCGTCCCATGAAGCCCACTTCGGTGTGCCCCGGGTCGACCTTCCAGACGCCGGTGGACGGCAGTTGGACGCCGTTCACCTCACGCGTGGGCGCTGCTTCCTTGTTCATGGTTCGCTGTCCCCCCCCTCGATGGGTGCCGTGGGCCGTGCTCAGGCGCCGGACTCGGTCGGCAGACCGGCGGCGATCCAGTCCTGCTTGCCCGCGGCGTACTTGTAGACGTTCGCGTAGCCCAGCTCGGTGAGCCGGTCGGCGGCGATGCCCGAGTTCGGGCAGTCGTCGTTGGAGCAGTAGACGATGATCTCGGCCTGCTTGTCGGGCAGCAGGCCGGGCGCGAGCTTGTCCACCGCGTCGTGCGGCAGGTTCTTGGCGCCGGGCAGGTGCGCCTCCTCGTAGTACGAGGCGGGCAGCGCCTCGACGACGAACACCGAGCCGCCCTTGATCTTCTGCTCGACCTCGTCACGCGTGATGTTGCGGGCCATGCCGGACTCCTCACGATTCACGATTCGCGGTGCAGCGCTTGATTGCGTGCGTAAGCACATTAACAGGTGCGTGCGCGCGCACACAAGCGCGATTACACTTGCCCCGTGAACGACAGGGGAAGCGGACTCAGGGCATGGCGGGCGCTGCTGCTCGCCCACAGCGCCGCCGTGCGCGCCATCGAAAGCGACGTGCAGCGGGACGCCACGATTCCCCTGACGTGGTACGACGTACTGCTGGAGCTGAAGGGCTCGGGCGCGGACGGCCTCCGGATGAACGAGCTCGCCGAGCGCGTCGTCCTCAGCCGTACGCGCGTCAGCCGCCTGGTCGACGAGATGGCCCGCTCGGGCCTGGTCCGCAAGGAGCAGGACACGGCGGACAAGCGCGTGGTGTGGGCCCTCATCACCGACGACGGCCGCACGGCGCTGCGCGAGACCGCCCCCATCTACCTACGGGGCATCGAACGGCATTTCTCCACGCACCTGACGGACGACGAGGCGGAGGTCATCGCCTCGGCCCTGATGAAGGTGTCGCGGGGCGGCCGCGACGAGGTCGGCTTCGGCTGAGGGTGGCGCGTGCGACGCGCTGGTCGAATCACCGCCCCACCGGCCACAGCCGCGCGACCCGCCACGCGGCTCGCGCCACGCGTTGGGCTGCCGCGCGGTCCGCGCTCGGGGCGCGCTCTTTCGGGGTGATCACCTGCGGCAGTTCCAGGGGTCGCACCGCCCCGTAGTCCGTGAACCGTTCGACCCCGCACCCGCCGCACCGGGCCGCCCCACGGGTGTGGGTCCACTCCCCCCGGTGCCGGCACTCCCCCACGAGACCCCTCATCGGCCCCGCCCCCGAACCGGCGTGTGCGCCGACCGCCAGTGCCGCCGCTGCGCGACGAGGGCGTTTCCCGCCTTGACCTCGTCGTCGCCCTTCGCGGCGGCTCGCAACGCGGCCTCCAGCTCCAGGCATTCGGCGCAGCCGTAGAGCGGCTTGGCACCCGCCGGCCAGAGACCGGCCGCGGCCCGCTCTTCGCGACCGGCCAACCGCAGGGCGGAAGCGGGCGCTTCCCACTCGGCACTCCCGCCGGGGTCACGCAGGCGTACGCACGCGCCTGCGCTTCCGATCACTTGCGCGATCCGTCCCTCGCGCGTGTCGACTACGAACGCGCCGTTTCTGTAGGTCATCACTTCGCGCCTCCCGAGTGTCCTGGTAGCAGCCACATCCTCCCGTTCGGCGTGAGGGGCGCTGAAACTTTCGCCTGTAGTTGGCTCGAATGAGTGAACGCTCGCACAAGTCAGTGCAGTTGATGTCGCTAGAGTCGAGCCGCAAGGAGGTGATCGCTTGTCCGACATCACGCCCACCCTGTTACGCCGAAGGCTCGGCGCGGCGCTGAAGACACTGAGGGTGAGAGCCGGCCTCAACCTCGCCGGGGGCGCGAAGCTGCTGGGCGTATCCAGCCCGACCTTGAGCAAGGTCGAGAACGGCAGACAGCGCACCGATCCTGAAAGGTTTATCACCGCCTACGGGGTCGCAGACGCGGCACGCATCGCAGAGATCAGGGAGCTCGCGAGGTTGGCCGACAGCAGCCGCCACCAGCGCCTCTACGTGCAGTACAAGGACGTCATCCCCGAGCGCTTGGCCGACTTTCTGGAAATGGAGCAGATCGCCACCCGCATCGACCTCTACGCAGCACTTGTCGTGCCAGGGGTGCTACAGACCGCTGACTACGCCCATGCGGTCATCGGAGGCGGCAGCGTATGGAAGACAGCGCGCGAGGCACGAGCGTTCACCGAGCTACGTATGAAACGCCAGGAGATCCTGACCTCCTCCCCACTGGCGTTGCGATGCGTGCTGGACGAAGCGTGCCTCAGACGAGAGCTGGGAGGATCTTCCGTTCTCCAAGGGCAACTTGAACATCTACTCGCCGTCTCCCGGCAGCCGAACATTGAACTGCAGGTCATCCCGTTCAAGGCGGGTACGCACACGGGACTGGACGGCGCCTATACCGTCTTCCACTTCGAGGTCGGCTCTCCCGCCGTAGCCGTGGAGCCGCTCACGACGTCCCACTACCTTGAAGAGGACGACCAGGTCGCGCGCTACGACGTCGCGTTCGATCGCCTGCGCACCCAAGCACTGGCTCCCGACGCGTCCCGCGACTTCATCGCAAGGATCGCCAAGGAGACACAGTGAGGTTCAAGAAGAGCAGCTACAGCTCTGGTTCCGCCGAAACCTGCGTGGAGATCGCCCTCCCGGAAGGCATACCCGGCCCCAGCCCCGTACTCATACGCGACTCCAAACGCCCCACCGGCCCGGTACTGTGCTTCGGCCCCGCCGAGTACGCCGCCTTCACGGCGGCGCTCAGACGCGGCAACCTGGACCCTAAGTAAGGGGAAAACCATCGTGCCCGATCAGACCTGGGAGAGCGACTCCGCGCGATACCTCGTCCCGCGCGCGCCCGGCGCGTCCGACGCGTGGGCCGAGGAAGCCGCCGAGGGCAAGCGGCGCGGCGGGCAGCGGTTGCTCGGGGCCGGTGGCGTGATGCCGCCCGAGGACGTGGCGACGGCCCTCGGGCTCGCGCCCGGTGAGGAAGCCGTCGTGCGGCGGCGGCTGATCCTGCTCGACGGGCGACCCGTCGAGCTCGCGGACTCCTACTACCCCCCGCGCATCGCCGCCGGCACCGCGCTCGCCGAGCCGAGGAAGGTGCCCGGTGGGGCGGTCACCCTCCTCGCCGAGCTCGGCCATGTCGCCACCCGTGTCGAGGAGTCCGTCTCCGCGCGCCTGCCCACCGAGGGCGAGCGTGAGGCGTTGGGGCTCGGTGAGTACGATCCCGTGCTCGTGCTGTCCAGGGTGGTCTTCGACGGGGGCGATCAGCCCATGGAGGCGTGCGTGATGACCATGACCGCCAAGGAACGGACCCTCCGCTACCGCATGCGGCTGGGCTGACCTTCGGCTCCGCGTACGCCCGTGGCGCCTAGCGGTAGAAGGTCCGGCCACCCGCGCCGGACGAGACCGACCAGACCTCGGCGATCGCGCCGCCGGTGATCCGGAGGGTGTCCGTCCCGCTCCTGGCGACGGTCCGGCCGTCCTCCGCCGTGAAGCTCGCGACGTAGGGCCGCGCGACTAGCCCGGTCGGCGCTCCGTCGACCAGAGTCAGGTCCACGACCGCCGGTCCCTCGGCCGCGAAGCGGAGCCCCGGGCGGCCGCGGTGCCAGGCCGCGATGATGTCGGCGAGCTGCCGCGGGGTGCGG
Organism: Streptomyces sp. NPDC023527; assembly: GCF_055560115.1. NCBI lineage: Bacteria > Bacillati > Actinomycetota > Actinomycetes > Kitasatosporales > Streptomycetaceae > Streptomyces > Streptomyces sp. NPDC023527. The sequence goes on from NZ_JBVHJJ010000006.1 coordinate 196,106, forward strand.
GCGTCGTCGAAGGCTTCGGTGCCCGCCTGGGCGTAGCGGAGGGTGAACTCCGGAGCCATGATCTCCTCGGCGAGACCGACGTCGCCGTTCCACATGGCCGTCCACTGGTCGTAGGCCCGGACACCGAGCCGCCGTATGTCGTCGTCGCTCATCAAGCCGCCTTTGTCGCCTGCCGGTTCACGAAGCTCCCCGGAGCTCCCGGGTTCGCGACAGTAACAAGGGGGTCTGACAGTGGCCCCCGAGGACGCCCCCGGACCGCAGTCGTGGTTGAGACGGCCTGCCCACCCGATGCGTCGCCGGCATCGGCGTACAGATCATCAGCGCCGCCGCCCGCGCCCGGCTCCCGGTTCGCGAACGCTTTTGCGGGGCGGACACAAGAAGAGGAAGGGGGCCGCGAAAGGCGTGGCCCGGGGAAGGGGAGGTCCGTGGCAACGGACGAGGAACTGCTGGCGCGCTCGGGAACCGACGCGTCGGCCTTCGAGCCGCTCGTGGAGCGCCATTCGAGGGCGTTGCACGGCTACTTCGCGCGCCGGGCGCCCGGCGCGGCGGACGATCTGCTGGCCGAGGCGTGGCTGCGGGCCTACGCGGGGCGCGGCACCTACGACGCGGCCCGCGGGCCGGTCCGGGCGTGGCTCTTCGGCGTGGCCCGCAATGTGCTGGCCGCGCACTGGCGCGGGCAGGAACGGCCCTCGGCCGCCGCGCTCGCCGGCGAGGCGAGCAGCGACCCGTGGCACGCCGTCGACCGGAGGCTGGACGCGGCGGCGGTCGCGCCGCTGATGCGCCGGACCTTGGCCGAACTGCCGGCCGTGGAGCGGGAGCTGCTGCTCCTGATCGCGTGGGAGCAGCTCAGCCCCACCGAGGCCGCGGCCGTCGTCGGCGTTCCCTCGGGCACGGCCAGGTCCCGACTGCACCGGGCACGCACCCGGCTGCGCGCGGCGCTCGGCCCCTCCACCCCGCTTTCCCTGACAGGAGACCTCGCATGACCGGGCAGCAGGACATGAACGACGGGGACCTCCTCGACTTCCCCGGGGCCCGGCGGTTGAGGGCCGCGGGCAAGGTCGCGCCGCCCTCGGCGGACGCCGTCGCCGCGGCGCTGGCCGCGGTGCGGTCGGCGGCCGGTCAGGCGGATGCGGAGGCGGAGGCGGAGGGGCCGGTGGCCGAGCTCGAATGGGAGCCGGCGGCCGCGGTCGTCCCGGTGCGGACGTGGCGGCGGCGCCTTCCCGTGCTCGTCTCGGCGGCGGCGGTCGTGGCGATCGCGCTGGGGGTCGCGTTCCAGCCCTGGTCGGACTCCGGGGACGCACAGAGCTCTCCGGCGGCGGAGCGGACGGAAACGGCACCGTACTGGAAGGTGCGGACTCTTGAGTGGATGCGGAGCAGCGACAAGCCCCAGCCGGACGGAGCGTACAAGACCGTCTGGCTGAGCCGGAGCGGCTCGCGCGAGCAGCCCGCCAACGGTCTGGTCCAGGACTACTCCCAAGAGGACACGGGAGGGATGGCCTACGTGATCTGCGGCAAACCGGTCTTGTGGGACGACCTCAAGAAGCTGCCCACCGACCCGGCGGCACTGCGGGCACGGCTCGTCGGAAAGGCCACCGGGGAAGGGGTCGCGGAGGGTCTCTACAACGGCATGGAGGATCTGCTCGCCCAGTCACCCGCCGAACCACGGCTGCGGGCCGCGCTGTTCCAGGTCCTCACCGGGATTCCCGGGGCGCGGGTGACGGAGCGGGTCAAGGACAGCACCGGGCGCTCCGGCACGGCCGTCGACCTGGACGCCGATACCTGGCGTCGGCGACTGATCATCGACACCGGGACGTTCCATGTACTGGAGGCCGTGGACACGGCGCGGAACGACGGCCTGTCCTGGGGAGCGCAGAAGCTCCGGGCCGGGGACCTCATCCAGCGCACCACCTACCTCTCCGTCGGGCCCGCCTGGGAGGCACCGAAGCCGTCCAAGCGGACCTAGCACCGACCCCGGCCACCTGTGGATCCGACCCGGCCGCCCCGCCACGGCGCCCCTGCGGTCAGAACCCCGGTGACGGGGGTGGGACCGGCTTGGTGAGGGGCCGTACGTTGTATCGACATGAGACCCCGTATCGCAGTGATCGGCAGCGGCCCCGCCGGCCTCACCTTCGCCCGCGTCCTGCACCGTCATGGCCACCCTGTCACCGTCCTCGAACGCGATCCCGCCTGGGACGCCCGCCCCCCGGGCGGCATCCTGGACCTGCACGAAGGGCTGGGCCAGCTCGCGCTGGACAAGGCGGGGCTGCTGGCGGAGTTCCAGGCGCTGTCCCGTCCCGAGGGGCAGGCCATGCGCATCCTGGACACGGACGGAACCGTCCTGCGCGACTGGCGACCCCGTCCAGATGACCGGGCCAATCCCGAGATCGACCGCGGGCAACTCCGTGACCTGCTGCTCGGCCCTCTCGACGTCCAGTGGGGTCGGGGCGTGACGCAGGTGGTGCCGGGGACCCGGGATGGCGTACTGGTCCACTTCGCGGACGGGCGGCAGGAGACGTTCGACCTCGTGGTCGGCGCGGACGGCGCCTGGTCCCGAATCCGCCCGGCGGTCTCGTCGGCGACACCGCACTACACCGGCGTCACCTACGTCGAGACCTCCCTGGACGACATCGACACCCGCCACCCCGACCTCGCCCGGCTGATCGGCGACGGTTCCGTGGCTGTGTACGGCGTGAACCGCGCGCTCGTCGCCCAGCGCAACAGTGGCGGCCACGTCAAGGTGTACGCCCAGTTCCGCGCGCCGCTGGACTGGCACACGAACCTGGACCTGGCCGACGTCGAGGCCGTGCGATCGAGCCTGCTGGCTCTGTTCGACGGCTGGGCCGCTCCCGTCCTCGACCTCCTCCGCCACGGCACGGCTTTCGTCCACCGCCCCCTCTACGTCCTGCCCGTGTCCCACACCTGGACCCACGTCCCCGGGGTGACGCTACTGGGCGACGCCGCCCACCTGATGCCCCCATTGGGGGCGGGCGCGAACCTCGCGATGCTGGAAGGCGCCGAACTCGCCGAGTCCATCGCCACCGGCCCTGAAGATCTGGACGAGGCCGTCCGCGCCTTCGAGGAACAGATGTGGGCGCGGGCCGGCAGGTGGGCGAACATCACGATGGCCGGTCTGGAACGCCTGGTGAGCCTGGACCCCTCCGAAGCCGTCGCCCTCTTCGACGAGGTCCAGCCTTCCTGACCGCCAAGCGCGAGAGCATGGCTCTGTCCGCCGGTTCCTCGCGCCCGGACTGCCGTGTGCCGGGGGGACCGCCCCCCCGACCGCCCCCCGCGAGCGCACCCGTGCGATTACCCCCCAAAAATTCCTGTAAGGTTGTCCCCGCAACACCGCGTGACACCCCGCACTCGTAGCTCAACGGATAGAGCACTTGACTACGGATCAAGAGGTTGCAGGTTCGAATCCTGCCGAGTGCACAGCAGACCAGAGGCCCTGTGGAGCGATCCACAGGGCCTCTGGCTTTGTAGCGGCGGATCAGGCCAGGTGTCGGAGCTTGTCGGGGTTGCGGATGACCCGGATCTCGGTGATCAGGCCGTTCTCGACCTCTGCGCAGGCGACGGTGTCCGGCCGTCCGGCCGTGGTGCGCAGCAGGCCCGGCCGGCCATTGACGTCGACGGCCACGACGCGCGGGTCCTCCATCGGCTGGGCGGCCACGGCCGCGAGGAAGCGGGCCACGTTCTGGGCGCCGTGCAGCGGGCGCAAGGCTGCCTTGACCTTTCCGCCGCCGTCGTTCCATGCGGTGACGTCGGGGGCGAGCAGTTCCAGCATGCGGTTCAGGTCGCCCCCGAGGCACGCGGCGAGAAACTCGTCGGTGACCTGGCGCCTCACCTCGGCCGGGGTCGCGTAGCGCGGCCGACGTGCCTGGACATGCGACTTGGCCCGGGAGCCGACCTGGCGTACCGAGGGCTCGGTGCGGCCGAGCGTCTCGGCGATCTCCCGGTACGAGAAGCCGAAGACCTCCTTGAGCACGAAGACCGCCCGCTCCAGCGGTGAGAGGCTCTCCAGAACCACCAGCATGGCGAGCGAGACCGACTCGGCCAGCTCCACGTCCCCGGTGGCGTCCGGCACGGTGACCAGCGGCTCGGGCAGCCAGGGGCCGACGTACCGCTCGCGCTTGACGGCGGCCGAACTCAACCGGTTGAGCGCGAGGTTGGTGATCGTACGGGCCAGGTAGCCGCGCGGGTTGTCGATCGGGCCGGACACCTGGCTGCAGCGGAGCCAGGTGTCCTGGACCAGGTCCTCGGCGTCCGTGACGCTGCCGAGCATCTGGTAGGCGATGCCGAAGAGCATCGGTCGGTGCTGTTCGAAGACGGCGATCTCGATCACGTACGCGACGGTACCGCGCATGCCTCGGAAAAGCCCTGGCTGGTCAGGCCAAAGGCGCTGTTCATCCGGGAGCGCCAGTTCTCCAGGGCGACCATGGCGGTGAGTTCCACGAAGGCGGCCTCGCCCAGCCGCTGGAGCAGCGCTTCAGCGAGTCCGTCGGTGACGCGGGGCTCGGTGTCGGTCATGGCCTCGGCGTACTCCATGACCTGGAGTTCCAGCTCGGTGAAGGCCTCACGGTGGTCCCGCCACTGCGGTACCTGGGAGACCTTGTCGAGCGGCAGGCCGAGTTCGCCGCCTTCCCAGTGGCCGAAGTCCAGACACCAGGAGCAGTTGATCCGGGCCGCACTGGCCATCACGGCGAGGTGCTTCAGGGCCGGGTCGAGCGCGTTCCACTTGGCGACGGAGCGCTCCAGCTTGGCGTAGGTGAGCAGGACCTTCCGGTTGTGGCCGACCGCGAGCCCGGGGTCGAGCACCTTGCCGTACATCCGCCGGGAGTACCAAGCCCCCAGGCGGTTCAGCAGGGTGCGGGGCGGGGTGAGCGAGATGCGGGCGGTCATTTCGGGCCTCCAGGCTTCCGGATGGATGTTTCTGGAGGTAGGACAGGACAGCTGCCGAGAATGTGACATCCGTGTGGGCGCGGCGTGCAGGACCGCCTCCGTCCTACATCCCTTCTAACCTCACCCCATGAGCAGCCTCCTCCCCCGCATCACCGACGAGCAGCGCCGCGCCCGCCTCGGCCGCCGGCATCTGCTGGCGCCCGCCCACCGCGTCCGGACCGTGGAGGAGGTCGCCGACGCCCTCGTCGCGCTGCACGCCACCGACGCGGCGACCGTGTATCTGTCGGCGTGCGCGCGGCTCGCCGAGCCCTCGGCGGCGGAGGTCGAGCGCGGGCTGTACGACGACGTGACGCTGGTGAAGCTGCTGTCCATGCGGCGCACCCTGTTCGCCGTGACGTCCGGGCTCGCCCCGTACGTCAACGCCTCCACGGCCCGTACGATCGCGGCCCGCGAGCGGGCGGGGTTCGTGAAGTTCCTGCGGGACGGGACCGACGGCGGCTGGGACGAGCAGCGGCTCGCGCGGACGGAGAAGGAGGTGCTGGCCGCGCTCGCCGCGCGCGGCGAGGCGACGACGGCCGAGCTCGCCAAGGACGTGCCCGCGCTGCGGGAGACGATCGTGGTGTCGGCGGGCAAGCCGTACGAGGGACGGCAGAGTGTCGGCAGCCGGCTGCTGCGGCTGCTGGCGTCCGACGGGCACGTACGCCGCAGCCGCCCGCGCGGCTCGTGGACCAGCAGCCTCTATCCGTGGGCGCCCGTGCCGCAGATCCCGGACGTCGACGTCCGGGAGGCGAAGGCGGAGGTCGCCCGGCGCTGGCTGGCCTCGTTCGGGCCGGCGACGGAGGGGGACCTGAAGTGGTGGACGGGCTGGACGCTCGGTGACACGCGCAGGGCGCTGGCCGACGTGGGGGCGCGGGACGTGGAGTTGTCGGAGGGCGTCGGCCACGTCCTGCCCGATGACGCGGACGATGTCGAGCCCGCCGCGCCCTGGGCCGCGCTCCTCCCCGGTCTCGACCCCACCGCCATGGGCTGGCGCGGCCGCGACTGGTACCTCTCCCCCGACCATGTGCCGGCCCTCTTCGACCGCGCCGGCAACATCGGCCCCACGGTCTGGTGGAACGGCCGCGTCGTGGGCGGCTGGGCCCAGCGCGCGAACGGCACGATCGTCTGGCGGCCGCTGGAGGAACTCGGCCGCGAGGCGGCCTCCGCGATCGCCGCGGAGATCGCCCGGCTGTCCGGCTGGCTGGGCGACGTACGGGTCACGCCCCGGTTCCGTACGCCGCTGGAGCGGGAGTTGACGAGGTGACCGAGGGTGAGTCGCCTCAGTCCTTGCGCGCCCTGCCCGGCACCGCCGCCCTCGCCCGCTCCTGCGACCGGCTCGCCCGCGCGTACGCCGGGTCCGCGTCCTGGACGCGGACCCGTCCGCGAGCGACGCGGGCTAGCCGGCGACCTGCCAGCTCAGCGAGCCGGTCAGGCGCTCGCGCAGGGCCGGGTCGAGGACCGCGTCCGTGCGGTCGGCGGCCTTGACCGACAGCGTGTGCGGGCGGTGGTCCGCCGGTACGCCGAGGGAGCGCGGGGTGATCGTCGTGCGCCCCCGGCCGGCGACGGCCTCGCGGCCGTCCACGTACCAGCGCACGGACGTGGTGGCGGCGGACAGCCGGACCGTGACCCGCTCACCGCGGCCGACCGTGCCGTACGCGCCCGAGGTGCTGGTCAGCGGCTTGGCGTGGCGGTAGAAGCCCGCGATCATCGCCTCGCGGCCGGGGAGGTTGAACTCCCGGCCGAGCGTGCGCATGATCGAGTTGTCGGTGGGGCGGTAGAGACCCTTGGGGTAGTAGCCGCCGCCCTCGAACGCGCCGACCGTGCCGCCGTCCGGCGAGGTCCGGCCGATCCAGCGGTACCACTTCTTCCGCTGCGCCGCCTGCTGCTCGGCGGTCAGCGCGCTGATGTTGCTCTCCCACGGCTCGGCGCCCGTGTACGTGCCGTACTCCTCGTACTGGTACTCGTCGGCGAGCTTGCCCAGCGAGTGACCGGTCTCGTGGACGGCGACCTGGTCGGACTTGGGGTGGTCGGAGGAGGCGGTGGCGATGCCGTCGTAACCGACCTGCGAGACGATGTCGTTGTAGCCCGCGCCGCCGTACTTGGTGGAGTTGGACAGCACGACCACGAGGTCGGCGGCGGGGGCCCGCCGCGCGTACGACTCGACCTTGCCGGTGTCCACGCACAGCAGCCGCTCGATGCCGTCGCAGAAGAAGGCGGAGCGCAGGGCGGTGTCCTTCACGTCGCTCTGGGCGGGGTCGCCGGAGACGCCGGAGTCGCGGGAGACGGCGTCGACGGCCCAGACGTTGAACAGCCCCTTGTACGAGGCGTAGGGCTCGACGGCCGACATCTTCGCCCACTTGGCGCGGACGTCGGCGTGGAAGTCGCCCTGCTGGTCACCGGTGTAGCCGTCACCGATGAAGACGACGTCCAGCTTGGCGCCGACGGGGCCGTTCCGCACGATCGTCGACACATCGCCGTCACCGGCGACCGAGGGGCGCAGGGAGCGGGGCGGGGCGGGGGACGCGGGGACGGTGGTGTGGCGGGGGTGGCCGTCGGGTCCGGTGAAGTACTCGACGTGCTGGGTGCGTTCGGGCCGGGGTGGCGCGCCGTGGGCGGTGCCGGTGAGGGTCGCGGCCAGGGTCGCCGTGAGGGCGAGGCCGGCCGCGAGGGATATTCGTCTGCGCATGGGGGGTTCCTCCCGAGACCCACCACTGGTTAAGTGGCGGATCAAGTCGCGTTAAGGCGCCGCTTAACGTAGGGGCTCGGGAGGCCCTGGGCAATGGTTATGACTCAAGGAAACTGAAGAGTACTCAGGTGACAGCAGCGCGCAATGCCCTCACCGACGCCTCACAGCTCGTCGCGCACGAGCCCCAGCAGCCGGTCCAGCACCGCCCGGCCCGAGGCCCGGACGCCGTCGTGCTCGTACTCGTCCGTCACCCAGGTGCGCAGGCCCCGGATGGCGCGGGCGGTGCGCAGGGAGTGCTCGGTGTCGACGAAGAGGTCGTCGTGGTAGATCGCGGCGGCGACGGGGACGGTGTTACGGGCGAGGCGGTCGGGGTCGTAGAGGGGCGTCCAGCCCTTGCGCTCGGCGAGGAGTTCGGCGGTGTGCCGCAGGGGGCGCAGGGCCGGGTGGGTGCGCAGCATCCAGGGGTGTACGGTCTCGCCGGTGAACAGGAAGCGGGCGCCGGGCCCGAAGGGGCGGTCGAACTGCGGGAATTCGGCCCTGACCCGGTCCGCGGACCAGTGCGTCGCCCCTCCGTCCTGGGCATAGATGGCCTCATGGAGGATCGCGTAGAGCGGGCAGTGGGCGCGGGAGAGGACGGCCGCGACCTGCTCGGCGAACGCGTCGGACAGGCGCGGCCCGTCGACCGTGTCGACGAACGCGTCCTCCAGCAGATAGTGCAGCCGGTGCGAGCCCTCGCCGACGCCGAGGAGGATGCCGAGCTGCTGGAACGCCTCGACGGTCAGGAGCGTGCCGTCGGGCAGCGTTACCTCGTGGTCGGCGAGGTGGGCGGCGATGCGCCGGGCGGCGGCCTCGTCGGCGGGGTAACGCTCGTAGTGCGCGAGGGACTTGCGCTCCATGCGCGGGTAGGCGGCGCGGTAGACGGCGTCCGCGTCGGCGTCCAGGGACGGCAGGCCGCCGGTGATCAGCACCTCGGCCAGGCCCTCGGGCGCGTGGGAGAGATAGGTGACGGCGCAGAAGCCGCCGAAGCTCTGCCCGAGCACGGTCCACGGACGGCCGCCGGTCAGGCGGGCGCGGATGACCTCGCAGTCGCGGACGATGGAGTCGGCCCGGAAGTGCGCCAGGTAGTCCGCCTGTTCGGCGGGGGTGCCGCGCAGCGGCAGGGTCTGGCGGGTCGCGGGGGTGGAGCGGCCGGTGCCGCGCTGGTCGAGGAGGAGGACGCGGTAGTCCTCCAGGGCGCGGTCGAGCCAGTTCTCGCGGCCGACGGGACGGCCGGCGGCGAAGCCGGGACCGCCCTGCAGATAGACGAGCCAGGGCAGGTCGTCCCGGGCGCGGCGGGTGGCGACGACCTCGCGGGCGTAGAGGCGGATGCGCTCGCCGCCGGGGTCGTCGTGGTCGAGGGGCACGTCGAAGTGGTGATCGGTGAGCACGAGGCCCGGCTGCCGGAGGACGGCCGCGCCCTCGGCGGACCCCACTATGACCTCGGACATGGCCTCTCCTTCGAACACTGCACGTAGCGCACACAGACGGCGGACAGAATCGACTCACGGTGCCGGCACCCGGCGGAACGCGCCCGGCGCGGCACCCGGCACAACCTATCGAGGGGCAGCAGTGACGGAGAACGGCACCCACGGCGTACGGGCGGCGGACGGGCCCGCGGACATCGGCCGGCGTGTGCTGCGGCTGCGTACGGAGCGGGGGCTCACCCAGCGGCAGCTGGCCGAGCCCGCGTACACCGCCGCGTACGTCTCCACGCTGGAGGCGGGGAAGGTGCGGCCCTCCGAGACGGCGCTGCGCCATCTCGCCGAGCGGCTGGGCACCACGGTGGAGGAGCTCGCCACGGGCCGGCCGCCGGGGGTGGCGACGGAGGTGCGGCTGCGGCTGACCGACGCGCGGCGCACGCTGGCGACGGGCGCGGCCCAGGACGCGGCCGCGCTGTTCCGGTCCCTGCGCGAGGAGGCGGCGGACCTGGCGCTCGTACCGGAGGAGGCGAGCGCGCTGCTGGGGCTCGGGGACTGCGCGCTGGAGACCGGCGATCTCACCGAGGCGCGCGACCACTTCGCCGCGGCGGAACAGCTGCTCGCCGACGAGCCGCTGCCGCGCCGCGTCCCCGCGCTGCGCGGGCGCGCCACCGCCCATCTGCTGGCGGGGGAGCTGCGCTACGCCTGCTATCTGCTGGAGACCGCCGTCGACGAGCTGAACGCCTCCGGGATGCACGACCCCGACGCCCTGCTGCTCCTCTACACGGCGTCCATCGCGCCGTATATGGACATGGGGGCGCACGCACGGGCCGCGCACGCCGCTGAGCTCGCGCTGACGCTCGCACCGCAGGTCGACAACCCGGCGCTCGTGGCGGGCATGCACCGCGGGGTCGCGCGCACCCTGATCGCCGAAGGGCGCATCGCCGAGGCGGACGCCTCGCTCGCCAAGGCGCAGGAGCTCTATCGCCACCTGCACATCCGCACGGAGCTGGCCCACTGCCACTGGATGCGCGGATATGTACGCGCCCAGAACGGCGACCTGGAGGGCGCCGAGAGCGAGCTGCGCACGGCGCGCGACATGCTGGCGTCCAAGCGGGCCACGCTGTTCACCGTGCAGGTGGAGGTGGAGCTCGCGGACGTCCTGCGGCGGCGCGGCAAGGCGGCCGAGGCGGAGGCGCTGCTGAGCCCGCTCCTCTCCCCCTCGGCGCTGGGCGCCGAGCGCGGCGCCGTCCACGCGGGCGGCGCGCACCGCCTGCTGGGCCTCATCGCCGAGGAACGCGGCGACACGGAGTCGGCCGAGGAACACTACTGCGCGGCCCTGTCCCTCCTGGAACGCACGGGTGCCGCCGGCGATCTGGCCGACCTCTGCCGCCTGCTGGGCGACCTCCTGCGCCGCACGGGCCGCACCGAAGCGGCCCTGGACGCCTATCGCACAGGCCTGGGCCACCGGGCCGCCCCGGGGACGACGACGCTGGGGCCGGCGCCGACATCGCCGCCGCTCTAGCCGGCCGCTTGCCCGGATCGCTTGGATCACGGTCACAGGCCGCCGCTTGTGGGGGACGCGGCGGCCTGTGGCCGCGAGCTGCTGCCGCATGCCGTCGCCAGGGCGACGCGGGCTCCCGCCGCCGGGGCGGCGCGGGCGCGCCGTCCGGGGCCGGGCATGCGGGGGTGTGCCCCGGCATGATGCAGCATGGACAGCACTCTGCCGGTCGGTGCGCCCGGGTGGAATCCGTCGCGGGTCCAGGATCACCCCCGCCGATCGGCGGGGGTGCGGCGGCCGCCGACGTGGCCGGCCGGAAGGTTGTCAGGGCACCGAGGCACGGCCCCGGCGGTAGAGAAAGAGGGAGCGGTCGGTGATCCGTGTTGCGGTGGTGGACGACGAGCAGCTCGTCCGGTCCGGGCTGCGGATGATCCTGGGCACGGCCCCGGACATCGAGGTGGTCGCCGACTGCGGCGGGGGCGAGGCCGTGGACACCGTGCGCCGCACCGGCCCGGACGTCGTCCTGCTCGACATCCGCATGCCGGACGTCGACGGCCTGACCGTGCTGCGGGCGCTGCGCGAACTGCCGCAGCCGCCCGCCGTGGCCATGCTCACGACCTTCGACGCCAATGAGTACCTCGCGGCGGCGCTGCGCTCCGGCGCCACCGGTTTCCTGCTGAAGGACACCGACCCGGAGCAGCTCGTCCAGGCCGTACGGACCCTCGCCGTGGGCGGCAGCGTCCTGGACCCGGGGGTGACGCGCGCCGTCATCGGCGGCTACCTCGCCGCCGAGGCCGAGTCGACGGCGGCGCGGGCGGTCGCCGGGCTGACCCCGCGCGAGCGCGAGGTCCTCACCCACCTCGGCGCGGGGCTGGCCAACCCGCAGATCGCCGAGCGCATGGGGCTGGCGCCCAGCACCGTCAAGGACCACGTCCGCGCGGTCCTGGGCAAGCTGGGCGGCCTCAACCGGGTCCAGGCCGCGATCATCGCCGACCGCGCCGGGCTGGTCACCGCGCCGAGAGGCGGCACCCGGTGAGCAGGGTGGCGGCCGCGGTCCGGCCCGCCGTGCCGCTGGTGGTGCCGATACTGCTCGCGGTGATGGACGCGCTGCTGGTCAACGGGGCCGGGCTCCGCCTGGACCTGGGCGTGTCGCTGTTCGCCGCCGTCGCGCTGCTGTGGCGGCGGCGGTTCCCCGTCACGGTGTTCGTGGCGACGCTGGCCGGCATCTACATCGGCTACATCTGGTTCGCGCCGATGATCGCGCTCTACACCGTGGCCACCCGGCGCACCGACCGACGGCTGCTGGTCGGCGCGGCCCTGCTGCTGGTGGTCGCGCACTTCGTGCCGTACCCGCCGTCCGAGCTGTCCCTGGCGGACCGCCGGGAGACCGCCCTCCAGCTCGTCGACGCCTTCGTCACCGCCGCCACCCCCCTGGCCCTCGGCCTGCTCACCCGCACCCGCCGGGAGCTCGCCGCCCGCCTCGACGAGCTGACCCGCAGCCGCGCCCGCGAGGACGGGCTGCTGGCCGAGCGGGTGGTGGCCACCGAGCGCGCCCGGCTCGCCCGCGAGATGCACGACGTCGTCGCCCACCAGGTCAGCCTCATCAGCCTGCAGGCGGGCGCGGTGCAGATCAGCACGGAGGACGAGCGGGCCCGCGACGGCGCCAGGAGGATCCGGGAGCTGTCGGTGCGCACCCTGGAGGAGCTGCGCCACATGGTCGGCATCCTGCGCGCGGCCGGGGCGGACACCGAGGAGCTGACGCCGCAGCCGCGCCTGGCGGACCTGCCGCGGCTGATCGAGCTGAGCACCATGGACGTGGTGTACGAGAGCGCGTGCGACCCGGCGGCGGAGCGCTCCGAGGCCGTGGAGCGCGCGGCGTTCCGCACGGTGCAGGAGGCGCTGACCAACGCGCGCAAGCACGCTCCGGGCGCCCGGGTGCGCGTACGCGTCAGCGAGGACGAGGCGGACACCCTGTGGGTGGAGGTCCGCAACGGGCCGGCGGACGCGGCCGTACCGGCGCCGGAACTGCCGGGCGGTGGCCACGGCCTGGTGGGGTTGCGCGAGCGGGCGCAGAGCCTGGGCGGGACGCTGGAGGCGCACGCCACGGAGGACGGCGGCTTCGTCGTACGGGCGGGGTTGCCGCGCGAGGGGTAGGGAAGGGCGAGAAAGGGAGGGCTCAGGCCGAGAGCGGCTTGGTGCTGTCGTGCGGCTCGATCGTCGCCGCCGTCAGGTCGGGGTAGATCTCGAAGAGGCGGCGCACCCCGAGCGCGCCGAGCACCCTGTTGACGTGCGAGCCGTCCACCGCGCCCTGTGCGGGCAGGATGAGCCTCAGCCGGCCCTGACAGGAACGCATCAGACGGCGGGCGGCGATGAGCACGCCGACGCCGCTGGAGTCGCAGAAGCGCACCTCGGCGAGGTCGAGCACCAGACTGCGCCGTCCGTCGGCGACCGCGTCGTGCACGCGTTGCCGCACGACCGGCGACGTCACCAGGTCCATCTCGCCGGAGACCTGGAGGACCGCCCAGTCCCCGTGCTCGGCGTTCTTCACCTTCAACGTCACGTGCCCGAAGCCCCTTCGCTCGGTGTCTCGTTCCCCGGAACGGACCCTTCCTCGGGTGCGGCTGCCCGGCCACCCCTCCGCGAAACGCCGCGGCGACGCCGGGGTTCCGGCCGGCCCCCAACGACCCTATGCCCAGCTGCAACCTCGAATTCTCCTGGATCCGGTCACGCACGCATAACACATCGGCACATTCGGGCACGTACGATCTATAACGATCGCTGAAGCGTGCGGTAAGTGACGGTGGCACTACCATCCGCGGACGATCAGGGGGTTGGCTTTGCGATAAAGATGTCTGCGCTGTCAGACCCTGCGGCTACATTCGAGGAGTATGTGACGCTGGGCACAAGCGCACGAGCCTCTCCTGCGAACGATTCGCGGAAGACCGCGGACGGACGGCATGAACAGGGCCCGGGCGGGCACGGCATGGGGGCACGCGGAGATCGTGTGCCCGTACGGAGGGGGCTCCATGGCGACCGACGCACCACCCCGGTGGGACCGCAAGATGCAGCAGCGGCTCACCCACGGCGAGGCGGCGGCGCTCGGCGAGCTCTACGACCGCTTCGCCTCCCTCGTCCACACTCTGGCCCACCGCGTCCTCGACGACGAGACGGGCGCCGACCGCGTCACCCGTGACGTGTTCGGCTACGTCTGGGAGAACCCCGGCGACTACGACCCCCGGCAGGGCTCCCTGCGCTCCTGGATCGCCACGCTCACCCACCGTCAGGCGGTCGAGCGGCTACGACAGTCGCAGAGCGAGGGCCACAGCACGCCCTCGGAGATCGAGGAGAAGGTCCGCGAGGCCTCCGCCGCCGCCCGCGCCGACTACATCGTCACGTCCATGCCGGCCCCACTGCGCGCCGCCCTCGACCTCGCCTATTTACGCCGCCTCGACTACCGCCAGGCCGCCGCCGACCTCGGCGTCACCGAGGACGAGGCGCGCCGCCGCCTGCGCCTCGGACTGCAATTGCTGTCCACCGCGCACCACGCGCCCCGTGTGGCCTCGCCACCGGCACAGGGAGGCGCGCGATGAGCGGCCCGCCCGTTCCCGAAGCGGCCTCGGGGCCCGCGCACCACAAGGTGCTCAGGTCCCTGCTCGGCGCCTGGGCGCTGGCCGCCTGCTCCCCCGAGGAGACGGCCGCCGTCGAACAGCACCTCACCGACTGCGCCACGTGCGCCGACGAGGCCGTCCGGCTGCGCGACGCGGTCGCCCTGCTGCACCCCGAGGACAATCTCGACCTCGACCCCAGGCTGCGCTCCCGGGTCCTGGCCTCCTGCCTGGGCCGCCGGCCCGCCCGGATCCCGGTGCCCGGCTGGGCCGCGCCCTATGACGCGGAGACCGCCCGGCTCGACGCCCTGCTGCACGACATCGGCGAGGCGGAGTGGCGGGCGCCGGTGCGGCTGAGGTGGTTCGATGGCGAGCGGGCCGTGGCCCGGGACACCACCGCCGCCGCGGTGATCAGCCATCTCACGGCGGTGGACGGCCTCGTCGCCACCGCCCTCGGCCTGCCCGACCCGCTCGGCCCGCTCGCCGGTGGGGCCACCGCCTCACCCACCGAGCGCACCGAGGCGTTCTGGTCGGCCCATCCGGACGACGACGCGGGCCGGTCGCCCGCGGCGGTCCGGGCGGCCTGGCGCGAGCAGGGCCACGCGGTGATACGCGGCGCGTCGTTCGCCGACAGCGGCGTGGCCGACCAGGCGGTGTCCTACGGCCCGTTCAGCCTGCCGCTGCGCGACGCCTTCGTGGACCGCGCCTTCGAGTGCTGGGTGCACGCCACGGACATCGCCGACGCCATCGACTATCCGTACGCACCCCCGTCCGCCGGCCACCTCCAGCACATGGTCGCGCTGGCGGCGAGGATGCTGCCGAAGGCGATCGCGGCCCGCCGCCGGGCCGGGCTGGCCCCGCCGCCGCGCACCCTGGTCGCGGCGGGCAGCCCGGGCCGCGCGCTCCATCTGGAGGTCGAAGGCAGCGGCGGCGGCCATTGGTACATCCCGCTGGACTCCCCCGCGGCCACCGCCGCGCCGGACGACGCGGTCGCCCATGTCGCCCTCGACGGCATGGAGTTCTGCCGCCTGGCGGCGGGCCACGTCCCGCCGGAGGAGGCGGCCGCGGGCCGGACCGGCGACCAGGAGGCGATCAGGGACGTCCTCTTCGCGACGGCGTCCCTGTCCCGGCTGTGAGGCGCCAGGCGAAGCTAGGCGAAGACGACCGTCCGGCGCCCGTTGAGGAGCACCCGGTGCTCGCTGTGCCACTTCACGGCACGGGCGAGCGCCTGGCACTCCACGTCCCGGCCGACGGCCACCAGCTGGTCCGGCGTGACCTGATGGCCGACGCGCTCGACCTCCTGCTCGATGATCGGGCCCTCGTCCAGGTCGGCCGTCACATAGTGCGCGGTGGCACCGATCAGCTTCACACCGCGCGCGTGCGCCTGGTGGTAGGGCTTCGCGCCCTTGAAGCTCGGCAGGAAGGAGTGGTGGATGTTGATGATCCGCCCGGAGAGCACCTTGCACAGGTCGTCGGAGAGCACCTGCATATAGCGGGCGAGCACGACCAGCTCGACGCTCTCGGCCTGGACGAGCTCCAGGAGCTTCGCCTCCGCCTCCGCCTTGGTGTCCTTCGTCACCGGGATGTGGTGGAAGGGGATGCCGTACGAGCCGACGAGCTCGGCGAAGTCGGTGTGGTTGGAGACGACCGCCGCGATCTCGACCGGCAGGGCGCCGATCCGCGAGCGGAAGAGCAGGTCATTGAGGCAGTGCCCGAACTTGGACACCATCAGCACGATGCGCATCTTCTCGTCGGCGCGGTGGATCTGCCAGTCCATGTGGAAGGAGTCACCGATCGCCGCGAAGCTGGCCCGCAGCTTCTCCAGCGTCACCGGCGCCTCCGCGCCGAAGTGCACGCGCATGAAGAAGAGCCCGGTGTCGTGGTCGCCGAACTGCTGGCTGTCCTCGATGTTGCACCCGGTCATGAAGAGGTAGCTGGACACCGCGTGCACGATGCCCTGCTTGTCCGGGCAGGAGAGGGTGAGGACGTACTGTTCGGGGGCCCCTTCGGTGACAGGGGACTGCGAGGCGTTCATAGCCCAATAGCGTCGCACACCCGCCGGGCACCTCGGGACCGCCGGCCTCCCGGCCCCCTCAGCGCACGCCCGTGAGCCGGGCCAGCACGTCCAGCGAGCGCGGTGGGGCGTCCGGGTCGTCGCCGTCGCTCACCGCCAGCCGTACGTGCGCCTCGCGGGCGGCCCGTACGGCCTCCGGCCAGGCGTGGTGCTCCAGATACGCCGAGACCGGGGCGTCGGCCCCGACCTGGTGCATGATCCGCAGCACCCGCAGCACGGCGACATCGACCAGCGCCGCCTCGCCGGAGTCCCTGAGGACCGTGCCGACGTATTTCTCGGCCGACCAGTTGTCCAGCCAGGTGTCCTCCACCAGCCGATAAACGGCGTCGGTCACATCCCCGAAGCCCTCACGGCCGGTGAGCCAGCACTCCTGCTGGAAGACCGGGTCCGAGAGCATGTGCAGCGCGGAGCGCACGTTCGCGCGCCAGCGCCACCACGGCATGTCATTGAGCGGCATACCGCCCATGGTGGTCGAGCGGCGGCCGCGACGGGAAGACTTCTCCGAACCTTGCACAGCAATCGATCGTACGTTCCCGCTCGCCGGGCGTCGCCGGGCCCCCGCGATTCGTCCAGGAGCCGCGCGAACCGGCCCCTACAGCTGGGTCCACTTGTGCTGCGAGAGCCCGTACTTCTTGGCGATCGGGTTCCACAGGTCGGCGGCCTTCTTCTTGGCGGCGGTGGCGTCACCGCTGGCCTTGTCGCCGGCGGCGCTCTCACCGCTGGGCCGGGCGTGGCCCTTCACACAGCCGTTCTTGCCGCCCACCTGGTCGGCCCACTTGGCGTAGTGGCTGTCGGCCGAGGACGACGACTGCCATGCCTTGGTCAGCTCCGCCGACAGCGCGGCGCTGTTGGGCAGCTTGTCGATGGTGGTCTGCTGAAGCCGCGTGACGAGCCCGTCGCGCTGCTTGGCGGCGTCCCGCAGGTCGGAGGCGGACCTGCCGAGGTCCTTGCAGCTCTTGGTGGAGTCGACGGCCTTGATCACCGCGTCCCGGCTGTTGTTGCTGTCCTTCAGCAGCGCGTTCAGCGCCTTGGCCTGGGCGGCGGCGGGATCGGCGGGCGTCGGCGTCGGCGACTTCTTCGGCTCGTCGCCCTTGTCCTCACCGTTCGCCGAGGCGGCGGGGTCGGCGGAGCTCACGGCGGCGTTCTGCGGATCGGGCTTGTCGTCACCCCCACCGCTGAGCAACGCCCCGGCGGCGAGCCCGGCGACGGCACAGCCGGCGACGACGATGCCGACGATCGCGGCGGTGGGCAGCTTGCGCCGCCCCCCTGCCGGGGGCGGCGAGGAAGGCCCGGGGTAGGGCTCACGGGGCGGCGGCGGTACGGGTCCCCTGGCGGGGGGCGCCTGACGCGGGGGCTGGGCGAGGGAGCCCCCACTGGTCCGGAACAGCTCGTCGAACTCGGCGGGCGGAGGCCGCTCCCCCGGCGATTGCCCCTGCGGGGGCTGAGGCGCATGCGGCCCGGCGGCGGGCGCGCCGCCGACCGGCGGCAGGTAAGCGGTGGCTTCGGCGGAGGAGCCACCGACGGACGGCAGGTAGGCGGTGGCCTCACCGGCACCCCCCGGCGCGCCGGAACCGGACCTCACCGGCGGCAGATACTGCGTAGCCGAACCGTTGCCGGCGGGGACGGGCCCGTCGCCCACCGGCGGAAGGTACTGGGTGGCCGCACCGTTGTCGGCGGCGGCCAGATACTGCGGCCCTTCGGAATCCCCGCCCGAAGCGGACGAACCGGAACCGCCGGGCACCGGCGGCAAGTACTGAGTGGCCCCACCGGCGGAGCCCGGCGCCGGAGAGTCGGTCCGTACCGGCGGCATGTACTGCGTGGCGGCACCGGCGGCGTCCGAAGCAGCGGAACCGGACCCGACGGGCGGAAGGTACTGCGTGGCCTCGCCGGCACCCCCCGGCGCGCCGGAACCGGAACCGACGGGCGGCAGATACTGCGTGGCGGCACCGGCCGTATCGGACGCCGCCGCGCCGCGCGCGTAGGGGGCGGGCGGCTGAGGGGCGCCGGGAACCGGCCCGGAGCCGACCGGCGGCATGTACTGGGTCGCTTCCGAGGCGAGGTCCTGGGGAGCGGCCGGCGAAGGACCGGTGGAGCCCAGGACCGGGGCTATGTACTGCGTGGCCTCGGAGTCGCCCGGGCGCGGGGACGGCGCCTCCGGCGGGAGGGGCGCACGGTGCGTGCCGGGGCCCCAGGACCCACCCCAGGACTGACCGGGGGCGGGCGGCGCCGCGCCCTCGCGCGGAGGCTGCGCGGGCGGCTGCGGCACGTTGCCCTGTCCGCTCTGCGTCACCGGGGACTCCTCAAGCTGTAACGGGACTTATGGGAAGCGTCGACTCACGCTACCGGGTCACCAAGACCCCCGGCCACGTACTCCTGTACCAGTCCCGTACCAGTGTCCCCGAGCGCGTGACGACGGCGCCGGGCCCGAAGTGCCCGCCGAGACGGGAGGGCGGCGGGGGCGCAGGTGCGTTCCGGAATGCTGCCGGATATTTGCGGGCGGCGGTTCCGGACCACCCGGGAAACACGGGTTCCCCGCCCGTGAATATCCGATTCCGGAACGCACCGGAGCCCCCGACGCCCGCACGCGGACACCCCGGAGCACCCGCACCCGCACGCGGGCACCCAGAGCAACCAACAACGCCTCCGCCCCAAAACGCTAAGCCGCCTGCACCTCCAACCGAGCCCCGAACTCCCGAACCACCGGCTCCTCCCGATACGGCGCCAGCCGCTGCTGGAAGTCGTCCAGATACTCCGCCCCCCGATTGGACCGCAGCGTCCCCAGCAGCTCCAGCGCCCGCGTCCCCGTGGCGCACGCCTCGTCCACGTCGCGCTGCTGCACCTGGGCCGTGGCCAGCAGCAGCATCCCGATCGCCCGCCGCCGCACCCGCCCCTCCGGATGCCCGGCGATCGCGTCCTCCGCCTGCCGCCGCGCCTGCTCCGCCTGGCCGAGGTCACGGTGGCAGTGGGCGAGCTCATCGGCCAGATAGGCGTGGTCGAAGTGCCGGATCCAGGTGGGATCGTCGCCCGACTCCTTGTGACCGTCCGCCTCTTCGAGCTTGGTCAGGGCTCGCCCGGCCACCGCCTGGAACGCCCGTGCGTCGCCCAACAGCGCGTGTCCCCGCGCCTCGGCGGCGCAGAACATCGCCTCGGCCCGGGGTGTCACCTGCCCCCGCGCCCCCTCCTGCGCCGCCTTCGCGAGCTGCGCGATCTCCCGCGGGTTTCCCAGCGAAGCGGCCAGGTGGCTCATGCTCGCGGCGAGCACGTACCCCCCGTACGCCCGGTCGTCGGCGGCCTGGGCCAGCCGCAGGGCCTGGATGTAATAGCGCTGGGCCAGCCCCGGCTGCCCCGTGTCGACCGCCATGTACCCCGCGAGCTCCGTCAACCGGGCGACGGCGGCGAAGAGTTCCCGCCCGACGGATTCCCGGTAGGAGCCGGCGAGCAGCCCGGAGACGACGCTGTTGAGGTAGTGGACGACGACGGGCCGCACATGCCCGCTGCCGTAACGGTGGTCCAGCTCGACGAGGGCGTCGGTCGTGGCCCGGACGGCGTCGACGTCGGACGAGCCGACCCGCGCCCCCGCGTTCCGCGCGACCTGCGGATCCGCGCCGGTGATCAGCCAGTCGCGGCTGGGCTCGACGAGCGCGGAGGACGCCACCGACGTCCCGCTGAGGAAGTCGCGGCGGCCGACGTCGCTGCGCCACAGCTCGCAGACCTGCTCGATCGCGCCGAGCACGGTCGGGGAGAACTGGAGTCCGACGCCGGAGGCGAGGTTCTTGCCGTTGGCCATGCCGATCTCGTCGATGGTGACCGTACGGCCCAGCTTGCGCCCGAGCGCCTCGGCGATGATCGCCGGGGCGCGCCCGCGCGGCTGCTGGCCGCGCAGCCAGCGGGCTACGGATGTTTTGTCATACCGCAGGTCGAGACCGTGCTCGGCACCGCACATATTGACCCGGCGCGCCAGACCGGCGTTGGAACAGGCGGCTTCCTGAATGAGCGCCTGCAGCCGTTCGTTCGGCTGCCGGGCGACGAGTGGCCGTGCGGCCATGCTGTACCCCCTGGGACTGCTAAGCGTTCGCGGCCCGCGCCGCGAGATGTGGAGAAGCTGAGACAGCTGCTGAGAGCGCCTTCCCCTGTGATCTTTGCCCCCTGAATGTCCGGAGAATGCGGACTTAACGGTAATGACAGCAAAGGCGGCAAAGGCCAGGTGGCCCGACGCCTCGCAGGTGGCTACCCAGCCTCGGCGGGGAACCCGCGTCTGCGCCCCCGCACATGCATCCGTGCGCCCCATGTGCATATCCGACCGCCGCCGACAAGCGTGAGCCTGAGCCGTAACCCCTGGTGACCAGGGGAGTTGTGATGGACGTGGAAGAGACCATCGGAGTAGTAGGAGCCCCGCACATCCCCCAACAACGCGGCGAGCAGCTGCTCGACGCCGCTGTTCGGTATGCGGAGGAGCGGCACTGGGACGTTTTCGCCGGCACCTGGCTGGTGGCGGAGGAGGGCCGGGAACGCTGCTCGTGCGGCGAGCTCGACTGCCCCGCGCCGGGGGCGCATCCGTCCCGGCCCGACTGGGCCACCCAGGCCACCGGCAGCGCCGTGGCCGCGCGCCGCATGTGGGCGAAGGAGCCCGGCGCCTCGGTCCTGCTGCCGACGGGCCGCACGTTCGACGCGCTGGACGTGCCGGAGACCGCCGGCTGCCTGGCGCTCGCCCGCATGGAGCGCATGGAGATCCAGCTCGGCCCGGTCACCTGCACCCCGTTCCGCCGGATGCAGTTCTTCGTGCTGCCCGGTGGCGCGTTGAAGGTCGGTGACCTCGCACGGAAGCTGGGCTGGCACCCCTCCTCGCTCGACCTGATCGCGCGCGGCGAGGGCGACCACGTGGTCGCGCCGCCGACCCGGATGGGCTCGCGCGGCTCCGTGCAGTGGGCGCGCCAGCCCACCGCCGCCAACCGCTGGCTGCCGGACGCGGAGGAGCTGGTCAGCGCCCTGGCGTACGCCTGCGGCCGCGACGCGGCGGACGCCCGCCGCAGATAACTTCCAGCTCAGGCGGGCCGAGCGCTCCCGGACCGGCCCCCCGTCACCCCCCGCTTAGGGTGGTTTCGGGGGGCCGGTTCCGTCTCCCCGCACGACCATGGGGAGCGAGGAAGCCGCAGTGGAGCAGTTGGGGCAGGACGGTACGGGGGGCGCGCGTGCCGCCGTACGCATCGAGGGGCTGTGGAAGCGGTTCGGCGAGCAGGTGGCGGTCGCCGGGATCGATCTCGAACTCCCCGCGGGCCAGTTCATCGGCCTGGTCGGGCCGAACGGCGCGGGCAAGACCACGACGCTCTCCATGATCACGGGCCTGCTGCGCCCCGACATGGGCCGGGTCGAGATCGGCGGCCACGACGTGTGGCAGGACCCGGTGGCGGTCAAGTCCCGGATCGGGGTGCTCCCCGAAGGGCTGCGGATGTTCGAGCGGCTGTCGGGGCGGGAGCTCCTCGCGTACACCGGCCGACTGCGCGGCCTGCCCGGCGCCGAGGTCGACAAGCGGGCCACCCAGCTCCTGGACGTCCTGGACCTGGCGGGCGCGCAGCACAAGCTGGTGATCGACTACTCCACCGGCATGCGGAAGAAGATCGGCCTGGCCTCCGCCCTGCTGCACAATCCGGAAGTCCTCTTCCTGGACGAGCCGTTCGAGGGCGTCGACCCGGTCTCGGCACAGACGATCCGCGGCGTGCTGGAGCGCTACACCGCCTCCGGCGCGACGGTCGTCTTCTCCAGCCACGTCATGGAGCTGGTGGAGTCGCTGTGCTCGTGGGTCGCGGTGATGGCCGCGGGCCGGATACGGGCGCAGGGGCCGCTCGCGGACGTACGCGGTGAGGCACCCACGCTCCAGGACGCGTTCCTGGGGCTGGTCGGGATGCGGGACCGGGCGACCGGCGAGGACCTCGACTGGCTGGGCGGCGGCGCCCGATGACCACGCCCACCGCACCGGCCCCGGCCGGTATCCCCGCCCTCACCTCGGTCTTCGTCCGGCTGAAGGTGTCGTTGCTGCGCAACGGCCTGCGGCAGTCCTCCGGGCGCAAGGCCGTCCACATCGTCTCGATCGTCCTCGTGGCCCTCTTCGGCGCGCTGCAGTTGCTCGGGCTGGTCGCGCTGCGCGGCCACGCCCATGCCGCCGCCCTGACCGTCCCGCTGGTGGCGGTGCTCGCCCTGGGCTGGGCGGTGATGCCGCTGTTCTTCTCCAGCGGCGACGAGACCCTGGACCCCAGCCGCCTGGTGATGCTGCCGCTGCGGCCCGGCCCGCTCGTCGTGGCGCTGCTGGTCGCGTCGCTGGTCGGCATAGGCCCCGCCTTCACGCTCGTGATCATCGTCGGCTCGGTGCTGGCGACGGCGCACGGGGTCGCGGCCGCCGTCGCGGGCGCACTGGGCACGCTCCTGGCGCTGTTGGTGTGCCTGGCGCTGGCGCGCGCGGTCGCCACCGCGAACGTCCGGTTGCTGACCAGCCGCAAGGGCCGCGATCTGGCGGTGCTGAGCGGCCTGCTGATCGCCGTGGGCGCGCAGTTCGTCAACCTGGGCGTGCAGAAGCTCAGCGGCGAGGGCGGCCTGGCCCGGTTGGAGCCGGTGGCGGACGTGCTGCGCTGGGTGCCGCCGGGCTCGGCGATGGACGCGGTACGGGCCGCCGGCGAGGGCTCGTACGGAACGGCCGCGGGCGAACTGGCCCTGACCGCGGCCCTGCTGGGCGTCCTGCTGTGGTGGTGGCAGCACAGCCTGACGAAGGTGATGACCGCGCCGGACGCCTCCACCGTCGGCGCGGCGGCACCGGACAAGGCGCGCCGCGAGGGCGCGGGTCTGGCGCGGCTGCTGCCCGCGGGGCGCACGGGCGCGGTGATGCTGCGCACGCTGCGCTACGTCTGGCGCGACCCGAAGACGAAGGCGGCGTGGGTGTCGTCGCTGGGCGTCGGCGTGCTGGTGCCCGGCATCAACGCGGCGCAGGGCCACGGCAGCGTCTACCTCTCGGTCTTCGCGGCCGCCATGCTCGGCATGCAGATGTACAACCAGTTCGGGCAGGACACCTCCGCCTTCTGGATGGTCCTGCAGACGATCGCCTCGCCGCGCGACGCGTACGAGGAACTGCGCGCCCGCTCCCTGGCGTTGGCGCTGATCGCCGTGCCGTACATGGTGCTGGTCGTCGTCGGCTCGGCCGCGTTCACGGGGAACTGGCAGGGGCTGCCGGTGGCGCTGGGGCTGTCGCTGACACTGTCGGGCGCGCTGTTCGCGGTGGGCGCCTGCGCGTCGGTGTACTTCCCGTACTCGATCCCGCAGGACAGCGGCTTCAAGAACGTGGCGCCGGGCCAGGCGGGCATCGCCTGGCTCAGCATCCTCGGCGGGATGATCGCGGGCCTGGTGCTGTGCGCGCCGGTGGCCGGCCTCATGGTCTGGCTGCACGTCGCGGACGCCACCGGCCTGCTGTGGGTGCTGCTGCCGGTGGGCGCCGCCTATGGCGTGGGCATCGCGTACGCGGGCCTGCGGCTGGCGGCGCCGGTGGCGGCGCGGCGGCTGCCGGAGATCCTCGCGGCGGTGAGCAAGGGCTGAGCGGGGCCGAGGTCAGCCGGCCGCCTCCGCCACATACCCGTCCGGCCGTACGAGCAGGGTGGTGGGCCGGGCGTCGGCGCGGGTGACGGTGGCGACGCCCGCCTCGGGCGGCGCGCTCGCGCCGCGCGGCAGGACGCGTACGAACGTGCCGCCGCGCAGCGCCTCGTACAGCCGCGAGGGCCCGTCCGGCGTCTCCACCAGCGGCAGGTCGGGGGCGCGCCGGCCGGTCAGGGGGTGGGCGCCGGGCGGTGCGGGGTAGTCGATGCCGATGCCGGAGACCAGGAGCGCACCCTTGCGGGTGGCGAAGGGCACGCCGCGCAGGGCGACGGCGGCGGCGTCCCGCAGGCCGCGCGCGGCCGGCGAGCCGAGCAGGGCGGCGCGCACGATGGCGCCGCTGAGGCGCAGGACGAGCTTGCCGACGGGGTGGCGTTCGTCGTGGTAGCTGTCCAGGAGGGCGTCGCCGGCCCGGCCCTGGAGGACGGCGGCGAGCTTCCAGCCGAGGTTGGCGGCGTCCTGGAGGCCGGCGTTCATGCCCATGCCGCCGGCGGGCGAGTGGACGTGCGCGGCGTCGCCCGCGAGGAACACCCGGCGGTCGCGGTAGCGGGGCACCTGACGCTCGTCGCTGTGGAAGCGGGAGGTCCAGCGGGGGTCGCGCATCCCGAAGTCGGTGCCGAAGAGGGCGCGGATGACGGACCGCAGACCGTCCATGTCGACGGGGGCGTCGGAGGGCAGTCGGCTGCCCCGCTCCCAGGCGATGACGCGGTACCAGCCGTCGCCGAAGGGCACGAGGAACGCGAAGCCGGCGGTCCCGGCCTCGAAGGCGGGCAGGCCCGCGGGCTCGGTGTCCAGGCGGACGTCGGCGAGCATCACGGAGCGCAGCACGCCCTTGCCCGGGAAGGGCATCCCCAGCGCCTCGCGGACGGCGCTGCGCACACCGTCCGCCCCGACCGCGTACGCGGCGCGCAGCCGTCCTTCGCCGCCGCCGGTGCGGACGTCCACCTCGACGCCGTCCGCGTCCTGCCGCAGCCCGAGGACCTCGGTGCCGCGCCGGATGTCGACGCCGAGCTTGACGGCGCGTTCTTCCAGCACCCGCTCGGTCTCGTACTGCGGGGTCAGCAGGACGCCGGGGAAGCGGCTGGGCAGCCGCGACAGGTCGACCCGGGCCCGGCCGAAGAAGCGCAGGGTGTCCTGGAAGGGGCCGGTGGCGAGGAGCTCCTCGGCCAGGCCCCGGGCGTCGAGGACCTCCAGCGTGCGGGCGTGCACGGCGAAGGCCCGGGTGAGGTTGGACTCCTCGGTCCGCCGCTCCAGCAGGGCGACCCGGACACCGGCGGCGGCGAGATCACCGGCCAGCAGCAGGCCGGTGGGGCCGGCGCCGACGACAAGGACATCGGCGGACGGGGCAGCGGTGACGGAAGACATGACATCTCCTCGGTGAGGGCAGTGCCGTATGTGCCGTACTGCCAGTGCACACCCGGGGACGGATTATGTCAACGCTTGTTGAATTAGCGTGCGGAGCCGCGCGACGCTAGGCCGGCAGCGCCGTCTCCAGGAAGGGCTCGACCACGCGGCGCCAGCCCTCGGGCTGGTCGTAGTGGACGAGATGGCCCGCGTCGGGAACCTCGGCGTAGGTGCCGCGCGGCAGCACCCGGACCATCTCCTGCGCCTCCGCGCGGCCCAGCTCGCCGTCGAGGCCGCGGACGACGAGGGTGGGGCACTGGACCAGGGCGAGGTCCTCCCAATGGGCGTCGTGGACATAGGTCTCGCGGGTGTGGAGCATCTGGCGGCGGGAGAAGACCGGGCGCCAGCCGTCGGCGCGCTCGGCCATCACCTCGGCGTAGAAGTCGCCGCGGGCGGGCCGGGGGCGCTCCAGGGACGGGTCGCCCTCGCCGAACCAGCGGCGGACGTCGGCGAGGGTGGCGAACGGCACCGGCCAGGACCCGAACCACTCGCCCCACTCCCGCTGACTGGCCGCGCCCAGCGCGGAGGCCCGCATCTCGCAGACGACCAGGGCCCGGACGAGGTCCGGACGGCGCGCGGCCAGCTGCCAGGCGGTGAGCGCGCCCATGGCGTGGCCGATGAGGGTGACGGGCGCGAGACCGAGGCGCTCGACGGCGGCCTGGGCGTCGGCGACATACGCCCCGCGGGTGTACGGACCGTCGGCGGGCCGTGCGCTGCGGCCGTGGCCGCGCTGGTCGAGGGCGACCGCGCGGTGGCGCGTGGAGAGCCAGCGGGCGGTGTCCGCCCAGTGCGCGGCGCGGCCCATCAGGCCGTGCAGCAGCAGCACCGAGCCGCGGCCGCTCTCGCCGTCCCGGCCGTCGGCCTTCGGTGGATCGGCGAACTCCCAGGCCGCGAGCCGCACCCCACCGCTCCCGCTCACGTCGATACGCCGCACCATCGGTCCTGGCACCCCCACTTCTCCCCCGAGCAGCAGCTCCACCATATAGAACATATATTCGAATGCACGGTTGTCGGGCGCAACACCCCTCGTTCGAGTGACCATGCTGAAGGGTTGACCGGCGGCACCCCGGGGAGTATCGACCTGGGGGCGGACCGCTCGGGGAAGAAAGGTCCGCGCGGCAGACCCTGGGAGCTCGGGGCTCCGGGTCGCCACGGGGGTATATGGGGAGGCAGGGTCCCGGCAGCTCGAAAGGGCGCCGGGGCCCTCGCCATGTCCACCCACCGGACCGGCCACACCGAGCCCCCTCCCAAGACGGTGGCGCGCCGCGCACAGGCGTCACGCCAGCGTGGCACGGCCCGGGCCGCTCCGCGCCCATTACGCCGACTCCTCCCGCATTCAAGGGAGTTGACGCGTCATCAGGCATGGCGCGGGGGCTGCGGGAAACGCGAAGGGGGTCGCCGTCCGGCGACCCCCGTGCGAAGCTCTCGCGAGCGCCCGCCTCAGCGCTTGGCGACGAAGACGTGCATGGCGATGTCCGCCTCCAGCTCGGCGGCCTCACCGCTGCTGCCCACCAGCACACCGCCGGCCGACTCGGTCACACTGACCACCGCGCCCGGCTGCACTCCGGCCCGGCGCAGGGTGTACATCAGCTGCGGGTCGGTCTGGATGGGCTCGCCGATCCGCCGTACGACCACGGTCTTGCCGTCGGTGCCCGGCTCCAGGTCCATCAGGCTGACCATGCCGTCGTTGAGGAACGGGTCCGGCTCGGCCTTCTCGCCCAGCTCCTCCAGGCCCGGGATGGGGTTGCCGTAGGGCGACTCGGTGGGGTGGCGCAGCAGCTCCAGCACGCGGCGCTCCACGGCCTCGCTCATCACGTGCTCCCAGCGGCAGGCCTCGGCGTGCACCTGCTCCCACTCCAGGCCGATCACGTCGACCAGCAGGCACTCCGCGAGCCGGTGCTTGCGCATCACGCGCGTCGCCAGCCGGCGGCCCTCCTCGGTCAGCTCCAGGTGCCGGTCGCCGGCGACCGAGACCAGGCCGTCGCGCTCCATGCGGGCCACCGTCTGGCTCACCGTCGGGCCGCTCTGGTCGAGCCGCTCGGCGATGCGGGCACGCATGGGAACCACACCCTCCTCCTCCAGCTCGAGAATGGTGCGGAGATACATCTCCGTGGTGTCGATCAGTCCGGACATGCGTGCCCCTTGATATGTCGTGCGCTGGCCCCTGGACTCAATTCTGACGCATATCACTGACAACAGTGCCGCGTACGGGTTTGCCCGCAGCCGCCGTATTGACAGGGCGATGGTCCAGACCGCAACGTGATCCGCGCCACGAGCGTACGCCAGAACGTACGCGTCACCGGATCTTGAGGTAAGGAGCCCCGCAGCGATGAGCGAGAACAAGCTGGCCGGGCAGTTCTTCGACGCCGCGATCGGGCTGCTCCAGCGGGTGCGCGACGAGGAGGCCGGGAACGTCACCGCCGCCGGGTCCCTGATCGCCGACACGGTGGCCGACGGCGGCCGGCTCTTCGTCTTCGGCGCCGGGCACTCCTCGCTCCCCGCCCAGGACATCGTGTACCGGGCGGGCGGTCTGGCCCTGGTCAACCTGCTCGCCGTCCCCGGCGTCGTCGGCCTCGACGTGATGCCGGCGACGCTCGGCAGCGCCCTGGAGCGGGTGAACGGGCTCGCCGGCGCGGTCCTGGACACCAGTCCGGCGCAACCGGGCGACCTGCTGATCATCATCTCGCTCTCCGGTCGCAATTCGCTGCCCGTGGAGATGGCGATGAACGCCCGCGCGCTGGGCCTGAAGGTCATCGGCGTCACCTCGCTGGCCTACGCCGAGCGCACGAAGTCCCGGCATCCATCGGGCACCTTCCTCAAGGACCACTGCGACCTCGTCATCGACAGCAAGATCGACATCGGCGACGCGGAGCTCTCCGCCGAGGGCATCGCGGCGCCCTTCGGCCCGGCCTCCACGGTGGTCACCAGCGCGCTGATGCAGGCCGTGGTCGCCGCGGCGGCGGGTGAGCTCTCCGCTCGGGGGATCGATCCGCCGATGCTCCGGTCGGGGAACGTCGACGGCGGACACGAGTGGAACGGGCGCGTGATGGACGAGTACGGGGACCGGATCTTCTTCCGGCACTAGGTGAGTGGGTGGGGCGGCGCCCCGCCCCGGACGGGCTAGACGGGCGGGCTCGTCAGGGCCAGGTCCACCGCCGCCGCCACCCGGGTCGCCACGTCCTCCGCATAGGTCGCGTCGCCCCGGTCGAACGGCCTGCGGGAGGCGCCCCGCAGGAAGGTCACGGCGCCGATCGTCCGGCCGCGGCTGCGCAGCGCGGTGGAGAGGGCGTGGACGGTGCCCTCCGGCCACTTGCGGGCCGCGGCCCAGGACTCGGTGCAGTCCGAGGCCGCCCGCACCGACCCGCAGCGCTCGACCGCCTGGACCGCCGGGTGGGCGTCCGGATACGGGACCGGCACCCCGCCGCGGCCCATCGTCGGTGACGGGCCCGGCGTGCCCGCGGGCGTCGCGACGGCCCGTACGAGCCGGATCGGTGCCTCCGGGGCGGCCTCCGGCTCCGGCAGCAGATCGATCAGCGCGTGGTCCGCGAAGCCGGCCAGCGCGAAGTCCAGATACAGCGACGCGGCCTCCATGGGGTCCTCGCACTCGGCGACGGCCCGGCCCGCCCGGTGCAGCTGACTGCCCCGGAAGCGCAGCCGCGCGCTCTCCTGCTCCGCCAGCCGCGACGCCGTCACGTCCAGGAACAGCCACGCCACGCCCAGCGGCACCGGCTCCTCCGCGAGCGGCGACGCCAGCCGCAGGAAGCCGCTGCGCCAGCAGCGCCGCTCCGGGGGCGCCCCGCCCTGGTCGCGCAGCGTCACCCACAGGTCGGTGGGCGCGGGCGGCGCGCCGGCCGCCAGGACGTGCTGGAGCGCGCCCTCGACCTCCTCCACGCCCTGGTCCAGGAGCTCGCCCAGCGGGCGGCCCAGCAGCGCCGTGCGTCCCGTGCGCAGCGCCCGCGCCGCGTGCGCGTTGGCCAGCGCCGGGCGCAGGTCGGCGTCGACCAGGACCACGCCCCACGAGGCGTCACCGAACAGCGCCTCGCTCAGCGCGATCGACCGCTCCAGGTCGATCTGCGTGTGCACCTCGCTGAACGCGCAGTACGCGCCGGCCGCCCGCCCGTCCGCGCCGGGCACGGCGGACAGCTGCGTACGGACCAGGACCCGTCCGCCGTCCTTGGTGAGCAGCGCGAACTCGTGCACCTGCCGGCCGGGCGCCTTCATCGCGCCGAACAGCCGGGCGGTGACCTCCTCGGCGTCCGCGGCCCGCACGGCCCAGCCGGCCAGGCCGTGCCGTCCGACGGCCTCCTCGGCGCTCCAGCCCAGTATCCGCTGGGCCTCGCGGTTCCAGTGGGTGACCGTGCCGTCGGCGTCGAAGGCGCACAGGGCGGCGTCCATGCCGTCGAGGAGCGCCGCGAGAAGATCCGAGTCGTCGCTGTCGACAGCTGCCTCCGCTCCGGACCCTCGCCCGGGAAGCGCTTCCGGGTGTGGTGCGGTCACGAGATACCCCCTGCCGGCCACGTCTGCATGTCCTGCACGACCGCATTCAACTCGACCGTGATGGGCACCACACCGTCTTCGCGGAAATCGATGCCACAGGAAATTCGGTTGTCGGCCCCCGGGCCGGTGCCTACGGTGTTGTCCACACGAGAAGGGAGGTGGTTCGGAACATGATTTCTCTCCGGACGCGTGAGGTGACTGCGGGCTAGCGCCCGTCGTCGCGCCAAGCGCAACGCCGGCTGTGCCGGCCAATCCTGAGCAGTCACCCGATCCGTGGGCCGCCGAGTCGTCCGCTCGGCACCGCCGCGCCGCAGGGCGCGGCGGTAGCGGGCCCACGGATCGTCTGCGTTCGCGGGCGGGCCCGCCGGGCCTACGGGCAGAGCCGCTCGACGCGCCAGCCGGACCCGGTCCGTACGTACCGCAGCCGGTCGTGCAGCCGGTTCTCCCGCCCCTGCCAGAACTCCACCGCCTCCGCCGCCACCCGGAAGCCGCCCCACCCCTCGGGCACCGGCACCGGCTCCCCCTCCGGGAAGCGGGCCGCGATCCGCTCGTACGCCGCGTCGATCCCGGCGCGCGAGGAGACCACCGTCGACTGGGCGCTCGCCCACGCCCCGAGCTGCGAGCCGCGCGGCCGCGACCGGAAGTAGGCGGCCGTCTCCTCCGCCGCCACCCGTTCCGCGGTGCCGGTGACGATGACCTGACGGGTGATGGGGTACCACGGGAAGAGCAGCGAGACCTGGGGGTTCCGCGCGAGTTCGGTGGCCTTGCGGGAGCCGTAGTTGGTGTAGAAGACGAAGCCGCGCGCGTCGTAGCCCTTGAGCAGCACGGTCCGGGAGCTGGGCCGGCCGGCGGGGTCGGCGGTCGAGACGACCATGGCGTTGGGCTCGTGGAGTCCGCTCGCGACGGCCTGCGTGAACCAGATGGCGAACTGCCCGTACGGATCGGCGGCCAGCTCCTCCTCCAGGAGGGTCCCGGAGCGGTACTGCTCCCGCATGGCGGCCGGGTCGAGCGGGTCGTCACCGGGGAACTCGGCGGCCGGGGAATCGTCGAACGCGTCGGCGTGGGTCACGCGCACATCTTGGCAGGACGGATACCGCCGACGCAGCTCCGTCGCACGAAAACCGGGCCGATCATCATGCCCGGTACGGAACGCCCGTAACCCTCCCTTCGGGGAAACACACGGTGTGCCGGACATCACCCTTCCCCGCATGTGGCGGACCCTCCAAAATCGCAGAGC
Source organism: Streptomyces sp. NPDC023527 (assembly GCF_055560115.1). NCBI lineage: Bacteria > Bacillati > Actinomycetota > Actinomycetes > Kitasatosporales > Streptomycetaceae > Streptomyces > Streptomyces sp. NPDC023527. Next base: position 227,134 of record NZ_JBVHJJ010000006.1, read on the forward strand.
GGGAAGCTGTGGGACCCGCACATCACCAGCTATCGTGTCCGGCCGGAATCCGAATGCGCGCCGCCCGACGGGATCGGGCGCGGGTAGCGGGTGAAAGACAGCCGCACGGGGCATTACGGGTTGACCGGAAACGGACCGCGAGCCGCGCCACGCCGCCGCGTAACCGGCTCGGCGCCCGCCTGTCGCACACTTCACGAGGAGCCGCCTGATGTCCGACTTCGTACCCGGACTCGAAGGAGTCGTCGCGTTCGAGACGGAGATCGCAGAACCCGACAAGGAAGGCGGCTCTCTCCGCTACCGAGGCGTGGACATCGAGGACCTCGTGGGTCAGGTGTCCTTCGGAAATGTCTGGGGTCTGCTGGTCGACGGATCGTTCAATCCCGGGCTGCCGCCCGCCGAGCCGTTCCCCATTCCGGTGCATTCGGGCGATATCCGGGTCGACGTCCAATCGGCTCTCGCGATGCTCGCGCCCGTATGGGGTCTGAAGCCGCTCCTGGACATCGACGAGGCCACCGCCCGCGACAACCTCGCCCGCGCCGCCGTCATGGCGCTGTCCTACGTGGCCCAGTCGGCGCGCGGCCAGGGCCTGCCGATGGTGCCGCAGCGGGAGATCGACAAGGCCGGCACGGTCGTCGAGCGCTTCATGAAGCGCTGGCGCGGCGAGCCCGACCCCAAGCACGTCAAGGCCGTCGACGCCTATTGGACGTCGGCCGCCGAGCACGGCATGAACGCCTCCACGTTCACCGCCCGCGTCATCGCCTCCACGGGCGCCGACGTGGCCGCGGCGCTCTCCGGCGCGGTCGGAGCCATGTCCGGCCCGCTGCACGGCGGTGCGCCCTCCCGCGTCCTCGGCATGATCGAGGAGATCGAGCGCACGGGCGACGCCACGTCCTACGTCAAGCAGGCCCTGGACCGCGGCGAGCGCCTCATGGGCTTCGGCCACCGCGTCTACCGCGCCGAGGACCCCCGCGCCCGCGTCCTGCGCCGCACGGCCCGCGAGCTGGCCGCGCCGCGCTACGAGGTCGCCGAGGCCCTGGAGAAGGCGGCCCTGGAGGAGCTCCACAACCGCCGCCCCGACCGGGTCCTCGCCACGAACGTCGAGTTCTGGGCGGCGATCGTCCTGGACTTCGCGGAGGTCCCGGCGCACATGTTCACCTCGATGTTCACCTGCGCCCGCACGGCGGGCTGGAGCGCGCACATCCTGGAGCAGAAGCGCACGGGCCGCCTCGTGCGGCCCTCGGCCCGCTATGTGGGCCCGGGCCCGCGCGACCCGCGCGAGGTCACGGGCCACGCGGACATCGCCGGCAGCTGAGCGGGACGCCCGGCGCTCCACCGCGGTGGAGCGCCGGGCGGAACGGCTAGTACCAGGTCCCGGCGACCCGCCGCAGATAGCCTTCGGCCCCGGTCACCGTCGCGTCGTACCGCCCCGAGGACACGCCCGCGAGCTGCCGGGCGCTCTTCTCCGCCACCACGGCCCCGGTGGTGCTCCCCTTGAAGCGGCGCAGGAACCCGTCGGCGCCGTACACCGTGAAGTCGTACGAGCCGCCCGTCGCGGCCGTGTCCCACACGTACTCCGCACGGGCCCCGGGCGCGACCGTGAACGGCGTGCCGGCGAACGGCAGATGGGCGTTCGGGAACACGGTGAAGTGGAAACCCACCGTCCCCGCGTTGACCATCGTGCACACGACTCTGCCGCGCTCCACCTCGACCGTGGCATCGGGGGCGTAGGGCAGCGGACGGTACGGGCGGGTGCCCGGCTCCTGCACCGGAATGGTCTGCCGGCCCTGGGCGGGCAGCTTGACGGGCGGCAGCCGGCGCCCGGCGTCGGCCTTGCGCACGAGCTCCTTGGTGTCGGGCAGGGACGGCACGGAGTAGTCGGGCCGCGCGAAGTCGAAGCAGCTGGTCAGATCCCCGCACACGGCCCGCCGCCAGGCGCTGATGTTCGGCTCGCGCACACCGGTGACGACCTCCAGGAACCGCAGCACCGAGGTGTGGTCGAAGACCTGGGAATTCACCCATCCGCCGCGCGACCAGGGCGAGACGACCCACAGCGGCACCCGGTTGCCGAGCCCGATCGGCTGACCGCCCACGAATTCGCCGGGGGTGCCGGCGGGCGGGAAGGGCGGGACGACGTGGTCGAAGTAGCCGTCGTTCTCGTCGTACATCACCAGGAAGACGGTGTGCTTCCACACCTCGGGGTTGGAGAACAGCGACTGCAGGGCGGAGTTGACGTAATCGGCGCCGTAGTCCGGACTGGCGGCCGGGTGCTCGCTGAACAGATAGGGCGCCACCAGCCACGACACCGTGGGCAGCGTCCCGTCCTTGCAATGCCGGTCGAACGCCCCGAGGTCGAACTTCGTCATGGCATTGACGTAACGCGGGTCATCATGCGGAAACGCATGGAACTGCCGGAAATACGACAGCCCATTGTCGTCGTAGTCGCCGTACCGCTCGTCCTTGCTGGGGTTGTGATAGACCCGCCAGCTCACACCCGCCGACTCCAGCCGCTCCGCGTACGTCGTCCAGTCGGCGACGGGATTGTCGGTCACCACGGTGTTGTCGGTGAACGGCCCGGTCGTCCCGTCGGTGCCGGGGCCGGCGGTGCCGGACCACAGATAGAGCCGGTTGGGGTCCGTGGGCCCGGCCATGGAACAGAAGTAGTGGTCCGCGACGGTGAACGCGTCGGCGAGGGCGTACTGATAGGGGATGTCCTCGCGGGTGAAGTAGCCCATGGACCGCTCGCCCTTGGCGGATATCCAGCGGTTCATGGCGCCGTGGTTGATGGCGTCGTGCCCGGTCTTCCAGTCATGGGGCAGGCCGTCGGCGTTCTGGGCGTTGTACCGCGTGGTGTCCATCCGGTAGGGCAGCAGATAGCCGCCGTCCTTCCGCGCCGGGTCGGGCTGGCGCAGCACCCCGCTGCCGTCGGGAAAGACGAGCCCCTGGCGGTCGTCGAAGCCGCGGACGCCCCGCAGCGCCCCGAAATAGTGGTCGAAGCTGCGGTTCTCCTGCATCAGGACGACGACGTGCCGGACGTCCGCCGGCCCGTCGCCCGGGGCGGCGGAGGCGCGGCCGGCGGCGGTACCGACCGTCATGGCGGCAGCGGCGGCGGCCGACGTACCGACGAAAGCGCGGCGCGTGAGTGGGGACACGGGGTCAACTCCTCGGCTCGGGGTGCCCGCACGCTAGCCCCGCCGACCGGACAACGGAATGGACAGGAGGTGTCCTTGAGGCGAAAGGTCTCAGCGGGCCAGTACCTCCCCCAACACCCCCGCCCAGTGCTCGACGACCCGCTCCCGCCGGGCGCGGTCGTCCGTGAGCAGATTGGCGAGCCCGAGCCCGCGCGCCATGTCGAGCAGCCCCTGCACGGTCTCGCGCACACCGTCCCGCCGCTCGTCCGCCCCCAGGAGCTCGACGGCCATCCGGTGCACCTCCCGCCCCACCCGTGCCTCCAGCTCGGTCACCCGGGCCCGCAGCGGCTCCTCGTTCGCGGCGGCGACCCACAGCTGGAGGGCGGCCCGGAAGAGCGGTCCGGTGTAGAGCCCGACCAATTCCCGGACCACCAGGTACGTACGGGCGGGCCCCGACATCAGCCGCGCGGGGTCCAGCGCTTCCCGCAGGGCGACGGACCGCTGCTCGGCGACGTACTCGACGGCCGCCGTGAACAGGTCCTCCCGCGTCGGGAAGTGGTGCTGGGCGGCTCCCCGGGACACTCCGGCCCGCTCGGCGACGGCGGACACGGTGGATCCGGCCCACCCGTGCTCGGCCAGACAGGCGATGGCCGCCTCCAGCAGGCGCAGTCGCGTGGCGCGGCTGCGGTCCTGCTGGGGACCCTTGGTCAGCGTGCCCATACGGGCTCCCGCCGCTCCAGGAAGGCGGTCATGCCCTCGCGCGCCTCCTCGGAGGCGAACAGCCAGGCCGACCGCTCGGCCAGGGCGTCCGTGTCCCGGTCGAAGGCCCGCAGCACCTCGGCGGTCACCAGCCGCTTGGACTCGGCGAGCCCCTGCGGGGAGCCCCGGCGCAGCCCGTCCAGCACGGGCGGCAGCACCTCGTCGGGCTCACCGGCGACGGTGATCAGCCCGATCCGCGCGGCCTCCACGGCATCGAACCGCTCACCGGTCAGGAAATACCGAGCGGCGGCACGGGCGTCCAGCCGGGCCAGCAGCGGCATGGAGATCACGGCGGGAGCGAGCCCCAACCGCACCTCGGTGAAGGCGAAGGACGCGCCGGCCCCGGCGACGGCGATGTCGCAGGAGCCCAGCAGCCCCATCCCACCGGCCCGGACATGACCGGTGACCACGGCGACCACGGGCTTGGGCAGCTCGACGACGGCACGCATCAACCCCACGAACCCCGCCGGCGAACCCCCCTCGCTCAGATCGGCCCCGGCACAGAAGGTGTTCCCGGTGTGCTCCAGCAGTACGGCCCGGGTGTCCGGATCACCGGCGGCGTGTTCGAGCCCCTCCCGCAGCTCACCGATGAGCCGGGCGGACAGGGCGTTGCGATTGTGCGGGGAATCGAGCGTCAGCCGGGTGACGCCCTCCTCGTGCGCACGACGGACCAGCATCGGGAAACAACCTCCACTCAATAGGACTTGGGAAGTCCGAGCGTCTGATGGGAGACGTAGTTGAGGATCATCTCCCGGCTGACGGGAGCGATCCTGGCCACCCGCGAGGCGGTCAGGAGCGGCGCGAGCCCGTACTCACTGGCGAGACCGTTGCCGCCGAGGGTGTGCACGGCCTGGTCGACGGCGTGCACGGCGGCCTCGGCGGCCGCGTACTTGGCCATGTTCGCGGCCTCACCGGCCCCCACGTCATCGCCCGAGTCGTAGAGAAGCGCGGCCTTCCGCATCATCAACCCGGCGAGCTCGACCTCGATATGACACTGGGCGAGCGGATGGGCGATGGCTTGGTGGGCCCCGATGGGGTCCTTCCACACCTGTCGCGTACGGGCGTAGTCGACGGCCCTGGCCAGGGCGTACCGCCCCATGCCGATGGAGAAGGCGGCGGTCATGATGCGCTCGGGGTTGAGCCCGGCGAAGAGCTGGAGCAGCCCGGCGTCGAGGTCGCCGACAAGGGCGTCACCGGGAAGCCGCACCTCGTCCAGCACGAGCTCGAACTGCTTCTCGGGCGAAGCGAGCTCCATGGGAATCCGCCGACGGGAAAAGCCAGGAGCATCCCGAGGCACCACGAACAAGCAGGGCTTGAGCTTGCCGGTCCGGGAATCGGCGGTCCGTCCCACCACCAGAGTGGCGTCGGCGAAGTCGACACCGGAGATGAAGACCTTCCGCCCGCTCAGCACCCACCCGTCACCCTCCCGCCGGGCGGTGGTGGTGATGCGATGGGAGTTGGACCCGGCCTCGGGCTCGGTGATCCCGAAAGCCATCTTGAGCGTCCCGGCGGCAAGCCCGGGAAGCCACCGCCGCTTCTGCTCCTCCGTACCGAACCGGGCGATCACCGTGCCGCAAATAGCAGGCGAAACGACCAACATGAGCAGCGGACACCCGGCGGCCCCCAATTCCTCCAAAACAACAGCGAGTTCGGCGATACCACCCCCACCACCACCGTACTGAACCGGCAGATTGACTCCCAGATACCCAAGCCTCCCGGCATCAGCCCACAGCTCATCGGCATGCTTCCCGTCCCGGACCACACCGGCGAAGTACTCCTGCCCGTAGCGCTTGCCCAAAGCGGCGACGGCGGCCCGCAGGTCGAGCTGCTCCTGCGTCTCGAAGAGGACAGAATTCACGACACACGCTCCTCGGTCTCGGTGACAACGGCGAGCAGAGCTCCGACCTCGACCTGAAGGCCGGGGGCGGCGTGCAGGGCGGTGAGGGTGCCGGTGGCGGGCGAGACGACGCGGTGCTCCATCTTCATCGCCTCAAGCCACAACAACGACTGGCCGGCCTGTACGGACGAGCCGACGCCGACACCATCGGCGACGCGGACGACGGTCCCGGGCATGGGGGCGAGCAGCGACCCGGCAGCGGCACGACGTTCCGGCTCGGGAAACCGCGAAAGGGCGACCAGCGAATGACCCCCGACGTACACACGATCGCCATGAAAAGCGACATCGAAGCACCGCCGAACCCCGTCGACCTCCAACACCACGAAATCAGGGGCAGCACCCAACAGCAGCACCCCGGGAAAACCCTCGGCGACGAGCCCACCCCGCCCGACCCGATACCGAACCTCGAAGACGTCACCACCCTCGACCCGATACCGCTTCACCTGATCCTGGGAGGGAACATTCCGCCACCCACCGACCCCATGGGACCCAATCCGCCCAGCGGCATCAGCAAGAGCAGCAACCAAGGCGGAGAGCCGAATATCATCACCGCCTCCCGCAACAAGCCCACCCAGATGCCGATCGAAGAACCCGGTATCCACCCGCCCGGCGACAAACTCAGGATGGAGAAGCGACCGCACGAGCAGATCCCGATTGGTGACGGGCAGCCCATGGATGACGGCCCGCTCCAACTCGTAGGCGAGCAGCCGAATCGCTTCCTCACGCGAAGGCGCCCAAGCGATCACCTTGGCGAGCAGAGGGTCGTAGTGGACCCCGACGGCATCGCCGCCCTCCACCCCGGAGTCGACGCGGAGGAAGGGACGGCCGGCAGCCGGGGAACGACGGGAGGTGACGGGGCCGCAGGGGTAGGGGTCCGGGGCGCTGACGTGTATTTGCGGGCCCCATGTGGGGGCACGGTCGGGATCGAGGGCACCGGGCCCGTAAATATACGGCCCCGGACCCCTGCCCCGGAGGTCCCGGCGCCGCGCCCCGGACGCCCCGGCCCCCACCGACAGGCGCCGCACGACCCCCGTCCGCGGCTGCCACCCCCGCGCCGGGTCCTCCGCGTACAGCCGGGCCTCCACCGCATGCCCCGAAGGCGGCGGCGGCTCCCCCAGCGCCCCGCCCTCCGCGATCCGCACCTGAAGGGCGACCAGGTCGACCCCGTACACGCACTCCGTCACCGGATGCTCCACCTGCAGCCGGGTGTTCATCTCCAGGAAGTACGCCCGCCCGTCGCCCCCCACCAGGAACTCGACGGTCCCGGCCCCTACGTACCCCACGGCCCGAGCCGCGGACACGGCCCACCCGTGGAGCGCGTCGAGCACCGCCGGGGGAAGCCCCGGCGCCGGCGCCTCCTCGATCACCTTCTGGTGCCGCCGCTGCAACGAGCAGTCCCGCGTACCGAGCGCCCACACCGCACCCCGCCCGTCCGCGAGGATCTGCACCTCGACGTGGCGCCCACCCAGGACGTACGGCTCGACGAAGACCTCACCGTCACCGAACGCGGCAGCGGCCTCGGAAGAAGCGGCGGCCAACTCGGCGTCCAGCGAACCGAGCTCGCGCACCACCCGCATCCCCCGCCCGCCCCCACCCGCCGCGGCCTTGACGAGCACGGGCAGATCGGAAGGGCGAACGGCAGCCGGCTCCAGCGCCTCCAGGACCGGCACCCCGGCCCCCCGCATGAGCGACTTGGCCCGCACCTTCGACGCCATGGAGGAGATGACCGGGGCCGGCGGCCCGACCCACACCAGCCCGGCATCGACCACGGCCCGGGCGAACTCCGCGTTCTCGGAGAGGAACCCGTACCCGGGATGGACGGCGTCCGCCCCGGCCGCCAGCGCGGCCGCCACCACCAGGTCACCCCGCAGATACGTATCGCCAGGGGCGGACCCCGGCAACCGTACGGCGGCATCGGCGTCCCGCACATGCAGCGCGTCGGCATCGGCGTCCGAATACACGGCGACGGTGGCGATCCCGAGCTCGCGGCACGTACGAAAGACACGGCAGGCGATCTCGCCACGATTGGCGACGAGCAAAGAACGAATCACTCACAGACCCCCTCGAACCCCGAACCCCAAACCCCAAACCCCGAACCTTCGAACCCCCAAATCCCCGACCCCTCACATCCGAATCACATCCGAAAGACCCCGAACCCACCCCGCGCCCCCTCGACAGCCGCCGAGTGGACAGCGGAAAGACAGAGCCCGAGCACGGTCCGCGTGTCGCGCGGGTCGATGACACCGTCGTCGTAGAGCCGCCCGGACAGGAACATCGGCAGCGACTCCGACTCGATCTGCCGTTCCACCATCGCGCGCAGCCCGGCGTCGGCCTCCTCGTCATAGGGCATTCCCTTCGCCTCGGCGGAGGCGCGGGCGACGATCGACAGGACGCCGGCGAGCTGCTGCGGGCCCATGACGGCGGACTTCGCGCTGGGCCAGGCGAACAGGAACCGGGGATCGAAGGCCCGCCCGCACATCCCGTAGTGCCCGGCCCCGTACGAGGCCCCCATCAGCACCGACAGGTGCGGCACCCGCGAATTGGAGACGGCGTTGATCATCATCGAGCCGTGCTTGATGATGCCGCCCTGCTCGTACTCCCGACCGACCATGTATCCCGTCGTGTTGTGCAGGAAGACCAGCGGAATGTGCCGCTGATTGGCCAGCTGGATGAACTGCGCGGCCTTCTGGGACTCGGCGCTGAAAAGGACGCCCTGGGCGTTGGCGAGGACACCCACCGGATATCCGTGCAGCCGGGCCCATCCCGTCACCAGGCTGGCCCCGTACAGGGGCTTGAACTCGTCGAAGTCGGACCCGTCGACGACCCGGGCGATGACTTCACGAGGATCGAAGGGAACCTTGAGATCCCCGGAAACGATCCCGAGAAGCTCATCCTCTCCGTACACCGGCGGCTCGAAAGAGGCGGCGCTCCCACCCGCCTTCCGCCAGTTCAGCCGAGCGACGACCCGCCGGGCCTGGCGAATCGCGTCCATCTCGTCGATGGCGAAGTGATCGGCCAGCCCGGAGACCCGGGCGTGCATCTCGGCGCCGCCGAGCGACTCGTCGTCGGACTCCTCCCCCGTGGCCATGCGCACCAGCGGCGGGCCGCCGAGGAAGACCTTGGCGCGGGCCTTCACCATGATGACGTGGTCGGACATGCCGGGCACATAAGCACCACCGGCGGTGGAATTGCCGAAGACGACGGCGACCGTGGGAATGCCGGCGGCGGAAAGCCTGGTGATGTCCCTGAACAGCGCACCGCCCGGAATGAAGATCTCCTTCTGACTGGGCAGATCGGCCCCGCCGGACTCGACGAGCGCCACACAGGGCAGCCGATTGGCGAAGGCGATCTCGTTGGCGCGCAACGCCTTCTTCAGCGTCCAGGGGTTGCTGGCGCCACCCCGCACCGTGGGGTCGTTCGCGGTGATCAGGCACTCCACGCCCTCGATCACCCCCACGCCGGTGACGATCGAGGCACCGACGGCGTAGTCGCTGCCCCATCCGGCGAGCGGTGAGAGTTCCAGGAAGGGCGTGTCGGGGTCGACGAGCAGCTCGACGCGCTCGCGGGCGAGCAGCTTGCCTCGGCCGCGGTGCCGGGCGACGTACTTCTCCCCGCCCCCGGCGACCGCCTTGGCGTGCTCGGCCTCGACCTCGGCGAGCTTGGCGAGCATCGCCGAGCGGGCGGCCGCGTACTCGGGGCCCGACGCGTCGAGCCCGGACGCCAGCACCGTCACAGCAGCACCTCCGGTATCTCCATGTGCCGCGAGCGCAGCCACTCGCCCAGAGCCTTGGCCTGCGGGTCGAACCGGGCCTGGGAGGCGGCGCCTTCACCGAGCAGCCCGTCCACCGTGAAATTGAGCGCCGACAGATTGGGCAACACGTGCCGCTCGACAGCGAACGGAGCGACTTCCGGCAGCAGTTCACCGAACCGCTCAACGGTCAGCTCATGAGCGAGCCACCGCCAAGCCTCCTCCGTACGCACCCACACCCCCACATTCGCGGACCCACCCTTGTCCCCGCTGCGCGCGCCCACCACGGCTCCCAGCGGCGCCCACCGCGTGGGCGAGGCCGGAAGCGGCGCGGGCAACGCCGCTTCCACCACAGCCGGCCCGGCACCGGCACCGTCCCCGCCGACCGCCGGAGGCACCCGCACCCGCGTCCCGTCCGGCAGCACCGCCACATGCCGCACGCGGCACGCGTCGACGTAGGCGGCCTCGAAGACGCCGTACGGTGTGCCCTTGCCCGGTGGGGCGGTGAGGTGGAAGCCGGGGTAGCTCGCCAGGGCGAGTTCGACGGCGGCGCCGCTCACCGCGCGCCCGACCGCCTCCGGTTCGGGGTCGCGGACCACGAGCCGGAGCAGCGCGCTCGCCTCCTCCTGTACGGGCGCGTCGGCCCGGTCCGTACGGGCGAGGGTCCACCGGACGTCGGCGGGGCGGCGGCCGGCGAGGGCCGCGTCGAGCTGTGCGCGCACCAGGCGGGCCTTGGCGTCGATGTCGAGGCCGGTGAGGACGAAGGAGACCTCGTTGCGCCAGCCGCCGATGCGGGCCAGGCCGGCCTTGAGCGTGGGCGGCGGCGCCTCGCCGCGCGCCCCGCTGACGCGCACCCGGTCCGGGCCGTCGTCGTCGAGTCGTACGGTGTCGAGCCGGGCGGTGACGTCGGGGCCGAGGTAACGGGGGCCGGCGGTCTCGTACAGCAGCTGGGCGGTGACGGTGCCGACGGTGACGGCGCCGCCGGTGCCGGGGTGCTTGGTGATGACGGCGGAACCGTCGGCGTGGATCTCGGCGAGGGGGAATCCGGGCCGGCGCGAGGCGCCGCCTGCGCTGAACACCTCCTGGAAGAAGGGGTAATTGCCCCCCGTGGCCTGCGTCCCGCACTCCAGGATGTGCCCGGCGACGACGGCCCCCGCGAGCGGGTCCAGGTCCTCGGCGGTCCAGCCGAAGTGCGCGGCGGCGGGGCCGGTGACGAGCGCGGCGTCGGTGACGCGGCCGGTGACGACGACGTCGGCGCCCGCGCGCAGGCAGGCGGCGATGCCGGCGCCGCCCAGATAGGCGTTGGCGGTGAGCACGCCCGTACCCCAGTCGCGGGTGCCCAGCAGGTCGTCACCCTCGACGTGGGCGACGGCCACGGGGACGCCGAGGCGGTCGGCCAGGGCCCGGATGGCGCGGGCGAGCCCGGCGGGGTTCAGCCCGCCGGCGTTGGTGACGAGCTTGACGCCCCGCTCGGCGGCGATGCCGAGCCCTTCCTCCAGCTGGGCGAGGTAGGTCCTGGCGTAGCCGCGCTCGGGGTCGGACAGGCGGTCGCGGCCGAGGATGAGCATGGTCAGCTCGGCCAGGTAGTCGCCGGTGAGGACGTCGAGGGGGCCGTCGGTCAGCATCTCGCGCAGGGCGTCGAAGCGGTCACCGTAGAAGCCGGAGGCGTTGCCGACGCGCAGGGGCGGCGGCGATATCGGCGAAGGCGACGGCATCACACGCCGCCCCGAGGTGCCCGTCCCTCACCGGGCGGCCCGGCGAACGCCTGGACGATGTCCAGCCAGCGGTCCGCGTCGGGGCCCTGGGCGCGCAGGGCGAGGTCGGAGCGGTGCGCCCGCCGGACGGCGAGCAGGCAGAAGTCGAGCGCCGGGCCGGTGACGCGCTGGGCGGCGCCCTCGGGGCCGTACGTCCACAGGGTCCGCCCGTCGGGGGCGAGGAGCTCCACGCGGAACTCCTCGGCCGGCGGGGTGAGCCCGCGCAGCGCGTAGGCGTGGTCGCGGGCCCGGACCCCGATCCGCGCGACGTGCCGCAGCCGGGCCGTCGGCAGGCGGCGTACGCCCAGGGTGTCGGCCACGTCCTGGCCGTGGGCCCAGGTCTCCATCAGCCGGCCGGTGGCCATCGAGGCGGCGCTCATCGATGTCGCGAACCAGGGCAGCCGCCCGCCCGGCGGTACGGCCGCCAGCGCGCGCTGGACGCGGGCGCGGCTCTCCCGCCAGCGGTCGAGCAGGGTGGCGGGCGGTAGCTGGGCGAGGGGTTCGGCGCCCTCGGTGACGAAGGTGGTGGGCGAGGCGAGGGCCTTGCGGGCCTCGGCCGCGAAGCCCTCGGGGTCGGTGGCGGACTGGGCGGCCCGGTCCTCGGTCCAGGTCAGGTGGGCGATCTGGTGGGCGACGGTCCACCCGGCGGCGGGTGTGGGGTCGGCCCAGCGTGCGGGCGGCAGGCCCGCCACGAGGTGGTCCAGGTCGTCGCACTCCGCTCGCAGGTCGGCGAGCAACTCCGCGAGCATCTCCGCCGGGTCGGACACACCGAGCTCCCCTCAGGCACAAGCGAGTTGACGGAACGTCACCTATGGACGCCCGCTCGGGGAGAGCGTGGCAGCGGAAGGAGAAACAATCAAGCGTGCTTGCCTTTGTTTTCGGCCGTATCGGCCTCCGCGCCCGCGCCCGGTTCGCCGAGAGCCTCCGCGAGGACCTCGGCCAGGTGCCGCCCGCCCCTCCCCGCCAGCTGATCGAGCTGCGTACGGCAGGAGAACCCGTCGGCCAGCACTTCCGCGCCCTCCGGCGCCTGCCGTACGGACGGCAGCAGCTGTTCCTCGGCGCACGCGACGGAGATGTCGTAGTGCCCGCGCTCGAACCCGAAGTTCCCGGCCAGCCCGCAGCACCCGCCGCTCAACTCCCCGCTCAGTCCGGCCCGCTCGCGGAGGCGCCGCTCGGCCGCGTCGCCGAGCACCGCGTGCTGGTGGCAGTGGGTCTGCCCGACGACCGGACGGCCGATGCGCGGGGGCTCCCAGTGCGGGGCGCACTCCTCGATGGCCTGGGCGAAAGTCCGGACGGAGTCGGCGAGTTCACGGGCGCGCGGGTCGTCGGGGAGCAGCTCGGGCAGGTCGACGCGGAGGGCGGCGGCGCAGCTGGGCTCCAGCACGACGACGGGCAGCCGGGCGGCGAGGGCGGGCGCCATGACGTCGAGGGCGCGGCGCATGACCTTCCGCGCCCGGTCCAGCTGTCCCGTGGACACCCAGGTCAGCCCGCAGCACGGCCGCCCCGGCGGCACGAGGACCCGTAGCCCGGCGTTCTCCAGGACGGTCACGGCGGCGCGGCCGACGGAGGGGGAGAGGTGCTCGGTGAAGGTGTCGGGCCACAGGACGACGGTGCGGCCGGCCGCCGCCGGACCGGGGCCGGTCCCTCCGCGCGTCCCCCACCACCGCGTGAACGTCTCCCGCGCCACCGCCGGCACCGCCCGCTCGTCCGCGATCCCGCCCACCCTCTTCGCGAGGCGCGCCACCGGTGTGCGCGCCACCGCGTCGACCGCTCGCGCGGCCCGCAGCCGGTCCACCGCGCGGAGCCACACCGGCAGCCACCCCATCGTGTAGTGCGCGGCGGGCCGCACCCGTCCCGCGTAGTGGTGGTGGAGGAATTCCGCCTTGTACGTGGCCATGTCGACGCCCACCGGGCAGTCGCTGCGGCACCCCTTGCAGGACAGGCACAGGTCCAGCGCCTCCCGCACCTCCTCCGAGCGCCACCCGTCGGTCACCACGCCGCCCCGTTCGCCCGCCAGCATCTCGTGCAGCAGCCGGGCGCGGCCCCGCGTGGAGTGCCGCTCCTCGCCCGTCACCCGGTACGAGGGGCACATCACGCCCGTACCGACCGTCGTCTCACGGCACTTGGCGACGCCCACGCAGCGGCGGACCGCGCCCGCGAAGTCCCCGCCGTCACCCTGATAGCCGAACGCGACGGGGACCGGCCGCTTCGGCAGGACCGCGAAGCGCAGGTTCTCGTCGAGCCGGTGGGGACGGACGAGCATCCCCGGGTTGAGGCCGTCGGCCGGGTCCCACAGGCCCTTGAAGCGTTCGAAGAGCCGTACGACGTCGGGTCCGTACATCTTCGGCAGCAGTTCGGCGCGCGCCTGGCCGTCGCCGTGCTCACCGGACAGCGATCCGCCGTGCGAGACGACCAGCTCGGCCATGTCGCCGGAGAACTCCCGGAAGCGCCGCACGCCGTCGGCGCTCACCAGGTCGAAGTCGATCCGCGCGTGGACGCAGCCCTCGCCGTAGTGCCCGTAGGGCGTGCCGCGCAGCCCGTACCGGTCCAGCAGCCGCCTGAATTCCCTCAAATAGGCGCCCAGCCGCTCGGGTGGTACCGCGCAGTCCTCCCAGCCGGGCCATGCCTCGGTGCCGTCGGGCATCCTCGTCGCGGTGCCGGCGGCGTCGTCCCGTATGCGCCACAGGGCGCGCTGTCCGGCCGGGTCGGTGACGACCGTGCGGCCCGTCGTCCCGGGGGTCGCGGCCCGTACGATCCCCGCCGCCCGGGCGGCCGCCTCGGCCGCCGACGAGCCACCGACCTCCACGAACAGCCAGGCCGCGCCCTTGGGCAGCCCGGACCCGCCGCGCACCAGGTCGGCGGCCATGCCCTCGGCGGTCAACGGCTCGTGGGGCAGCAGGAGATGGGCCGCGTCCGCCGCCGCGCTCTCGTCCGCGTACCCCAGCACGGCCAGCGCGCGGGCGCGCGGCGCCTCCACCAGCCGGACCGTCGCCTCCGTGATCACCCCGAGCGTGCCTTCGCCGCCGGTGAAGGCGCGCGCCACGTCGACGCCCCGCTCGGGCAGCAGCGCGTCCAGCGCGTACCCGGAGATCCGTCGCGGCATCTGCGGGAACCCCGTGCGCAACAGCGCCAACTCCCCGCCCGCCAGCGCCCGTAGCCCGTCGGCCAGCCGCGCCGGGAGGCCGTCGAGGCCCCGGCCGAGCCGGGCGCGCTCCCCGCCGTAGGTCAGCACGTCCAGCTCATGGACGTTGTCGGCGGTCGTCCCCCAGGCCACGGAGTGCGCGCCGCAGGCGTTGTTGCCGATCATCCCGCCGAGCGTGCACCGCCCGTGCGTCGAGGGATCCGGCCCGAACGTCAGCCCGTGCGCGGCCGCCGCCGCCCGCAGCGCGTCGAGGACGAGCCCCGGCTGCACGACGGCGGTGCGGGCCTCGGGGTCCACCCGCAGGATCGTGTTCATGTGCCGGGTGAAGTCCAGGACGACGCCCACCCCCGTGGCCTGCCCGGCGATCGACGTCCCGCCGCCCCGGGCCACCACCGGCACCCCGCGCTCCCGGCAGACGGCGAGCACCGCCTCGACGTCGTCGGCGTCGCGGGGTGCGACGACGCCCAGCGGTACGCGGCGGTAGTTCGAGGCGTCCATGGTCACCAGCGCCCGCGCGGCGGCCCCGAAGTCGACATCACCGCGCACGGCGGTCCGCAGGGCCCTGAGCAGATCCTCGCGATCGGTCATGGGTCCCAGCGTGCCCGAACTCACGTCTCATCCGGTGGACGTCCGGCCGCGCCCGTACGACCTGCGGTTAGGCTGCACCCGTGGCTGATATCCAGATCCCCGCTGACATCAAGCCCGCCGATGGTCGCTTCGGCGCGGGCCCGTCCAAGGTGCGTACGGAGGCGCTCGGCGCCCTGGCTGCCACCGGAACCTCTCTCCTGGGCACGTCGCACCGGCAGGCCCCGGTCAAGAACCTCGTCGGCAAGGTCCGCGACGGCGTGCGCGAGCTGTTCTCGCTCCCCGAGGGCTATGAGGTGATCCTCGGCAACGGCGGCTCCACCGCGTTCTGGGACATCGCGACGCACGGGCTCATCGAGTCCAAGTCGCAGCACCTGTCCTTCGGCGAGTTCTCCTCCAAGTTCGCCAAGGCCGCGAAGCTGGCACCGTGGCTGGCCGACCCGTCGGTGATCTCCTCCGAGCCGGGCACGCACCCGGAGCCGGTGGCCGAGGCGGGTGTGGACGTCTACGCCCTCACCCACAACGAGACGTCCACCGGTGTCGCCGCGCCCGTCAAGCGCGTCGAGGGCGCCGACGCCGGTTCCCTCGTCCTGGTCGACGCCACCTCCGGCGCGGGCGGCCTGCCCGTGGACATCACCGAGAGCGACGTCTACTACTTCGCCCCGCAGAAGTCCTTCGCCGCCGACGGCGGCCTGTGGCTGGCGGCGTTCTCCCCGGCGGCCCTGGAGCGGGCGGCCCGCGTCCACGCGTCGGGGCGGCACGTCCCGGAGTTCTTCTCGCTGCCGACCGCGATCGACAACTCCCTGAAGAACCAGACGTACAACACCCCGGCCCTGTCCACCCTCTTCCTGCTCAACGAGCAGCTGGAGTGGCTCAACGGCCAGGGCGGCCTGGACTGGGCGGTGCGCCGCACGGCGACGTCGGCGCGGGCGCTGTACGGCTGGGCCGAGGCGTCGAAGTACGCGAGCCCGTTCGTCGTCGACCCGGCGAAGCGGTCGGCGGTCATCGGCACCATCGACTTCTCCGACGACGTCGACGCGGCGGCGGTGGCCAAGGCGCTGCGCGCCAACGGCATCGTCGACACCGAGCCGTACCGCAAGCTGGGCCGCAACCAGCTGCGGGTGGCGATGTTCCCGGCGATCGACCCGGCGGACGTCGAGGCGCTGACGGCGTGCGTCGACTATGTGATCGAGAAGCTGTAGCCGGCGGGCACGCGCCCGTGAGGGCCGGTACGGCCATCCGCCGTGCCGGTCGTCACCGCCCGGACCGCCTGCGGATCACCCCGCGCAGGCCGAGGATCAGCGCCACCGCGATGGCCACGGCCCCGGCGCCCACGGCGAGCTTGTGCCGGTCGTCCCCGCCCGCCGCACCGCTCTTGGCCGGTGACGCCGCACCACCGTCGCGGGCGTCGTCCGGCGCCTTGGCGGCGTGGTCGGGCAGCAGCTCGCCGTCCAGCGCGACGGGCTGTACGGAGCTGCGCCTGCCCTCGGTCCCGTACATCAGCGTCCGGCCGCCCGGGGCGAAGGTGACGGACTCCCCCTGGCGCTGGAGCGGCACGCCGGGCCGGCCGATCTCCTTGGGGCGGCCGTCCTGCCAGCGGTACGCGCGCGCGTCGAAGTAACCCCGGACGACGAGCCGGGTGCCGTCCGGGGAGAACGCCCCGTCCGTGGCCCAGACGTCGATGTCCGCGACGCGCCGGAAGGTGTTCACGCCGGACGCGGACAGCTTCTCCGGCGCGGCGTAGAGGGCGCTCTTGCCCGACCGCTTCTTGCTGACGATGTAGACCCGCCCGGTGACGGGGTGCACCATCAGCGACTCGGCGTCGCGCGGGCCGTCCTCGTAGCGGACGGTGTGGCGGACGGGGGTGACGGTGGTGTCCTTGAGCGTCTTCGGCTCGGGGAAACGGTAGATCCACACCTGCGGCCAGGTGCCGCCGAGGTTGTCGCCGATGTCGCCGACGTAGACGTCGCCGTCCGGGCCGATCGAGATGGCCTCGACGTCGCGGGGTTCGATGCCCGCGAGGGTGACGGTCGCGACCGTACGGCCGGTGCGGCTGTCGACGGCGTAGACGTACGGGCCGTCGTCGCTGTCGTTGTGCGTCCAGTAGACGCCCGGGTGCGCCCGGCTGGCGGCGAGACCGCTGGACTCCTTGATCCGGGGGTCCTCGATGGTGAAGGCCGAGGGCGCGCCGGAGTCGGCGCCGCCGTCGGCCACGGCGGGGGCGGCGACGGGCAGCGCGGCCAGGGCGCTCAGGGCGGCGATTCCGAGGGCGGAGCGGAGCGGGCGCATGGCCCCAAGCCTGCCATTACGCGCGGCGGGCCTGCCACGACGCGCGGCGGGGCGCCGGGAGTGGGGCGACGCCGGGCCGTGCCGGGGGCCGGGCCACGGGCTCACGGCGCGGCGCGGTGCGCGGCGAAGCCCGCCAGCAGTGCCTCGACCGCGAAGTGGAACCGCCGCTCGTCGTCCGTCCCGGCGCCGTTCCGCGCGGCCGTCACGATCAGGGGGTACCGCTCGGCGTCGGCCTCCTCGCCGAGCCAGGCCGTCGATCCCGGCCGCGCCCCGGCGGGGCCGCCGGTCGGGGTGCCGGTCTCGGCGGCGGTGTGCCCGATGACGAAGACGGACAGGGAGTTGAGGGCGTCGACCGCGACGCCGAGCGGGAATCCGGCGGCGGTCAGCGCGCCGAGCCCGCGCTCCACGGCGTCGAGGGTCCCCGGGGTGACGGCGGGGCGGGCGACCACGAGCGGCAGGACGCCGGGGTGGCGCAGCAGCGTGCGGCGCAGTGCGTCGGCGTAACCGCCGAGCAGAGCACGCCAGTTGTCGCCGGGGGCGGCGTCGAGCGGGAGCGCCTCGGCGAAGACCCGTTCCACCAGGCCGTCCAGCAGGGCGTCCTTGTTGGGGACGTAGTGGTAGAGCGTCATCGCCTCCACGCCCAGGGCGGCGCCGAGCCGGCGCATCGTCAGGGCTCGGCCGCCCTCCGCGTCGATCAGGGCGAGCGCGGCGTCCAGGACGCGCTCCCTGGTGAGCCCCGCGCGTTCCCCTCGCGGTCGCTTGCGTGCCGCCTCGCTCATCGCCGCCCTCACCTCATTGACTTTCTTACAAAGTAAGTCCAGTCTAGCGGCCAGCGGAAACTTACGACGTAAGAATGGAGCGGCAGGAATGGAGCGCCGGCACATGGACACCGAACGAGTGGTCACGGACTTCCTGGACGCCGTCAACGAGCGGCGCACGGCCGACTTCCCCCGGTACATGGCACGGGACGTCATCGACCACAACAAGATCATCTTCGGTGAGCCGGACGAGCCCGGAGCCGCCTTCGGCGGCTTCCGGCAGCAGCTCGACGCGTTCGGCGGGGCGCGCATGGACGCCCAGGAGTTCATCGTCGAAGGCGACAAAGTGGTGGCCCGCCTCCTCGTCAGCGGCACCCACACCGGGTCGCACCCGCGCATGCCGGAGCCGACGCACCGCCGCTTCGAGGTCGAGCAGATCTGGATCTTCACCGTGCGGGCCGGGAAGATCTCCGAGATCCGCGCCGTCAGCGACCGCCTGGGGATGTTCCTCCAGCTGGACTGGCCCTGGCCGACGGCCGCCTGACGCCTGCTGTCCGACTCCTCGAAAACCATTCGAACCAGCAGGTCAGGGCACGTATCGTGGCCGCGCCAACGGCTGGTGGGGGGCGGCGCGCCCCGAGGTGAGGAAGCGGGGATCCAGTGGAGCACAGCGGGTGGGCCGACGAGGGGTTCGGAGCCGTCGCGGACGAGTTCTCCCGGAACTTCACCGAGCGGGGCGAACTCGGCGGGGCCGTCAGCGTCTTCGTGGCGGGCCGCAAGGTCGTGGATCTGTGGGGCGGCATCGCCGACGAGCGGACCGGCCGGCCCTGGGAGGCGGAAACCGCCGTTCCGGTCCTGTCCTGCTCCAAGGGCGTCCTGGCCGTCTGCGCCCACCTCCTCGCCCAGGAGGGCCGCCTGGACCTGGACGCCCCCATGGCCCGCTACTGGCCGGAGTTCGCGCGGCACGGCAAGGAGGGGATCACGACGCGCATGGTGCTCGCGCACCGCGCCGGGCTCCCCGTCACCGACCGCACGCCCGGCTTCGAGGAGATCCTCGCCTGGGAGCCGGTGATCCGCGCCCTGGAGGAGCAGGAGCCGCTCTGGGAGCCCGGCACCGCCCACGAGTACCACGGACACACCTACGGCTGGCTCGTCGGCGAGGTGATCCGGCGGATCACCGGGCTCACCCCCGGCGCCTACTTCCGCGAGGCCATCGGCGACCGACTCGGCCTGAGCACCTGGATCGGCGCGCCCGAAGAGGAACTCCCGCATCTGGCCCGGCTGGCCGAGGGCGAGGGCCGGCCTCAGCTGCCGGGGCCGGACACGCTCTACGGGCGGATCCTGACCATGAACGGCGTCCTCGTCTTCCCCGGCGTCGACGACCCGCACGGCTGGAACTCCCCCGCCCTGCTGGCCGGCGAGGTCCCCGCGACCGGCGGCGTCTCGTCCGCGCGCGGCCTGGCCACGCTCTACGCGGCGGCCGTGACCGGCGTCGACGGGGCGCCGCGACTGCTCTCCGAGGAGACCGTCGAGGACGCGGTGACGGAGCTGTCGGCCGGTACGACCTGGTCGGGCGTCCCGGGCTTCGGCACGCGCTGGGGCTCCGGCTTCAAGCTCGGCTCGGCCGGCGACGAGTCCATGCTCGGCCCGCGCAGCTTCGGCCACGACGGGGCGGGCGGCTGCCAGCTGGGCTTCGGTGACGAGGAGTTCGGGGTCGGCTTCGGCTATGCCGCCAACCGGATGATGAGCCACGGCGACGGGCGGGCGCGACAGCTCGTCGCGGCGGTACGGGAATGCGTCGCCGGGCGCTGACCTGCCAAAAGTCCGCCACTCTTTCGGGTGAGGGAGCCACCCGTCAGGCCTAACGCGTCCGGGGCGGGACAGCCTCGGATCGCCGTGCGGGTTCCCGCGCGGCGAGAAGGCGTCGCGCAGGGGGATCGGTCATGGAACAGCAGGAGATCTATGAGCCGCCCGAGGTGGTCGAGGTCGGCGGCTTCGCCGACCTGACCCGGGGCTTTCCGCCGGGCGAGGTGTTCGACCGGCCGCCCCAGCCCTTCGAGTTCCACAGCCCCGAGAGCTGAGGCCGGCCGGTCCGTGACGGGTGAGGTGTGGTTCGCGGTCCTTCCGGACGGTGACGCGGGCCTCGCCGCCGCGCGGCTGCTGCGTCCCTGGGCGACCGAGTCCGTCGCTCACCACTCCGGCCGGCCGTGGCTGCTGGGCAGTTGGCCGGCCGGGCACGTGACCGTGGCCGAGGCGGGGACGGCGCGGCTGGCGGTGCTCGGCCGCTGCCCGGTCACCGCCGAGGCGCTGTCGTCGTGGCTGGGCGAGGTGCGCGGCATCGCGGAGACGGAGCGGGTGGTCAAGGGGCTGACGGGCAGCTTCCATGTGGCCGCCTCGATCGGTGGCCGGGTCCGGGTGCGGGGCAGCGCCTCGGCGGTGCGGCGCGTCTTCCACGCGTGGGTGCGCGGGGTCGTCGTGGCGTCCAGTCGCGCGGACCGGCTCGCCTCGGCGCTCCGCGCGGAGGTCGACGAAGGGCTGCTGGCGCTGCACCTGCTGTCCACTCCCCCGCCGTATCCCCTCGGCGACCACTGCCTGTGGCAGGGCGTCCAGGCGCTGCGGCCCGAGGACTGCCTGCTGATCGAGGCGGACGGCCGGGCCCGTACGCAGCGCTGGTGGCATCCTCCGGAGCCGTCCCTCTCGGTGGCCGAGGGGGCGCCCGAGGTGCGCCGGGCCCTGACAGCCGCGGTGAGCACCTGCATGGCCGGCGGCGGCACGGTGAGCTCCGACCTGTCCGGAGGGATGGATTCCACCAGCCTGTGCTTCCTGGCGGCCGCCCGGGGCGGGGCCCGGCTGGTCACGCTGTGCTGGGAGGGCCTCGACCCGGCGAACGACGACACCGCCTGGGCCGCGCGGGCCGCCGCCGAACTCCCCGACAGCGTCGAGCACGTGCGGCCGGACCGCTCCTCCACCCCCCTCTGGTACAGCGGCCTGAAGGGGACGGCCGCCCGGACCGACGAACCGGGCGCCTGGGTGCGGGACACCGCCAGGTTCACCGCGCTCGCCGAGCTGATGACCGGCCGGGGATCCCGGCTGCACCTGTTCGGCCGCGGCGGGGACGAGCTGTTCACCGCCCACACCCCCTATCTCCACGACCAGTTCCGCACCGACCCGCTGGCGGCTCTCGCGAGCGTCCGCGCGATGCGGTCCGCACGACGTCGGCCCCTGTGGCCGATGCTGCGCGGGCTGGCTGACCGCGGCACCTACAGCCAGTGGCTGACGACCTGGGCCGACGGCCTCACCGCCGCGCCCGCCTCACCGCACACCACCTCCGCCCCCTCCGTCGCCTGGGGCACGGAGGCGCACCTGCCGCCGTGGGCGACACCGGACGCGGTCCACGCCGTCCGGAGCGCCCTGCGCGAGGCGGCCGCCGGGCGGACCGAGCCGCTCGCCCCGCAGCGGGGCCGGCACGCGGCGCTCTCGTACGCCCAGGCGGCCGGCCGGGGGGTGCGCCAACTGGACCAGGTGACCTCCTCCATGGGCCTGGAGTACGCCGCGCCCTACCTCGACGACGGCGTGATCGAGGCCGCGCTGTCCGTCCGGCTGCCCGACCGCCGCGCCCCCGGCCGGTACAAACCGGTGCTCGCCACGGCGATGCGCGGGATCGTCCCCGACACCGTCCTGGGCCGCTGCACCAAGGGCGACTTCACCTCCGACTTCTACACCGCGCTGCGCCGCCACCGGGCCGCGCTCCTGGAGCTGTTCGACGACTCCCGGCTCGCCGCGGCCGGGCTGGTGGACGTCGCCGCGTTCCGTACGAGCCTGCTCGGCCTGCACCCGACGCCGGAGGCCCTGCGCGGGCTCGACCCGACCCTGGGCTGCGAGCTGTGGCTGCGGTCCCGCGCCGAGCAGCCCCTGACCCCCACGACCTCCGGAGGAACCGCGTGACCCTCGCCCTGTGCCCCGACGTGTCCGCCACGGACACCGAGGACGGAATGGTGCTGCTCGACGAGGCCACCGGCCGCTACTGGCAGCTCAACGGCACGGCCGCGCTCATCCTGCGCGCCCTCCTCGACGGTGCTTCGCCGCGACAGACCGCGCACGGCCTCAAGGAGCGCTATCCGGGCCTCACCACCGAACGGACGACGACCGACGTGGCCTCCCTCATCCACTCCCTCTGCACGGCGCGCCTGGTGATGCCCACATGAGCCAGTCGATGGTCCCGGCCGCCCGCGACGACGTCCCCCCGCTGCGCCGCCCGCCGGCCCTCCTGGCCACCGCCACGGCCCGGCTGCTCGTCCTGCTGCCGCCGCGGCGCATCCGCCGGGTGCTGTCCCTGCTGCGGCGCGGCGCCTCCCCCGCCACCGAGGAGCAGGCCCTCGCCGCCCGCCGCCAGGTCGTGTCGATCAGCGCCCGCTGCGCCGGGGAGGGCTGTCTGCAACGCTCGATCGCCACCGCGCTGTTGTGCCGGATGCGCGGCGTCTGGCCGGACTGGTGCACCGGCGTGCGTACGGGACCGTTCCGCGCGCACGCCTGGGTGGAGGTCGACGGCCGCCCGGTCGGCGAGCCGCACCCGGCCGGTTACTACCACCGGCTCATGGTCGTCCCGAGCCGCCCGCG
The DNA here is from genome assembly GCF_055560115.1 of Streptomyces sp. NPDC023527. NCBI lineage: Bacteria > Bacillati > Actinomycetota > Actinomycetes > Kitasatosporales > Streptomycetaceae > Streptomyces > Streptomyces sp. NPDC023527. Next base: position 249,811 of record NZ_JBVHJJ010000006.1, read on the forward strand.
CGACTGAGGGGACAGGGACAGGGCGGCGGCGTTACGGTCGCACCATGCAGCTGGCACCCGCGGAAGCCCGGGCGCGCTTCGAGGCATCACCGGTCGCCCGCCTGGCCACGGCCGCCCCGGACGGCACACCGCACCTGGTGCCCATCGTCTTCGCCCTGGGCCACGACCTCCTCTACTTCGCGATCGACCACAAGCCCAAGAGCACCTCACGCCTGCGCCGCCTGACCGACATCCGGCAGAACCCCCGGGTCGCCCTCCTCGTCGACCACTACGCCGACGACTGGACCGCCCTGTGGTGGTCGCGCGCCGACGGCCACGCCGAGATCTGGACGGACCTCGGCCGGCGCAGCACCCCCGTCCGGCTGCTCCAGGAGAAATACCCCCAGTACGCGGACCGCCCGCCCGAGGGCCCGGTCGTCGCGGTCGAGGTCACGCACTGGAGCGGCTGGGCCTTCGCGGGCTGACTCCCGCGGGTCCCAGCGGCGCCCCCGGCTCCCGCCGCGTACGCCCCGAGCAGCCGAACGCGGCCCGCCCCACCCACTCGGGGTCGGACGAGCTGCCCTCCGGCCCCGCGTGGGCCAAGCTCGTACCAGCGGTCACTCGACGCGCAGGTGGAAGGAGCCAGGGAGCACATGTTCACCCACACCAAGGCATTCAGCGGCTTCGCCGTGGACGACATCCAGCGGGCCAAGGACTTCTACCACCAGACCCTCGGCCTCCGGGTGACCGAGGAACACGGGCTCCTCACCCTGCACATCACCGGCGGCACCGAGATCCTCGTCTACCCCAAGTCGGACCACACCCCGGCGACGTTCACGGTCCTCAATTTCCCCGTCGACGACATCGACCAGGCCGTCGACGAGCTGTCCCGGCGCGGCGTCACCTTCGAGCGGTACGACGGGTTCGAACAGGACGAGAAGGGCGTCTTCCGGCAGGCCGGGCCGGCCATCGCCTGGTTCACGGACCCGGCCGGCAATGTGATGTCCGTACTCCAGGAGAGGTGGAAGGGGCTGGAGGGATAATCTGAGCGCCATGCGGATCCTGTTCGTCGGCGACTCGATGACCATCGGTAGCGCCGGTGACTACACATGGCGCTACCGCATGTGGCAGCACCTCAATGCCTCCTACGGCGGCCCGTACAAGATCGTCGGGCCGCGCCGGGAGCTGTACGACCCGTCGAGCGACAGCCCCGCCTCCCTCGACTACGGCGACCCCGCCTTCCCCGAGCGCGCCCGCGCGCACCTCGCGGGCTGGGGCGAGGGCTGGCTGCACATGGCGCCGCTCGTCGGGGACGCCGTGCGGGCCGGCAAGGCCGACACCCTGCTGGTCTCCCTCGGCCTCATCGACCTCGGTTTCTACACCGACGCCGAGCAGACCGCCGGCAACGTCCGCCGCTTCCTCGCCGGGGCCCGCGAGGCCAATCCGCGCGTACGGGTCGTCCTGATGCCGGTCATCCCGAACATCAAGGCCCTCAACGACCCCGCCTTCGCCGCCGAGTGCGAGCGCTTCAACGACCTGCTGGCCAAGACCGTCGCCGACCTCGACCTCCCCGGCTCGCCGCTGCTGCTGGCCTCCCCGCCCGAGCTCTGGGACATCGACAGCCACACCTACGACGGCACGCACCCCAACGCGGGCGGCGAGCACCTCATCGCCGCGGCCTTCGCCGACGCGATGCACCAGGCGTGGGACGTCGCGGATCCGTACGAGCCCGCCTCCCCCTGACCCGGCCGGCCTTCCCCCGACCCGGCCCGGATCCGCCTGACACGCCGGTCGGACGGGCCAACCCTTGATTCGAGCGCACTCCAAGGAGTTGGCTGGGCGGCTATGGAGTACACGCAGCTCGGACGCACGGGACTCAAGGTCAGCCGGATCGTACTGGGAACGATGAACTTCGGGCCGCAGACCGACGAGGACGACAGTCACACCATCATGGACGCCGCCCTCGACGCGGGCGTCAACTTCTTCGACACCGCGAACGTCTACGGCTGGGGCGAGAACAAGGGCCGCACCGAATCGATCATCGGCAGCTGGCTCGCGCGCGGCGGCGGCCGGCGCGAGAAGGTCGTCCTCGCCACCAAGGTCTTCGGCGGGATGAACCCCGACGGCGAGCCCTGGCCCAACCACGACCGCCTGTCCGCCGCCAACATCCGCCGCGCCGTCGACGCCAGCCTCCAGCGGCTGCGCACGGACCACATCGACCTCTACCAGTTCCACCACGTCGACCGCTCGACGCCGTGGGACGAGATCTGGCAGGCCATCGACGTCCTCGTCCAGCAGGGCAAGATCCTCTACGCCGGCTCCTCCAACCACGCCGGCTGGCACATCGCCCAGGCCAACGAGGCCGCGCGCCGCCGCGGCTCGCTGGGGCTGGTCAGCGAGCAGTGCCTGTACAACCTCGCCGAGCGGCGCGCCGAGATGGAGGTCGTCCCGGCCGCCGAGGCGTACGGACTCGGGGTCATCCCCTGGTCGCCGCTGCACGGCGGGCTGCTCGGCGGCGTCATCCGCAAGGAGCGCGAGGGCGGCGGCTCCCGCGCCACGTCCGGGCGGTCGGCGGAGGCGCTGGCCAACTCCAAGGTCCGCGAGCAGGTCCAGGCGTACGAGGACCTGCTGGAGAAGCACGGTCTGGAGCCCGGCGAGGTCGCCCTGGCCTGGCTGCTCACCCGGCCCGGCGTGACCGGCCCGATCGTCGGCCCGCGCACCACCGACCAGCTCGCCTCCGCGCTGCGGGCGGTGGAGCTGAAGCTTTCGGAAGAGCTGCTCGGGGAACTCGACGCGATCTTCCCCGGCCCGGGCCCCTCGCCGGAGGCGTTCGCCTGGTAGCCCCGGCCGTCCCGTAGCCGCCCCTGAGGGCCCTCTTCCGCGAGGAGGGGGCCCTCAGCCATCAGCAGCCGGCGCGTCGGTATCGGCCGCGTCGTCGAGGGCCGCGCATCGAGGACACCTGGACGCCGCTCGCCCGGCCGGTGCGGTCAGGGAAGGGCCGGGCGGCCCGCGTCACTTCACCGCCGACACCACGGCGACGACGACGAGCATCACGGCGAGCACACCGGTCATGATCCGGTTCCTGGTCTTGGGGTCCACCCCTTGAGCGTAACCGCCGGGCCGGCGCGCTCAGTGTCCGAGGCCCCGCCCGAGCTCCCAGGAGGCCACCGTCTCGTAGCGGGGCCGCTCGCCCGGCACACCGGAGGCCGGCAGCCTGCTGTGGACGAGCGCGAGCCGGTCCACGGTCCAGGGCAGGCCCGAGAAGTCCGCGAGGCGCTCCTCGTACGGGCGCAGGTGCACCGGGCCGGCGGCGCGGGCGAGCGTGAGGTGGGCGCGGAAGGGGTGCTTGCCGTCGACCTCCACGCCGGCCCGGCGCGCCCCGGCCGTGGTGGAGCGGGCGAGGTCGCGCAGGGTCGTCAGATCGCCCTCGGCGCCGACCCACAGGATCCGGTCGTCGAACCGGCCGACACCGGCGAACCGCAGCTCGTGCGGCGGGTGCCGGTGCGCGGCGCGGGCCAGGCGCTCGCCGAGCGCGGGCACGAGCGCCTCGTCGACCTCGCCGAGGAAGGCGAGCGTGAAGTGCCAGCTCGCGGGCTCGGTCCAGCGCAGGCGCTCGGCGCCGGGAAGGGAGCGCGCGGGGGCGACGGCCGAGGCCAGTTCGGTGACGGCCGGTTCGGGCGGGAGCACGGCGGCGAACAGTCGCATGCGCTCAGTGTCGCGCAACCGGCTCCGCCCCGGCCCCTGGGCGCCGGAAGCCGTCCGGACGGACTGGAATCCAGCCCGTCCGGCCACCGAGAACAACCGCCCTACGCCGCCACCGACACCTCGGCCTCCGGCCGGACCCGCGGTACGAACGCCACGTGCGGGTGTCCGCGCCGCAGGTCGATCTTCAGCCGCAGGCCGCCCACGCGCGCCAGGACCAGGCCGACCCCGAGCGCCGCCAGCATGGAGACGACGCCGCCCGCGAGGAAGCCGATCCGGGCGCCGTAGACGTCGGTGATGTAGCCGACGAGGGGCGCGCCGAGCGGGGTGCCGCCCATGAAGACCATCATGAACAGGCTCATCACCCGGCCGCGCATCGCGGGATCCGTGGCGAGCTGGAGGCCGGAGTTGGCGGTGACGTTGATCGTCAGGCCGAACATCCCGATCGGCACCAGCAGCACCGCGAAGACCCAGAACGTGGGCGACAGCGCGGCGGTGATCTCCAGGACGCCGAAGAGCGCGGCGGCGCCGACCAGCAACCGCATCCGGGAGGTGCCGCGCCGGGCGGCGAGCAGGGCGCCCACCAGGGAACCGGCCGCCATCAGGGTGTTGAGCAGGCCGTACGTACCGGCGCCGGCGTGGAAGACGTCGTTGACGAAGGCCGTCAGCCAGATCGGGAAGTTGAACCCGAAGGTACCGATGAATCCGACGAGGACGATGGGCCAGATCAGGTCGGGGCGCCCGGCGACGTAGCGCAGGCCCTCGCGCAGCTGGCCCTTGCCGCGCGGGGCGCGCTCGGACTTGTGGAGCTCGCTCGTCCGCATCAGCAGCAGCGCGCCCAGGGGCGCGAGGAAGGACAGGCCGTTGAGCAGGAAGGCCCAGCCGCTGCCGACTGCGGTGATCAGGACACCGGCGACGGCGGGGCCGACGAGGCGGGCGGACTGGAAGTTGGCGGAGTTCAGGCTGACGGCGTTGCGCAGGTCCTGCGGGCCGACCATCTCCACGACGAACGCCTGACGGACGGGGTTGTCGACGACCGTGACCAGCCCGAGCGCGAGCGCGGTGAGGTAGACGTGCCAGACCGCGACATGTCCGGACAGGGTGAGCACCGCCAGGGCGAGGCCGGTGAGGCCCATCGCCGCCTGGGTGATGACCAGCAGCAGCCGCTTGGGGTAGCGGTCGGCGATGACGCCGCCGTAGAGCCCGAGGAGCAGCATGGGCAGGAACTGCAGGGCCGTGGTGATACCGACGGCCGCGGAGGAGCCGGTGAGGCCGAGGACCAGCCAGTCCTGGGCGATCCGCTGCATCCAGGTGCCGGTGTTCGACACCACCTGGCCGATGGCGAAGAGCCGGTAGTTACGAACCCTGAGTGAGCTGAACGTGCCGCCCTTGGGTGTGGTGAGGACGGTGGAGCGGGTGTCGTCGTGGGTGTTCGGTGCGGGTGCGGAGTCTGCTCCGGGTCCCGTACTCAAAGTGGGTTCGCCTCCTCCTTGTGTGGGTGTTACAGGTGCGCGAGCTTCTCCAGCACGGGTGCGGCGGCGCGCAGCGTCGCCCACTCGTCCTCGTCGAGCCGGCCGACCAGTTCGGTGAGCCAGACATTGCGCTTGCGCCGGCTCTCCTCGAGCATGGCCTCGGCCCGCTCGGTCTGGGTGACCACCTTCTGGCGGCGGTCCTCCGGGTGCGGCTCCAGCCGGACCAGGCCCTTGGCTTCGAGCAGGGCGACGATGCGGGTCATCGAGGGGGGCTGCACGTGCTCCTTGCGGGCGAGCTCGCCGGGGGTGGCGGAGCCGCATCCGGCCAGGGTGCCCAGCACCGACATCTCGGTGGGGCTGAGCGACTCGTCGACACGCTGGTGCTTGAGCCGCCGCGACAGACGCATGACACCGGACCGCAGGGAGTTCACTGCGGCGGTGTTGTCTTGAAGGTCCGGGTCCGACATGTTCTTTAGGTTAACTCATTACCCGCGCTAAATAAAGCGGGGTACGGAAGCGCCGGAAGAGGGCACGGAGGCACCGCCGGCGCACGTACGGGCGGCCGGGTGCATTCCGCACCCGGCCGCCCGTACGAGCTTGTGAAGGGTCCCGCCCCTGGGCCCCGAAGGGCCCCGCCCCTCCCCCGTTACTTCACTCCGAGCACCTGCTCGATCGGGTCGAGGAGGAAGTAGACCAGGAAGCACAGCCCGACCACGTTCAGCAGCCAGGGGATCTCCCGCGTCCGCTTGTCCGCGATCCGCAGCAGGATGAAGGCGAGGACGCCGATGCCGATGCCGTTGGTGATGGAGTACGTGAACGGCATGGAGATGATCGTCAGGAACGCGGGGATCGCGATCGTGAAGTCGCTCCAGTCGATCTCCTTGACGTTGGCCGCCATGATCAGGAAGCCGACGACGAGCAGCGCGGGCGTGGCCGCCTGCGAGGGGACGACGGTGGCCAGCGGGGTGAAGACCAGGGCCAGCAGGAAGAGGCCGCCGGTCATCAGGTTCGCCAGGCCCGTGCGGGCGCCCTCGCCGACGCCGGCGGTGGACTCCACGAAGCAGGTGTTGGCGGAGGCCGAGCCGAGGCCGCCCGCCGCGACGGCGACACCGTCGACCATCAGGATCTTGCCCATGTTGGGCAGCTGGCCGTTCTCGTCCGTCAGCCCGGCCTCCTCGCCGACGCCGATGATCGTGCCCATGGCGTCGAAGAAGCCGGACAGCAGCACGGTGAAGACGAACAGGCAGCCGGTCAGCAGGCCGACCTCGTGGAAGCCGCCGAAGAGGCTGATGTCGCCGACGAGACCGAAGTCGGGCGTGCCGACGACGCTGTCCGGCACCTTCGGGACGCTCAGGCCCCAGCTCAGGTCCGGAATGTGGGCGAGCGAGTTGATGGCGATCGCGACGAGCGTCATCACGACGATGCCGATGAGGATGGCGCCGCGGGTCTTGCGCACGACGAGGATGAACGTCAGCGCGAGCCCGACCACGAAGATCAGCACCGGCCAGCCGTGCAGCTGTCCGCCCTGGCCGAGGCCGAGCGGCACGGTGGTGTGCGCGGCGTCGGGGTTGCGGGTGACGAAGCCGGAGTCCACCAGGCCGATCAGCGAGATGAACAGGCCGATGCCGATGGCGATCGCGCGCCGCAGGCCGCCGGGGATGGCGTCCATCACGCGCTGCCGCAGACCGGAGGCGACCAGCAGCATCAGCACCAGGCCGGCCAGGACGACCATGCCCATCGCGTCCGGCCAGCTCATCTTGGGCGCGAGCTGGAGCGAGACGACGGCGTTGATGCCGAGGCCGGCGGCGCAGGCGATCGGCACATTGCCGATGACGCCCATGAGGACGGTGCTGAGTCCGGCCATCAGGGCGGTGGCCGTGACCAGCTGGGCGTTGTCGAGCTGGTGGCCGAACTTGTCCTGGCCGGCCCCGAGGATGATCGGGTTCAGCACGACGATGTACGCCATCGCGAAGAAGGTGGCCAGTCCACCGCGCAGCTCATTGGAGATCGACGAGCCCCGCTCGGATATCCGGAAGTACCGGTCGAGGGGGTTGCCGGGCGGCAGTGTGGGGGACGGCGGCTGGGTGTCGACCGGTGAGGTGGCCGAGGAGGGCATACGTGTCCTCAGTCGTGCGGGCCCACGGGAGGTGCGGGCGACGGCAGGGCGGGGGCGAACGGGGCGGAGCAGGGGCGGAACGGGGGCGGAACGGGGACGAGCCTGAGCGGATCGATCAGAAAAGATCAAGAACTGTATGATCAAACAAAACAATCCAGTCAGATCCAGCTCGATTCAGTATGAATAAACAAGCCCCGGATTGCTATCTCCGCGCGTAGACCCTTATGGGCCAAGGGCTTCCGCCAGGGCCCGAGCGGTAGTCTTGCCCGCATGACGAAGTGGACACCCAGGCACGAGGCGCCGGAGCCCCTGGAGGGCAATGTCGTCGCCACCATCACCGGCGGCACCGTCATCTGGTTCGTCCTCTTCCTGGCCCAGCTGCCGTTCTACGGCTGGTTCGACGACCACGGCCACCTGTGGTGGCTCTGGACGTGCCTGGCCGGCGGCGGCCTCGGGCTGATCGGCGTCTGGTACGTCCGGGGGCGCGACGCCGCCATCCGCCGCCACACGGCCGAGCTCGAGGCGGCCGCGGCCGGCAGCGCAGCTTCGTCTGGTTCGTCCGGTTCCGCCGGGTCCGCCGGTTCGGCCGGTTCGGAAGGTGAACCGGGCTGACCGCCCGTACCGTCGGACTCATGAGCGATCCGGCGCAGACCGCGACAGCGGAATCCGTCCCGCCGGGCCCGCACACCGGCCTGACCGGGTCCCAGGTCGCCGAGCGGGTGGCGAGGGGCGAGGTCAACGACGTACCCGTACGCTCCTCGCGCTCGACCGCGGAGATCGTCAGGGCCAACGTCCTCACCCGCTTCAACGCCATCATCGGCGTCCTCTTCCTGATCATCCTGGTCGTCGGCCCGATCCAGGACGGCCTGTTCGGCTTTGTGATCGTCGCCAACACCGCGATCGGCATCGTCCAGGAACTGCGCGCGAAGAAGACCCTCGACTCCCTCGCCGTCATCGGCGAGGCCCGGCCCACCGTCCGCCGCGACGGCGCCCCCGCCACGATCCCCACCGGCGAGATCGTCCTCGGTGACCTCATCGAGCTGGGGCCCGGCGACAAGTGCGTCGTCGACGGCGAGGTCCTGGAGGCCGACGGCCTGGAGATCGACGAGTCGCTGCTCACCGGCGAGGCCGACCCCGTGCTGAAGAGGCCCGGCGACAAGGTCATGTCCGGCTCCTTCGTCGTCGCCGGCGGCGGCGCCTTCACCGCCACCAAGGTCGGCCGCGCCGCCTACGCCGCCCAGCTCGCCGAGGAGGCGTCCCGCTTCACGCTCGTCCACTCCGAGCTGCGCACCGGCATCAGCCGGATCCTCAAGTACGTGACGTGGATGATGTTCCCGACCGCCGCCGGCCTCGTCATCAGCCAGCTCGTCGTCCAGGAGCACGACTGGCGGGAAGCGGTCCGGCGCATGGTCGCCGGCATCGTCCCGATGGTCCCCGAGGGCTTGGTGCTGCTGACCTCGGTGGCCTTCGCCATCGGCGTCATCCGCCTGGGCCGCAAGCAGTGCCTGGTGCAGGAGCTGCCCGCGATCGAGGGCCTCGCCCGCGTCGACACCGTCTGCCTCGACAAGACCGGCACCCTCACCGAGGGCGGCATGGACGTCACCGAGCTGCGGGTGCTGCCCGACGCCGCGGCCGACGAGGGGTACGTACGCCAGGTGCTCGGCGCCCTCGGCGAGTCCGACCCCCGCCCCAACGCCAGCCTCCAGGCCATCATCGACGCCTACCCCGACGGCTCCGGCTGGCGGTGCACGGAGTCGCTGCCCTTCTCCTCCGCCCGCAAGTACAGCGGCGCCGCCCTCAACAGCCCCGACGCCGAGTCCGGCAACTGGCTGCTCGGCGCCCCGGACGTGCTGCTGCCCACCGGCGACCCGGCGCTGGCCGCCGTCGAGGGCCTCAACGCCCAGGGGCTGCGGGTGCTGCTCCTCGCCCGCGCCGAGCACGACCTCGACGACCCGCGCCTCACCGAGGACCTGCGCCCCACGGCGCTGGTGGTCCTGGAGCAGCGGCTGCGCTCCGACGCGGCGGACACCCTGCGCTACTTCGCGGAGCAGAACGTCTCCGCCAAGGTGATCTCCGGTGACAACGCCGTCTCCGTCGGCGCCGTCGCCGCCAAGCTCGGCCTGCCGGGCGCGGACGCCCCCGTCGACGCCCGCGAGCTGCCGGCGGGGCGGGAGGAGATGGCCGGCGTCCTGGACGAGGGCGCGGTCTTCGGACGCGTCACCCCGCAGCAGAAGCGCGACATGGTCGCGGCGCTCCAGGGGCGCGGCCGCACCGTCGCCATGACCGGCGACGGCGTCAACGACGTCCTCGCCCTCAAGGACGCCGACATCGGCGTCTCCATGGGCTCGGGCTCCGAGGCGACCCGGGCCGTCGCCCAGATCGTGCTGCTGAACAACAGCTTCGCCACCCTGCCGTCGGTGGTCGCCGAGGGCCGCCGCGTCATCGGCAACATCACGCGCGTCGCGACGCTGTTCCTGACCAAGACCGTCTACTCCGTGCTGCTGGCGATCCTCGTCGTCTGCACGCGCGTGCCGTACCCCTTCCTGCCGCGCCACCTGACCCTGCTGTCGACGCTCACCATCGGCGTACCGGCGTTCTTCCTGGCCCTGGCCCCGAACAAGGAGCGCGCCAAGCCGCGCTTCGTACGGCGGGTGATGCGCTACTCCGTCCCGGCCGGGCTGATCGCCGGGGCGGCCACCTTCGCGGCGTACCTGCTGGCCCGTCTCCACTACTCCGGGCCCGGCGCCCTGGACGCCGAGACCAGCGCGGCGACGCTGACCCTGTTCCTGATCTCGCTGTGGGTCCTCGCGATCATCGCCCGTCCCTACACGTGGTGGCGCGTCGCGCTGGTCCTCGCGATGGGCGCGGGCTTCCTGATCGTCCTCATCACGCCCGCGCTCCAGCACTTCTTCGCGCTGAAGCTGGTCGGTACGACCATGCCCTGGGCCGCCGTGGCGATCGCCGCGGCGGCCGCGCTGGTCCTGGAACTGGCGTGGCGCCTGATCTCCCGCCGCTTCCCGGCCTGAGGCCCGGCCTCAGGCCTTCGCCTTCTCGTCCTCCAGGAACTCCCGGATCTGCTCCCGGAGCTCGGGGCTGTCCGCGTGCCGGTGCACGGAGATCGCGTGCTCGGTGGCGGCCTGGACGACTTCGTCCTCCTCACCGGTGATGGTGAGGGTGCAGTTGGTTTCGCTGGGGAACCTGCGGCAGTCGGCGACTTTCCTGGTCATGGCGGCCTCCTGGAAGGGGGTTCCCTTCCAGGGTAGGCCGGGGACAGGCACGGCGGACGACCGAGTATCAGGGCCAGGTGCGATCGATACGGTCCGCCCGTACGGCGTAGGCGGCGGGGCCGCCCCTGGTGATCGCCTGATGAATCGCTTCCCGGCGGGCGTGGAGACGCTCGACCATGTCGAGGCTGCGCAACTGCTGATTGTCGAGGTAGAAGAGCACCGCCGCGTAATCCCGCACGGGCTGGATCTCCTGATCCCTCGTCTTGATACGGCCGTCCTTGGACAAGGGGGTCCACCCCTTGCCGAGGCCGTGCAGGATCCAGTCCTCGTCAGGCACATCCTGTGCGTCTCCTCGGAAAACCTCACCGATCCGGTGGATCCGCCAGCCACGCGCCCGCAGTTCCTCGGCGACACGGCGACCGAGGTTCCGGTCGAGGAAGAATTCAGGCGGCAAGGCGCACCACGGCCCGGCACAGCGCGTCCACCTGCTCCGGCTCCATCTCGTACTCGTACGCGATGTCCTCGACGGTCTCCCCGGCCTCCCATAGGTCCGTCAGCGCCTTTACCGGCACCCGGTTGGCCTCGATGACGGGCAGACCATGCCCGAATCTCGGGTCGATGACGACAGGGACCGCATCCGGGTACTGCCTCAGCTGGAGACTGGACGGGAAGTCGTCGCCCGCCTCCCACGAGAGGTAGCGCAGATACTCCGCGACGACCTCCTGGATGGGAGCCTGCCCGTCCCGTGCCCGCCGCAGATCACCGAGGCCGTGCTCGACGAAGATGTCCACCCCGTCGGTGGCGATCCGCTTCGAGACCAGGCCGTACGGGGTGTCGAACGCGTCCCTCACCGCTCCGGCCGCTTCACGGATCTCGCTCATCCGCAATCCGAGCTCCCGCAGTGACCGGAGCACATACGCCTCGGCCACGGCGATGAACGGCACAGAAGGCTGGTGCGAACGCACCGGCTCGACCCGGTGCACCAGCGGTGCGCCCGCCGCCTTCCCTTTCAACCAGCTCTGCAGCGTGGACTGCGGGATCTGCAGAACCGAGGAGGTCTCCGAGGTCGTGAGAAGCCCATCCGTGAACCTGTCGATCACGCCCGTCTCCTCCCTGACGACCCCGGGGGCCGAATCCTTCCACACCAGGCTGCCACCTATGGCCTGGCCGCACACGCGTTCCGGGCCGGGGCCACCCCCGAAGGCGCCTTCTCCCAAGGCTCAGTCGAACCAGCGGGAGCGGGCCAGTTCCTCCGTGCGGGACGGGTCCTCCAGGAGGGCCGCCGCCTCGAAGCGGCGCGACCACGCGCCGGCCGCCCAGGCCAGGCCCGCCGCCACGCCCTCCAGGGTCGCCGCGTGCAGGACGCCGTCCGGGCCGAGGCGCCAGTCGAGCTCGACGCCGTCGACGACCAGCTCCTCGTGCTCGACGTACGAGGCCGGCGCGCCCGGCAGCAGTACCCGGACGCCCTCCGGGACCTGCCGGAGCTCGCCCTCGTCTGCGGGGACGGTGGCCGGGACGGCCTCGCTCAGGCGGCGTACCTGGAGCAGCTCGGCCAGCTCCGCCGCCCGCGCGGGCGCCACCGGCAGCAGCGCCAGCCCGTCCGAGAGCGGCAGCAGGTCCGGCGCGTCCGCGACCAGCGCCTCGCCCGCGTCCACGACGCGCACCTCGCCGTCGACGACGGCCCGCAGGTCGTCCGGCAGGGTGACCTGCTCGGGGTCCAGGTCGGCGAGGGCGCCGTACAGGGCGTGCAGCTGGGCCGCGCCCACCGGGCGGTCCGGGTCTGCCAGCCGGGAGAGCAGCTCGGCGGCGCCGCCCGGCTCGTCCAGCAGGGCGGCCACGGAGGTGCGTACACCCAGCGCCCGCAGGACCTGGTCGTCCGCGAGGCCGGCCGCGTCCGCCGCCTCGTACAGGCCGGCCAGCAGCCGATCGCCGCCCGCGACCCGCAGGCCGGCCGGGCGGCGGCCGTCGAGCACGGGGTGACCGCGCAGCCACCAGGCGGTGTACGGGCGTACGGACTCGGTCGTGCCGTCCGGGAGGAGGACGCGCACGGGCGCGGTCAGCGCGTCGCGCAGCGGCGGCCGGGCCAGCATGGCGAGGGCCCGCGGCCAGGCGTCGTCGTCGACCAGGTCGAGGTCGCGCACGGCCACGATCTCGGTGGCGACCGGCGGCACCGGCGTGTCGGGCAGCCGGTCGAGGACGTCCTCGCACCAGACGTCGACGGCGTCGAGCAGGCCGGCGTCGTCGGGCTCGGCGAAGTCGGTGTCGCGCGGCTCCAGCTCGTCGGGGTCCAGCACGACGTCGGTGGCGCGGACGAGCGCGAACGTCGCCAGCACGCCCACGGCGGTCAGCGGCTGCTCGCCCCAGCGCTCGGCGAGCTCGGCGTCGCACGCGGCGAGCTCGCCGGGCCGGATGACGCTCTCGAAGGGGCTGCCGGGCAGCACCAGTTCGCCGGCCGGCGCGAGCTCGCCGTCCTCGTCGGGGAGGGCGAGCGCGGCCAGCCAGGGCTCGTCACCCGGGGCGAGGTTGGCGTCGCGTACGAGCGAGAGGACGGTCTCGACCAGGGCGTCGTGGCCGAGCGCGTCCTCGTCCCAGATCTCGTCGCCGTCCAGGGAGTCCGCGACGGCGGCCCGCACCTGAGGGGTCGTCAGGATGGCGCGCGGGGACGCCGGGGTCGCGCCGAGCTTCTCCAGCAGCGGGTGGGCGGCGTCCGGGTGGGCGACCTTGAGCCCGAGGCGGGAGAGCCGCTCGGAGCCGGTGGCGTCGGCGGGCGGCAGCAGGACCTGCCGGGGGCCGATGGCGGTACGGCCGCCCCCGGCGAGCGGCACGGGCAGGCCGGTCAGCCGGTCGGGGTCGATGCCGGCGAGGCTGTCGTAGAGCCGCCACCACCAGGACGGGTCGCGCTCGACACCGGCGAGCCGGTCGACGACCTCACCGAGCGGTACGCGCGCCACGCCGAGGGCCCGCAGCTCGGGGCGGCGTTCCAGACCGGCGGGCAGCAGGCTCGGGAACAGTTCACCCAGGACGGTGACGGTCTCCGCGCCGGCGCCCTCGACGACCTCGGCCTCCCGGGGCCGCAGCGCGTACGGCTCGCCGCCGGGGCCGCTCCGCGCGAAGGGATCGTCCCAGGTGTCGGTGCGCTCCTCCCGCACCGCGGCCGGCTCGTGCCGCTGCGTGGAGGCGTCGGGCCCCTCGGTCCAGGGGATGCCCTCCACACCGCCGCCGGGGGCGGGCTCCCGCCCACCGGCCGCCGAGGCCGCACTCGGCAGGAACGGCACGCGGGGCAGCAGCTCCAGCACCTGCCGGCGCAGCTCCGCGTCCAGCGGGCTGCGCGCGAGCGGGGACGGGACCAGGTCGAGGGTGCCGGTGGAGACCGGGTGCCAGTCGCGGAGCAGGTCCGCGTACGCCTCGGCGGCACGCCCGGTGAGGAAGTCCGTGAGCGGGCCGGGGGCGGTGTGACGGCGCGTCGGCTCCAGCGGGAACGTGGCGATGAGGAGCGCCGGGAGCCCCAGCGGCTCGTCCGTCGGCGTCGGCGCGTGCAGCACGGACGCGGTACGCGGCCGTACGGGCGCCCCGTCCTCGCCCACCGGGACCGCCCAGGTCAGCGACCACGCCGGGCGCAGCCGCTCCTCGACCGGCCGGTCGGCGAGCAGGGCCGCGTCCAGCGGTCCGCCGGCGCGCTCGACGCGCCAGCGGGTGGTGCCGCGCTCGGAGTCCTCGACGAGGGTGTACGGGCCGTCCTGGCGCCGCGTCAGCGTCCGTACGGCGCCGTCCGCGCCCTCGACGACGACCTCTTCCAGCCCCGGCAGGGCCAGCAGCAGCGCGTCGTCGACCCCGGCCAGCAGACGGGCGGTCAGGTCCTCGGCGGCGCCGTCCCGCAGCGGCAGGACGACGACGGTGTCGTAACCCTCCGGCGCGGTGCCCTCGGCGGGCAGCGGCAGGCGCAGCAGCGGCACATGGCCGTTGCGGCGGCGGATCTCCCCGCCCAGGCCGGGGGCGTCGGCCGCGGCGGCCACCGCGAGGTCCCGCGCCTCGGCCAGCGACCAGCGGACTCCGCCGGTGCGGCCGACGACGGCGGGCTCGTCACTGACGGCCAGCACGGCGGAGAAGCCGACGCCGAACCGGCCGACGGCCTCGCCGCTCTCCCGCTTCGCGGAGGCGCGCAGGGTGGCGAGGGACTCGACGCCCGCGGCGTCGAGGGGGGCACCGGTGTTGGCGGCGGCCAGCACGGCGGGCTCGCCGTCGCGCGCCGGGCGCAGCGTCAGCCGGAGCCGTCCGGGCTGCCCTGCGCGGGCGGCGGCGTCGGCGGCGTTCTGGGCGAGCTCGACGACGAGGCGGTCGCGGTATCCGCCGAGTGCGAGGTCTTCTTCGGCGTTGGCGTCCTCCCGGAAGCGGGCCGGGCTCGCCGCCCAGGCTTGCAGGACGCGGTGCCGCAGTCGCTCTGTCGCGAACGGGTCAGCGGCCATGGTGTTCGTCTCCCTCGGTTGCCTCCGGCGAAACGTACCGTGTCCTGGCGGGGGCCCCGGTCACGGGGTTGCGGGTCCGCTCGCCGTTTCCGGGCGCGGCCCGGTGGCACGACCGCCGCTACCGCGGCGCGTTCACACCCGCCCGGCCCGGGCACCCCGGAACGTCCGCCGGGCCCACCTGTGGGGGCTCCTCACCATCGGCGGCTCCCCCAGTCTTTTCCCCTCCCTCAAGGAGCGGAGGCCCGCACCCGGGAATCGCGGGGGGGGGGAGGCGCTGGGGTGGTTTTGGGGGCGTAAAGCGAAGCAGCCCCGAACACCACCCCGGAGCGGCCCGACACCGGCCCCAGCCCCCACCAGCGGACCGACGGTCCGACCAACCCATCCCGCCGAAGGCGAAACGGCAGGTCAGGAGTGACCAAGATCCTCGTCGGAGACATCCGACTCCGCAGAGCCCAACGCAAACGGATCCACCAACGTCTCATCAATAACCGGCGACGGCGCCCGAGGCGGTTTCGGCATGACCGCCGCCTCCGAGTGCCCCCCGCACCCGTACGCCAGCGACACCACATGCCCGTCCGCCGGCCCGAACTCGTTCGCGCAGATGCCGAACGCCTGGCCCAGGGAGCCGCCGATGCGGACGAGGAAGCCGCAGCTGACGCAGGACGCGGGGGCGGCCTGGGCCATCGGGGTCTTGCCGCCGTGGGATTCGTCCCAGCGGTCGGCCGCGGAGTGGAGGCCGTAGCGGGAGAGCACCCGTGCCCGGCGCATGCCGAGCTCCTCCGCGACGGCCGCGATCGAGCCGCGGGCGGGCGGCGCGGCCTGGACGGCGGGCGAGCCGACGGTGACGTCGGCGTCCTCGGCCTCGGCCAGCCGGTCCATCTCCTCGGCGAGGGCCGAGTTCGGCGGCGGGGCGTCCTCGCCCGTCCAGCCGGGCTCCAGGCGCAGGTCGTCGGCCTCGGTGGGCAGCAGGTCGCCGGGGCCCATGTCGCCGGGGCGCAGCCGCTCGCTCCAGGGCACCCACTCGGGTGCCAGCAGGGCGTCGGTGCCGGGCAGCAGGACCGTCTCGTCGAGCGTGACGTTCTTGGCGCGGGAGGCGCGGGCGACGGTGACGGCCCAGCGCCAGCCGCGGTAGCCGGGGTCGAGGCAGGCGAAGTAGTGGGTGACGACGCGGTCCCCGTCGGCGGTGACCTCGACGTGGTCGCCGACCATGCCCGGCAGTGCGGCCTCCTCGGCCGCCGCACGGGCGAGTTCGACCGCCTCGGCGCACAGGCGGTCCGGGGTACGGCTTCGCATCGCAGCACTCACAAGAATCGATTCTCTCTTCCACGCCGTCTCACGAGTGCGCCAGCCGAACGGCCGGGTCGGCGGACGGAGCGGACCGGAGGACCGCGTCGACGTCCGCGCCCGAACGGCCTCGGGCGCACCTAGTCACTCCCTATTCTGCGGGATCGAGACTCGGAGCGCGGCCAAGAACGACCGCCGGTGGCGCGCTACGCACGCTACCCCGCGAGGACACCCCGGGGATACCCGGGCTTCGGCGAGCCCTCCCCCGGGCCACGCCGAACCGTTCCGCCACCTGGCCGCCGCGTCCCACGGATGGAGGGAAAGTGCCATGCGCCGTGCCAGTTGGGGCAGTATGGCGTGGTGGGAGCCATCCGGTCAGCCGAAGGCGGCCCGCTCCGCCGTTCGGCCCGGGGCGTGGGCCGGGTCCTGCGCGCTCCCGTCCGCTGGGCGGGGCGTGGCGTCCGCAAGGCCACGCACGCGCACGGCGCGGGCGAGTCCGGGCTGGGCAAGCTCATCGAGCTGCACGCGGTGAATTCCGCCGGCGACATGATGATCACCGTCGCACTGGCGTCCACCGTGTTCTTCTCCGTACCCACCGATCAGGCGCGCGGCCGGGTGGCGCTCTACCTGGCGGTCACGATGGCGCCCTTCGCGCTGCTGGCGCCGGTGATCGGCCCGCTGCTGGACCGCATCCCGCACGGCCGGCGCGCGGCGATGGCGGGCTCGATGCTGACGCGGGCGCTGCTGGCGCTGACGATGTCGGGCGCGGTGGCGAGCGGCGGCCTGGAGCTGTATCCGGCGGCGCTGGGCGTGCTGGTGGCGTCGAAGGCGTACGGCGTGGTGCGCTCGGCCGTGGTGCCGCGGCTGCTGCCACCGCGCATCTCCCTGGTGAAGGCGAACAGCCGGGTGACGCTCGGCGGACTGATGGCCACGGGCGTGGCGGCCCCGCTGGGCGCGGGGCTGCACCAGTTCGGGCCGGAATATCCACTGTACGGGGCATTCGTCGTGTTCGTTCTCGGCACGATCCTCTCCTTCTCGTTGCCCCACAAGGTGGACTCCGCGAAGGGCGAGGCACGGGCCCGCCTCGTCTCGGGCGAGCACCGGTCCCACCTCCGCGAGAACCTGCGCGAGAAGCGGGAGCTGCGGGAGCGCCGCCGGGAAGGCCGAAAGAAGCGGAAGCCGAAGGCGGCCAAGCAGCCCAAGCCGGGCCTGCGCACCGTCGGCAGCTCGGTGCTGCACGCCCTCCAGGCGAACAGCGCGATCCGCATGCTGTCGGGCTTCCTCACCTTCTTCCTGGCGTTCATGCTGCGCGTCCACCCCCTCGGACACCTCAGCCCGGCCTTCTCGCTGGGCGTCGTCGCGGTCGCGGCGGGCGCCGGGAACGCCCTGGGCACGGCCATCGGCGCACTGCTGCGCTCGCGCGGGCCGGAGAAGATGATCGCGCTGGTGCTGACCGTGACACTGGGGGTCGCGATCGTCACCGCCGTCCTCTACGGCGCGTTCTTCGTGGTCGTGATCGCGGCCGTCGCCGGCATCTCGCAGGCGCTGGCCAAGCAGTCGCTGGACTCACTGATCCAGCGGGACGTACCGGAGGAGGTACGGACCTCCGCGTTCGCCCGCTCCGAGACGCTGCTCCAGATGTCCTGGGTGGTCGGCGGGGCGATCGGCATCCTGCTGCCGCTCAACGGCACGCTCGGCATGGGGGTCGCCGCCGGGGTCCTCGCACTGGGCGCGGCCACTGCCGTACGGGGCCTGCTGACGGCGGCCCGGCGTGGCTCGGCGCACCCGCGCGTGGCCTGAGCGGACGGGCCCGATAGCCTGCCCGCATGACCGCTGCGTTTTTCCGGGGCAAGCGCCGCCGTGCCGCTGCCGCCGCCGGGGCCGTGACCTTTGGGCTCCTGGCCCTTTCCGCCTGCGACAAGCCGACGCCGCTGGCGACGGTGACCGTCGGTTCGACCACGGTGACGACCGAGGCCGCCTGTTACGAGAAGGGCGAGGACCTCGGCGAGAAGGCGCTCAATGAGTGCGTCAAGGAGAAGTCGCCGAAGACCATCAAGGTCAAGCCCGGCGACAAGATCCGCGTGGGCGTCGAGCCCGACATCGCCGACAAGGGCTGGGTCGTGCTGACCAGTGGCCCGGTCCAGCGCAGCAACCAGCTGAAGCAGACCTACACGTCCCTCGACGGTGAGCAGCTCTTCGTGAACCGCGAGCAGCAGCGCATCGAGGACTCCACCATCCTCACCGTCCTCACCAAGGACGGCGTGTGGAACGTCAAGCTCGAACTGGACAAGGGCTGACCCGTCAGGACACCCCGCTGATGCGCGTACTGGTCGTCACCGCCGTAGCCGCCGAGCGCGACGCGGTCGTCCGCGGCGCGGCGGAGCCGGCAGCGGCGGATCCCCTGGAGATCGCGCTGCCGGGCTTCACGCTGCTCCGGCCCGCCCCCGCCGCACCCGGCTCGTTCCCGCTGGTCGTGGACGTACTGGCGGCCGGTGTCGGACCCGCCGCGGCCGCCGCGGGCGCGGCGACGGCGCTGGCGGCCGCCGCGCTGGCCGGGAGCCCGTACGACCTGGTGGTCTCGGCGGGCATCGGCGGTGGCTTCGTGGGCGCCGTCCGGGGCGCGCCGGTGGGTTCCCTCGTCGTGTCCGACACGACCGTGGCGGCGGACCTGGGCGCGGAGACGCCCGAGGGCTTCGTGCCGGTCACCGACCTGGGCTTCGGCACCGTCACGCACACCCCGCCGCCGGCGCTCGTACGAGCCGTCGCCGAGGCGACCGGCGCGCACCGCGGTGACGTGCTGACCGTGTCGACCGTGACCGGTTCCGCCGAGCGCGCGGCGGACCTCGCGGCCCGGTACCCGCGGGCATTGGCCGAGGCCATGGAGGGCTTCGGCGTGGCCGAGGCCGCCGCGGCGCACGGCGTGCCCGCCCTGGAACTGCGGGCGGTCTCCAACCCCGTCGGCCCGCGCGACCGCGCCGCCTGGCGGATCGGCGACGCGCTCGCCGCCCTCGCGGACGCCTTCCGGCGGATCTCCCCCGCACTCGCCGCGCACCACGCGGAGAAAGCCGAGGTCACCTCATGAGCGAGCCGCTGCGGATCGCCTATTCGCCGTGCCCGAACGACACCTTCGTCTTCGACGCGTGGACGCACGGCCGCGTCCCCGGCGCGCCCGCTCTCGACGTGACCTTCGCGGACATCGACATCACCAACGGCATGGCCGAGCGCGGCGAGTTCGACGTCCTGAAGGTCTCCTACGCGGTCCTGCCGTGGGTGTTGGAGGAGTACGCGCTGCTGCCGTGCGGCGGCGCGCTGGGGCGGGGCTGCGGCCCGCTGGTGCTGACCCGTGAGCCGGGCGAGGCCGCCGGGCTGGCGGGGAAGACGGTCGCCGTGCCGAGCGAGCGCTCGACGGCGTACCTGCTGTTCCGGCTGTGGGCGGCGGCCGAGGTGCCGGGCGGCGTCGGCGAGGTCGTCGTGCTGCCGTTCCACGAGATCATGCCGGCCGTCCGCGACGGCAAGGTGGACGCCGGGCTCGTGATCCACGAGGCCCGCTTCACCTATCAGAACTACGGGCTGCACTGCCTGGCCGACATGGGCAAGCACTGGGAGTCCACGACGGGCCTGCCGATCCCGCTCGGCGCGATCATCGCCAAGCGCTCGCTGGGCGCGGAGCGGCTGCGGGAGCTGGCGGAGGCGGCGCGGACGTCCGTACGGATGGCGTGGGACGACCCGGAGGCGTCCCGGCCGTATGTGCTGGAGCACGCGCAGGAGATGGACCCGGCGGTCGCCGAGCAGCACATCGGGCTGTACGTCAACGAATTCACGGCCGGTCTGGGGGAGGACGGCTACGCGGCGGTGCGGGGGCTGCTCACCCGGGCCGCGGCCGAGGGGCTCGTACCGCCCCTCGGCCCGGACGCGCTGGCATTTCCCTGACCACCGCCGACCGGACCACTGCCGAATCGCATGGCGGTCGAATGCGGATATCGGTCGATTGCCGGTCGACGCGGAATCGGTCGGATGCCGAATCGATCGGCTCGCGGAATCGGTCGGACGCCGGGGAGGACCCGGCGGCCCGGTCAGACGTCGAGCTGGTCGGCCACCGCGCGGAGCATTCCCGCGATCTTCGAGCCGTGGGCCTTGTCGGGGTAACGGCCGCGTTCGAGCTGCTGAGTGACGTTCTCCAGAAGCGTGGTGAGGTCCTGGACGATCGACGCCAGCTCATCGGGCTTGCGGCGCTGGGCGGCCGCGACCGACGGGGCGGGGTCGAGCAGCGTCACCGTCAGCGCCTGGTCGCCGCGCTGTCCGGCCACGACGCCGAACTCCACGCGCTGGCCGGGCTTGAGGGCCTCGACCCCGTCCGGGAGCACCGAGGAGTGCACGAAGACGTCTCCGCCGTCGTCGCGGGAGAGGAAGCCGAAGCCCTTCTCACTGTTGAACCACTTGACCTTGCCGGTAGGCACGTCTGTCCTCGTCCTCGTGTCTCGTCGGAATTGCGGAAAACGTCTGCTCATCAACGGAAAAACAGCTCTTGATAGCACTACAGCGGGTCGCAAGACCCGCTACCCCCAAGGCTAATGGTCCCGGGCCCGCTGACAAGACGTCCTCGACCGTGCGGCGATGGGGCGTTCACGCCGACGGCTAGGGATCTACCCTGGTCAGGTGAGTAACGAAACTCCCCGGGACGGGGATCTGCTGGTACGCATCGGCGCCATCGTCTTCCTCGTGGGCGCGGTGGCCACGATGGCGACCGTCGCCCCGCTGTTTTTGGGCGCCGATCCGCTGCCCCCGGCAGCGTACTTCGTCTGCATGCTGATGGGGGCGGGATTCCTCATCGCGGCCGCCGGGGTGCTGCGTTCGGTCGCCGCGCAGCGCCGTCAGGCGCGCGCCGGGGCGGCCTCTCCCCTGTAGGCGCGCAGCCAGCCGGGGAAGGCCGTGAGGTCGCCGAGGAGCACGTCGGCCCCGGCCGCGCGCAGTTCCTCCGCGTCGCACGGCCCGGTCGCGACCGCTACGGACAGCGCACCGGCCGTACGCGCGCCGAGCACGTCCCCGGTGTGGTCGCCGACGTAGACGCTCGCCCCGTGCGCGCGCAGCGCCGTCGCCTTGTCCTCCGCCCAGAGGTCGCCGACGAGGGCGTCGGCGTCCAGTTCGAGATGGTCCAGGTGCAGCCGCGCGTTGCGCTCGAACTTCGCGGTGACGACGACGGACCGGCCGCCCAGCTCCCGTACCGCCGCGAGGGCCTCCCGGGCGCCAGGCATGGCGGGCGAGGAGTGGACGGCGAGCGACGGATAGACCGCCCGGTAGCTGGCGGCGGCCGCGGCGACCTCGTCCTCGGCGAACCAGTTGGCCAGCTCCCGCTCCAGCGGCGGACCCAGCCGGCTGCACACCAGGTCGATGTCGATGTACCTGCCCGTCCGGGCGACCAGCGATTCGTAGGCGGCCCGGATGCCGGGCACGGAGTCGATCAGGGTCAGGTCCAGATCGAAGCCGACAGTGAACCGGTGCTCGAGCGGGTGTGAGGTCATACCGCCCATTCTGCCGTGCTGCCCCATCCGTACACTTAGCGTTGCCTAACCAGGCCCCGTACGCCCCTGAAGTGGAATCGATGTCAGCCGCCGTCCCGATCAGCACCGCCGGATCGTCCCCGGTGCGGCGCCGCATCGGCTGGACGGCGGCCGCGGTCGTCGCCCTGCTGGTCGCGGTGGCCCTCAGTCTCGCCATCGGGGCCCGCCCCACGGCACCGTCCCAGGTCCTCGACGCCCTCCTCCACGACGGCCAGGGCAAGGACGCCGCCGTCGTACGGGACATGCGGGTGCCGCGCACCCTCATCGGCCTGCTGGTGGGCGCCGCCCTGGCCATGGCCGGCACCGTCCTGCAGGGCCTCACCCGCAACCCCATCGCCGACCCCGGCATCCTCGGCATCAGCCAGGGCGCCTCCCTCGGCGTCGTCGCGGCGATCACCCTCGCCGGGGTGCAGACGCTGTCGGGCTTCGTCTGGTGGGGGTTCGCGGGCGCGGCCGTGGCGTCGGTCGCCGTCTACGCCATCGCCTCGCGCGGGCGCGGCGGCGCCTCCCCGGTGAAGCTGGCGCTGGCCGGCGCCGCGATCAACGCGCTGCTCGTCTCCGTCATCCACGCCGTCCTCACCACCCACGCCGCGGTGATGGACCGGTTCCGTTTCTGGCAGGTGGGCTCGCTCGCCGGGGGCGAGCACGTCGTCGCCGGGCAGATCTGGCCGTTCGTCCTGGTGGGCACGGTCATGGTGTTCTCCGTGGCGCGCGGCCTGAACGCGCTGGCGCTCGGCGAGGACGTCGCCAAGGGACTGGGGCAGAACATCGCGGCCGTACGGATCGTCGGCGGCCTCGGTGCCACGGTCCTCACCGGCGTCGGCGTCGCCGCGGCCGGCCCGATCGCCTTCGTGGGTCTCGCGGTGCCGCACATCGCCCGCGCGCTCGTCGGCACCGACCACCGCCGGCTGCTGCCGATGGCGGCCGTCCTCGGCCCGGTGGTCCTGCTGGCCGCCGACACCGTGGGACGTGTCCTCTTCCCGCCGAGCGAGGTCCCCTCGGGCGTGATGACGGCCCTGATCGGCGTGCCCTTCCTCGTCGCCCTGGTCCGCCGCCGCAAGGCGGTGGCCGCGTGACCACGGCGACCGCACCGCGGATCCGGCCCGCGGGCCACACGCTCGTACGGGCCGGCCGCGCCTCCTTCCTCGTCCACCGGCGGGCCGCCGCCGTGGCGCTCATCCTCGCGGCCCTGCTGGCGGCGGCCTGCCTGGCCTACCTCTGCGCGGCCGGCACCTCGTTCGTGACCCCGGGCGAGGCGCTGAAGGTCGTCCTGGGGCAGCCGTCCTCCGAAGAGCTGGTCGTGGGGACCTTCCGGCTGCCCCGTATGACCGTGGGCCTGCTGACCGGCGCGGCCTTCGGCGTCGCCGGCGCGCTGATCCAGACCGTCGCCCGCAACCCCCTCGCCAGCCCCGACATCATCGGCGTGAGCCAGGGCGCGAGCGCCCTGACGGTCGGCGCGATGACGTTCGGCCTCACCTCGTACGCCGTCCTGCCCTACATCTCGGTCCTCGGCGGCCTCCTCGCCGCCGGCCTCGTCTACGCCTTCGCGTGGCGCGGCGGCCTGCACGCCACCCGCTTCGTCCTCATCGGCATCGGCTTCGCCGTCGCGCTGCGCTCCATCGGCCACCTGTTCATGACCAAGGGCGACTACCTGGTCGCCCAGCAGGCGCAGGTGTGGATGACCGGTTCGCTCAACGGCCGGGGCTGGGCCGAGGCGACCCCCCTGGCCTGGGCGCTGCTCGCGCTCGCGCCGTTCGTGTGCTGGGCCGCGCGGGCGCAGCGCACCGTGTCGATGGACGACGCCACGGCGACCGCGCTGGGCGTCCGGCTGGGCCGCACCCGTCTCGGCCTCGCGGTCCTCGGCGTGCTGCTCGCCTCCCTCGCCACGGGCGCGGCGGGCCCCGTGGACTTCGTGGCGCTGCTCGCCCCGCAGCTGGCCCGCCGCACGACGCGCACCGCGCAGATCCCGCTGCTGTGCTCGGCGCTGGCGGGGGCGTTCATCGTGGTCGTGGCGGACCTGCTGGCCCGCAAGCTGTTCGAGCCGACCGAACTGCCCGTCGGCGTGCTGACCGCCGCCGTCGGCGCCCCGTATCTCATCCGGCTCATCGTCAAGGGCCGCACCGGAGGAAGAGCATGACCGCCCGGCTCACCGCCCGCGACCTGACCCTCGCCTACGAGGACCGTACGGTCGTGGACGGCCTCGACGTCGACATCCCCGACGGCCGGGTCACCGTCGTCGTCGGCCCCAACGCGTGCGGCAAGTCGACGCTGCTGCGCGCCCTGGGCCGGCTGCTGAAGCCCCGCGGCGGCTCCGTGCTCCTCGACGGCACCGAGCTGGCCCGCATCCCCACCCGCACCATCGCCCGGTCCCTCGGCCTGCTGCCGCAGACGCCCGTGGCGCCCGAGGCCATCACGGTCGCCGACCTGGTCGCGCGCGGCCGCCAGCCGCACCAGCGGTGGTGGCAGCAGTGGTCGGACGAGGACGAGCGCGCCGTCACGGACGCGATGGCCCGTACGGACACCACCGCCCTCGCCGACCGCCCGGTGGACGAACTCTCCGGAGGTCAGCGGCAGCGCGTGTGGATCGCCATGGCCCTGGCCCAGGAGACGGACCTGCTGCTGCTGGACGAGCCGACGACCTACCTCGACATCGCCCACCAGGTGGAGGTGCTGGACCTGTGCCGCCGGCTCAACCACGAGCGCGGCCGTACGGTCGTGGCGGTGCTGCACGACCTCAACCAGGCGGCCCGCTACGCCGACCACCTGGTGGCGATGAAGGCGGGCCGCATCGTGGCGCAGGGCCGGCCGTCGGAGGTGGTGACGGCGGAGCTGGTGCGCGAGGTCTTCGGCCTGGAGTCCGTCATCGTCCCGGACCCGGTGACGGGCAGCCCGCTGGTCGTACCGGGCCTGCCGTGGGTCAGCCCGGTCGGCGCGCCCGCCACATGACGAACGCCGCCGACGCCACGGCGGCGACCCGGATGACCCACGGCCAGGTGTCGGCCAAGGCCCCGCCCAGCCCGCCCGCCGGCACGGGGTCGCCCCACCGCCCGTCCGTACGGCCCCACAGCCAGACGAGGCCGCCGGCCACGACGGCGCCGGGCAGGCCCAGGACCGCCCACTTCGACTCGGTGTGGGAGAGCTTGCGGGTGAAGTAGGCGGTGGCCCAGCCGGCGGCGAGCACGATCCAGTTGCCGAGCACGGCGCCGACGAGCAGCACCAGGGCGACGATCAGCAGCAGCACCGGCACGGGGGCCCCGTCGGCCCGCCGCAGCAGGCTGGGCCGGCCCGGTGCTTCCTCGGCCTGCTCGTCCACGGCTTCCGCCCTCACGGTCTCGTCCGCCGGCGGCGGAGGAGGTTTCAGTATGTCGGGGATCTCGATGCCGCCGGTGAAGCCGTGCACGGCCTCACCGCGCGAAACCGGCTCCACGCGCCACCAGTCCGGCACGTCCCCGGCGGTCCCCGGACGGTCGTCCACCGTGAGGTAGACCGGCTCGGACACCGCCCGGGCAGGCTCGTCCTCGCGCCGGGGCACCGGCACCCGCCCGGCGCCGTCCCCGATCCGGGCGCCCGCGACGGCCTCGTCCGGACTGCCCAGATCCGCCAGGATGCGCTGCACCGCGTTCGGCGTGTCGGCGCCCTCGGAGGAGCGGCGCCGCTCGATCTCCGTCCGCAACCGCGAGACGAGCCGCATCCGGTCACCGGAATCGAGCGCCCGCCGCTGGGCGAGGTCGCCGACCCGGCTCAAATAGTCATAAACAAGCTGATCGCTCTCGATCCCCACCGAAACCCCTAAGACCACCAGCCGTCTCCTGACCCGAAGGTACCGGTTCCGGGCAGCCCATAGGCGGGAACGAACGAGCACGACCCCCCAAGCACCAGCCCCACGACCTCTCCTCTCCCACCGGCAGGAGGGGTCGGGCCGGAGGAGGTGGTGTGCGGGGCGTAAAGCGAAGCAGCCCCGCACACCACCCCCGGAGGCCCGACCCCGACCAGCCACAAGCCCCGCGCAGCGGACACCGCCCCGCGCAGCGGGAAACGCGCCCGCACCCGGGCAACGAAGACAAGCGCAAGACACAGCCCAAGGCCAGGGCCCCACCGACCCGGTACCGTAAACAGAATGACCACCTCGCGACGGGAGACCGAAAAGGCGTCCGGAGTCCCGCGAACATCCGGGTCCGGAGCCCCGCGGGCATCCGCGTCCGGAGCCCCGCGGACCCTCGCGGAATCGCTCCGCAACCGCTCCGACGACGCCCTCGCCACCCTCCTGCGCGCCCGCCCGGACCTGCTGAACCCCGTGCCCGGCGACCTCACCCAGCTCGCGACGCGGGCCGGTACGCGCGCGTCCGTGGTGCGGGCGCTGGAGCGCCTGGACCGGTTCGCGCTCCAGGTGGCGGAGGCGCTGGCCGTGGCGCCGGACCCGTGCCCGTACGCGACGCTGGACGCCCTGATGTGCGGCGACGAGCCCGCCGACCCCCGGGTGCGGCAGGAGCTGCCGCGCGCGGTCGGCACCCTGCGCGACCAGGCCCTGATCTGGGGCGGGGAGGACCAGTCGCGCCTGGTGCGCACGGTCCGTGAGCTGCTGGCGCCGACCCCCGCGCACCCCTCGCCGACGGGCCTGGGCCCGTCCGTCGCGGAGGCGACGGCGGGCATGTCGCCGGGCCGCTTGCAGCAGATCATCGCGGCGGCCGGGCTGCCGGCGACGCACGACCCGGTGACGGCGGTGGGCGCGCTGACGGAGCTGTTCGCGGACCGTACGCGCATGGCGGCGCTGCTGGAGACGGCCCCCGCCGAGGCGACGGCGGTCCTCGGCAAACTGCTGTGGGGCCCGCCGTACGGCACGGTGACCGCCGACCCGGCCCGGCATCTGCGCTGGCTGCTGGACCGCGGCTTGCTGCTGCCGACCGGACCGGGCGGTGTGGTGCTGCCGCGCGAGGTGGCGCTGCACCTGCGCGCCGGGCGCGCGCACCGCGTGCCGGAGCCGGTGGCACCGGAGCTCGCGCCGGTCACCGGGCACGAGCGGCGGGTGGTGGACGCGACGGCGGCCGGTCAGGCGTTCACGGCGCTGACGATCGTCGAGGACCTGCTCAAGGAGTGGGAGACGGGCGGCCCGCTGGTGCTGCGCGCCGGCGGCTTGAGCGTGCGCGACCTCAAGCGCGTGGCGGTCGTCCTGGACGCGACGGAGGCCGCGGCCGCGTTCTGGATCGAGCTGGCCTACGCGGCCGGGCTGCTGGCCTCGGACGGCGAGGTCGACGAGCGGTACGCCCCGACGCCCGCCTACGACGACTGGCTCCAGTTGCCGACCGAGCAGCGCTGGGCACGGCTGGCGACGGCCTGGCTCACGGCGACCCGTACGCCCGGTCTGGTCGGCGGGCGCGACGCCAAGTCCCGGGCGCTGGCCGCGCTGGGTCCGGACCTGGACCGGGCTCCGGCGCCCGAGGTGCGCCACCGGGTCCTCGCGCTCCTCGCGACGCTGCCGGCGGGCTCGTCGGTCGCGCCGGACACGATCCTGGACCGCCTGCACTGGGAGCGTCCGCCGCGTGCCACGGCCGAGCCCGGCACGGAGGACCTGCGGTCCCGGCTGGCCCGCTGGGCGCTCACCGAGGCCGAACAGCTCGGCGTCACCAACCGCGGCGCCCTCTCCGACCACGGCCGCGCCCTCCTCGGCGAGGACGCGGCGGCCGGGGAACCGGGCGCCTGGCGGCCGCCGGGCGAGGCGGAGCTGGGGACCGCGGCCGCCAGGGCCGCCGCGCGCCTGGCACCGCTGTTGCCGGAGCCGCTCGACCACATCCTGCTCCAGGCCGACCTGACCGCCGTGGCCCCCGGGCCCCTGCGGCGGCCGCTCGCGCAGATGCTGGGGGTGCTCGCGGACATCGAGTCCAAGGGCGGCGCCACGGTCTACCGCTTCACGCCCGGCTCGGTGCGGCGCGCGCTGGACGCGGGTCGGACGGCGACGGACCTGAAGGCGTTCCTCACCGAGCACTCGCGCACGCCCGTGCCGCAGCCGCTCACGTACCTCATCGACGACGTGGCCCGCCGCCACGGCCACCTGCGGGTCGGCGCGGCCTCCTCCTACCTGCGCACCGACGACGAGGCACAGCTCGGGGAGATCCTCGCCGACCGCCGCTCCGCGCCGCTGCGGCTGCGCCGCATCGCGCCGACGGTGCTGGCGGCGCAGGCGGCGCCGGACGCGCTCCTGGAGGGGCTGCGCGCCATGGGCTACGCGCCGGCGGCGGAGTCGGCCGAGGGCGACGTCGTCGTCACCCGCGCCGACGCGCACCGCACCCCGCCGCGCACCCCACCGGCTCCCGTGCCGGAGGGCCCGCCGGTGCCGGACGCGACGCTGCTGGGCGCGGCGGTACGGGCCGTCCGCGCGGGCGACATGGCCTCGACGGCGGAACGCAAGCCGGTCGCCGCTCCCGCGGAGGGCGGCCGGCTGCCCCGTACGACGTCGGCGGACACCCTCGCGACCGTCCAGGCGGCGGTGCTGACCGGTGCCGCCGTCTGGATCGGCTACGTCAACGCGGACGGGGCGGCGAGCCAGCGGGTGATCGCCCCGGTGCGGGTGGAGGGCGGCTTCGTCACGGCCTACGACCACACGGCGGACGAGGTCCGCACGTTCCCCTTGCACCGGATCACTGGCGTGGCCGAGCTGGCGGACGACCACGCGTGACGCGTCCGGGCAGGTCCCCCTGGGGTGTGTCCTCAATCGCCGGACGGGCTTGATTTCCGGCACCCGGCCCGTTGGGCTGAGGTGTCCTCAATCGCCGGACGGGCTGACTTTGGCCGCCCGGGCCGGTTGCCAAGCCCGCCCGGCGCTTGAGGACACCCCACCCACCGGCGCACCCGACCCAGCCGTCCGGCGCTTGAGGACACCCCCAGCCGGGGCCGGCACCGAATCCAGCCCGTCCGGCGCTTGAGGACACCCCACCCACCGGCGCACCCGACCCAGCCGTCCGGCGCCTGAGGACACCCCCAACCGGGGACAGCACCGCATCCAAGCCCGTCCGGCGCATGAGGACACCCCGAGCCGGGGCCGGCACCGAATCCAGCCCGTCCGGCGCTTGAGGACAAAGCCCCCGGGGGCACCCCGAAACCCGTACTCACCCGGCCAGCGCCAGCGATACGGCACACTAGAAGTTTGGCCGGAAGAAATGGGTGAGGCGTGAACGGACCCCTGATCGTCCAGAGCGACAAGACGTTGCTGCTGGAGGTGGACCACGAGCAGGCCGACGCCTGCCGTCGTGCGATCGCCCCGTTCGCGGAGCTGGAGCGCGCGCCGGAGCACATCCACACCTACCGCCTCACCCCGCTGGGCCTGTGGAACGCCCGCGCGGCCGGGCACGACGCCGAGCAGGTCGTCGACGCGCTCGTCACCCACTCCCGCTACCCCGTGCCGCACGCCCTGCTCGTCGACATCGCCGAGACGATGGACCGCTACGGCCGGCTGCGGCTGCTCAAGCACCCCACGCACGGGCTGGTCCTGGAGAGCACGGACCGGCCGGTGCTGGAGGAGATCCTCCGCTCGAAGAAGGTCCAGCCGCTGGTCGGCGCCCGGATCGACCCGGACACGGTCGCGGTGCACCCCTCCGAGCGCGGTCAGATCAAGCAGACGCTGCTCAAGCTCGGCTGGCCCGCCGAGGACCTCGCGGGCTATGTCGACGGCGAGGCGCACGCCATCGAGCTGGACGAGAGCGGCTGGGCGCTGCGCCCGTACCAGAAGCAGGCCGTGGAGGGTTTCTGGCACGGCGGCTCGGGCGTGGTCGTGCTGCCGTGTGGCGCGGGCAAGACGCTCGTCGGCGCGGGCGCGATGGCGCAGGCCAAGGCGACGACGCTGATCCTGGTCACGAACACCGTCTCGGCCCGCCAGTGGAAGCACGAGCTGGTGAAGCGGACGTCGCTGACGGAGGAGGAGATCGGCGAGTACTCCGGCACCCGCAAGGAGATCCGCCCGGTCACCATCGCCACGTACCAGGTGCTGACGACGAAGCGGAAGGGCATCTACCCGCACCTGGAGCTGTTCGACTCCCGGGACTGGGGCCTGGTCGTCTACGACGAGGTGCACCTGCTGCCGGCGCCGGTCTTCAAGTTCACCGCCGACCTCCAGGCGCGCCGCCGCCTGGGCCTGACGGCCACGCTCGTGCGCGAGGACGGCCGCGAGTCGGACGTCTTCTCCCTCATCGGCCCGAAGCGCTTCGACGCGCCGTGGAAGGAGATCGAGGCGCAGGGCTACATCGCCCCGGCCGACTGCGTCGAGGTCCGCGTCAATCTCACGGACAGCGAGCGGCTGGCGTACGCGACGGCCGAGACGGAGGAGAAGTACCGCTACTGCGCGACGACCGCGACCAAGCGGAAGGTCACGGAGGCGCTGGTCGCCAAGCACCGGGGTGAGCAGACGCTGGTGATCGGCCAGTACATCGACCAGCTGGACGAGCTGGGCGAGCACCTGAACGCACCGGTCATCAAGGGCGAGACGTCGAACGCGCAGCGGGAGAAGCTCTTCGAGGCGTTCCGCCAGGGCGAGCTGTCGGTGCTGGTGGTCTCGAAGGTCGCGAACTTCTCGATCGACCTGCCCGAGGCGACGGTCGCGATCCAGGTGTCCGGCACGTTCGGCTCCCGCCAGGAGGAGGCCCAGCGCCTGGGCCGCGTCCTCCGCCCGAAGGCGGACGGCCACGAGGCCCGCTTCTACTCCGTCGTGGCCCGCGACACCGTCGACCAGGACTTCGCGGCCCACCGCCAGCGCTTCCTGGCCGAGCAGGGCTACGCGTACCGCATCATCGACGCGGACTCGCTCCTGGCGGACGAGGAGGCGTAGCGCCGGGGCTCATATGGCCCGTACGGCGCGCTTGTCGGCGGCCTCGCCCATCAGGACGACGCTGACGGCCGCGCCCGCGAAGACCTTGATCGCGCGGAGGGCGCTGCCCAGGGCGGGGCGGGCGTGGGCGGCGGGCGCGTGGGCGCCCTGGGCGGCGGTGGTGAAGGACGCGTTGGTCATGTACTCCATGGTGGTTTCCGCGCCGCCGCCGCACATCGGCCTGCCGGTGTAAAAGGTCGTACGGATCCGTACGACCACAGGCTCATGCCGTCCCCTACGGGAGGTGGACGGCAACCCCGAGACGCCACCAGGGGTGCCCGAAATTCGTTCGCGCGCCCGATCCCCGCTGACTACACTCGCCCGTTCTGCCGCCTCCCGCCCTGCCGGGAGCGCCCCCGACCGGACGGAAACCGGCGGGCCCGTCGCCACCCCCGCATCCGCCACCCGCCCCGGAGGCCCCGCCGTGCCCGCGCAGCAAGACCCGCACGACCCCCTCGCCCGAGAGCGCGCCCACCTCTCCTCCTCCCGCGCCGCGCTGCGTGCCATGCGCGCCGACGTCGAGGCCCTCGACATCAAGGACGTCACCGCGAACTGGGTCAACGCGGCCATCCTTGAACGCCAGATCGAGGAACGCATCACCGCCCTCGCCGACCTCGCGCACACCCCGCTCTTCTTCGGCCGCCTGGACTACCTGCACGCCCCCGGCGCGGACCAGGCGGAGGGCGCCGGCGGCGAGCGCTTCTACATCGGCCGCCGGCACGTCCATGACGCGGACGGCGACCCCATGGTCATCGACTGGCGCGCGCCCGTCTCCCAGCCGTTCTACCGGGCCTCCAAGAAGGAGCCCATGGACGTACGGACCCGCCGCCGCTTCGGCTACACCGGCGGCGAGTTGACGGCCTATGAGGACGAGGACCTCACGGACACCGCCTCCGGCGACCAGGCCAGCCAGCTCCTCCAGACCGAGATCGAGCGCCCCCGCGTCGGCCCGATGCGCGACATCGTCGCGACGATCCAGCCCGAGCAGGACGAGATCGTCCGCGCCGGCATCGGCGGCACGGTCTGCGTCCAGGGCGCCCCGGGCACCGGCAAGACCGCCGTCGGCCTGCACCGCGTCGCCTACCTCCTCTACGCCCACCGCGAGCGGCTCGCCCGCACCGGCACGCTCGTCATCGGCCCCAACCGCTCATTCCTCCACTACATCGAACAAGTGCTCCCCGCCCTCGGCGAGTTGAACGTCGCCCAGGCCACGGTCGACGACCTCGTCGCCCACGTCGAGGTCCGCGGCGAGGACGGCCCCGCGGCCGCCTGCGTCAAGGGTGACGCCCGCATGGCCGAGGTCCTCCGGCGCGCGGTCCGCTCCGGCGTGACCATGCCGGTCGAACCGGTGGTCGTCGTGCGCGGCTCACGCCGCTGGCGCGTCCCCGCCCACGAGATCGAGGAGATGGTCCGCGAACTCCTGGCCCGCGACATCCGCTACGGCGCGGCCCGCGACGCCCTCCCCCAACGCATCGCGCACGCCGTGCTCGTACGGATGGAAGAGGCGGGCGAGGCCCCCGACGACCGCGTCCAGGACGCGGTGGCCCGCAACTCCGCCGTGAAGGCCGCGGTCAAGGCGGTCTGGCCCCCGGTCGACCCGGCGAAGCTGGTGCTCCGCCTCCTCTCCGACGCGGAGTTCCTCGCGGAACAGGCGGACGGCATCCTCACCCCCGCCGAACAGGCCGAGATCCTCTGGGCGAAGCCGGCCCGCAGCGTGAAGTCCGCGAAGTGGTCGGCGGCGGACGCGGTCCTCATCGACGAGGCCGCGGACCTCGTCGCCCGCACGCCCTCACTCGGCCACGTCGTCCTCGACGAGGCCCAGGACCTCTCCCCCATGCAGTACCGCGCGGTCGGCCGCCGCTGCACGACCGGCTCGGCGACGATCCTCGGCGACATCGCCCAGGGCACGACGCCCTGGGCCACACCCGACTGGGCCTCGGCCCTGACCCACCTCGGCAAGCCCGACGCCGCCGTCGAGGAACTCACCCAGGGATTCCGCGTGCCGCGCGAGGTCATCGCCTACGCGAGCCGACTGCTCCCGGCGATCGCGCCGGACCTGACGGAGGCGACGTCCATGCGGTCCGCCGCCGGCGAGTTCTCGATCCGGTCCGTGGACCCTTCCGCACTCGACGAGGCGGTCCTCACGGCGTGTCGCGAAGCCCTGTCCCGCGAGGGCTCCGTCGGCCTCATCGCGGCCGACGCGCGCATCCCCGCCCTGGGCTCCGCCCTGACGGCGGCCGGCCTGCCGTTCCTCGCCCCCGGCGAGGAAACGACGGCGGAGTCCCGCCTGACCCTGGTCCCGGCAACACTGGCCAAGGGCCTCGAATACGACTACGTGGTACTGGACGAGCCGGCTTCGGTGGTGGCCGGGGAACCGGATTCCCGGACGGGGTTGCGGCGGTTGTATGTGTCTTTGACACGTGCGGTTTCGGGGTTGACGGTGCTTCATTCTTCGCCCTTGCCGTTGCCGCTGCGCTGAGCTGTTCGGATTCGGGGTTCGCGCCTTTGCCGGGTGCGGCACCGTTTCCCGCTTGCGCGGGGCGGTGTCCGCTGCGCGGGCTGTGTCCGCTGCGCGGGGCGGTGTCCGCTGCGCGGGGCGGTGTCCGCTGCGCGGGGCGGTGTCCGCTGCGCGGGGCGGTCAATGGTGCGGGGTCGGGCCTCCGCGGGTGCTTGTCAGGGCTGCTTCGCTTTACGCCCTGACAAGCACCCGCTCCGACCCGACCCCTCCCGTGGGTGGGGGGGAGGAAAACCAGTTGGTGGTTTCGGTTCGCTGTCGCGTTGCCGGTCACTACCGGTCTTTTCCTTCCCCCCACCGGCAGGAGGGGGCGGGCCGGAGGGGGTGGTGTGTCGGGCGTAAAGCGAAGCAGCCCGACACACCACCCCCGCAGGCCCGACCCCGACCAGCCACAAGCCCCGCGCAGCGGACACCGCCCCGCGCAGCGGGAAACGCGCCCGCATGAGGGCAACCGTGCGCACCCAGAATCCCGACCCGCCCCGCGCAGCGGACACCGCAGCGGACACGGCCCGTCCGGCGATTGAGGACACCCCCCCCCGGGGGAACCCCGGACTTAAGACAGGGCCCCCCGCCAAACCGAGACCGCAGACGCGGAAACTCCGGAAGCCCAGCCCGCAGGGCGCACCGCCCCACCCACGTGGAACGCGGAAATCCCCGCCTCCCGCAACACGGGCAAGTGCTTCAGCTGCAAGCCGCCGCCGACCAGGATCCGCGGCTCGTACCCCGGTTCGTTCCCCCGGCGCGCCTCCGCGAGCAGCGTCGCGAGGCCGTCGTCGACGCCCGATGGCGAGCCCGCCGTCAGATACGTGTCCAGGCCCGGAAGGTCGGCCAGCTGCTTCCGCAGCGCGTCGCGGTCCGCCGCGCGGTCGATCGCGCGGTGGAACGTCCACCGGGCCCGCGGCCCGATCGCGTCGGCGAGCGCGGCGACAGCCGTGACGTCGGCGCGCCCGTCGTCCGTGAGGAAGCCGAGGACGAACTCGTCGGCGCCCTCCGAGGCCAGCGCCCGAGCGGAAGCACACAGCGCGTCGAGGTCGGCCGCGCTGCCTGCCGAGAAACCGTCGGTCGCGCGCAGCATGACCCGCACCGGGATGTCGACGGCGGCGCGGACCGCGGCGTAGGTCGACAGGGAAGGCGTCAGGCCGTCGGCCGCCATGTCCGTGACCAGTTCGAGGCGGTCCGCCCCTCCGGCCTGGGCCGCCCTCGCGTCCTCGGGATCGAGCGCGATCACCTCAAGAATTGGTCTAGACATGTAGGACAGCCTGCCATACGCCCCGTCCGCGTCGAAAGCCGTGCCCCACAATTGGCCTATGGCAGTCACGTCCGAGCACCCGTCCGGCCCCGCCCTGCGCGCCCGCTGGCGGGAGACCGTCGCACGAGCCCGTACGGAGGGCCCCGGGAGGAGCCCGGACCCCGCTACGTACGCCGAGGATCTGCTGCGCCGTTGGGCGGAGCCGCAGCGGCGCTATCACACGGTCGATCACCTCGTCGCGGTCCTGGACCGCGTCGACGAGCTGGCCGAGCACGCCGAGGACGCGGACGCCGTCCGCTTCGCGGCCTGGTTCCACGACGCGGTCTACCGCCCGGACCGTTCGGAGAACGAGGAGCGCAGCGCTCGCCTCGCCGAGCTGGCCCTGCCCGAGCTGGGCGTGGACGAGGCGCGTACGGCCGAGGTCGCCCGGCTCGTGCGGCTGACCGTCAGCCACGACCCGGCGCCCGGCGACCGCGACGGCGAGGTGCTGTGCGACGCGGACCTGGCGGTGCTGGCGGGTGCGCCGCAGGACTACGCGGCGTACGCGGCGGCCGTCCGCGAGGAGTACGGGTTCGTGCCGGACGCGGCGTTCCGGGAGGGGCGGGCGGGGGTGCTGCGGCAGCTTCTGGGGCTGCCGAGGCTGTTCCGTACGCCGCAGGGGTACGACCGGTGGGAGGCCCTCGCACGCCACAACCTCACCACCGAGCTTGGGCTGCTCACCGGCCGGTAGCCCGACAGAGGCGGGCAAGGCGGCGCCGACCGAAACGCCGACCCCCACCGAAACAGCGGCGGGCCCCAGCCAAACCGCGCCACCACCCGGCCGATCGCGCCCCTAGCCGATCGGCCGCTCGTGCTTGGGGCGCCGTAGGCCCGCCGTCACCAGCAGCCGTACCAGCTCCTTGCTGCCGACCTCGCGCGCGCCCAGCCGCACGGCCTCGCCGTAGGACGTCGACGGCACGTCGTAGTGGTCGCGGTCGAAGGCGCGCGGCGGCGCGCCCAGGCGGGCCGCGAAGGCGTGCAGTTCGGCGTAGGAGACGTCGCTGATCAGGTGTGACCACATGCGGCCATGGCCCGGCCAGGTGGGCGGGTCGATGTACAGCGTCATCGGCGCCTCACCGCAGTGCCGTCCCCAGCGACCCCACCGGCGCCACCAGCACCGCCTGTTTGGCGCAGGCCCAGTGCGGGTCGGTGCCCAGCTCGGGCTCGACCTCCAGGGCGTGCGGGTCGCCGGAGTCCGTGCAGACGGGGCACAGCGGCCAGCGGCCGTGCCGCTCCAGCAGCGCGTCCTGTACGTCCTGCGCTATCAGCCCCACGACGTACGCGGCGCCTTCCGGCCACTGTTCGACCCACCACCGGCGGTGGACGACGGCGTCCTCGACGAGGGAGACCACATCGGCCTCGGCCACGTCCCCGGCGACGAGGTCGGCGAGAACGAGTGCGCGGGCCGCGTGCAGTGACTGTTCGAGCTCCATACGGTCCATTGTCCGGGACCCCGGCGGTTGACGGCTCACCGAGCTGAAAATACCTTTCAAAGGGTGAGCAGCAAAGTGAAAGAAACTTTCGTCACCCCCTCCCCCGGCGCCCTCGCCGCCAAGGTCCGCACGCTCGCGCCCACCATGACGCGCTCCATGCAGCGCGTCGCCGAGACGGTCGCCGGCGACCCGGCCGGCTCCGCCAAGCTCACCGTCACGGGCCTCGCCGAGCGCACGGGCACCAGCGAGGCCACCGTCGTCCGCACGGCCCGCATCCTGGGCTATCCCGGCTACCGCGATCTGCGGCTCGCGCTGGCGGCGCTGGCCGCCGAGCAGGCGGCGGGCCGGGCCCCCGCCGTCACCGCCGACATCGCCCTCGACGACCCGCTGGCCGGCGTCGTCGCCAAGCTCGCCCAGGACGAGGCCCAGTGCCTGGCCGACACGGCGGCCGGGCTGGACACCGTGCAGCTGGAGGCCGCGGTCGCCGCGCTCTCCACCGCCCACCGCGTCGACGTCTACGGCATCGGCGCGTCCAACCTCGTCGGCCAGGACCTCGTACAGAAGCTGCTGCGCATCGGCCTGATCGCGCACGCGCCCGCCGACCCCCATCTGGCCGTCACCAACGCCGTTCAGCTGCGCGCCGGTGACGTGGCGATCGCCATCACCCACTCGGGCCGCACCACCGACGTCATCGAGCCGCTGCGGGTCGCCTTCGAGCACGGCGCGACGACCGTCGCGATCACCGGCCGGCCCGGCGGCGAGATCGCCCAGTACGCCGACCACGTCCTCACCACGTCCTCCGCACGGGAGAGCGAACTGCGCCCGGCGGCCATGTCGAGCCGCACCAGCCAGCTCCTCGTGGTGGACTGCCTGTTCATCGGGGTCGCCCAGCGGACGTACGTCACCGCGGCGCCCGCCTTGTCCGCCTCCTACGAAGCGCTCGCCCACCGCCACGCCCCGCGCCGCTGACCGGAGCGGCTCCCCGCAGGAAAGGCGCCGTCATGACCTCGTCCGCCGCCCACGCCGCGCTCCGCGCCGAGCTCGCCACGCTCACCACCGAGGCGTTCCGGCCCGAGCTCGCGGACATCGACCGGCTGCCGACCGTGGACATCGCGAAGATCATGAACGGTGAGGACGCCGGCGTCGCCGCCGCCGTCGCCACCCGGATCCCCGAGATAGCCGCCGCCATCGACGCGATCGCCACCCGGATGGCGCGCGGCGGGCGGCTGGTCTACGCCGGCGCGGGCACCGCGGGACGGCTCGGGGTGCTGGACGCCAGCGAGTGCCCCCCGACGTTCAACACCGACCCGGCGCAGGTCGTCGGGCTGGTCGCGGGCGGCGCGCGGGCGCTCGTCACGGCCGTGGAGGGCGCCGAGGACAGCGGCGAGCTGGCCGCGGGCGACCTGACGGCGCTGGGAATCGGGGCGGCCGACACCGTCGTCGGCGTCTCCGCCTCGGGCCGCACGCCGTACGCCGTCGGGGCGGTCGCGTACGCGCGGGGGGCCGGCGCGCTGACGGTCGGGGTGTCCTGCAACACCGGTTCCGCCCTCGGCGCGGCCGCCGAGCACGCCATCGAGGTCGTCGTGGGCCCCGAGCTGCTCACCGGCTCCACCCGGCTGAAGGCGGGCACCGCACAGAAGCTCGTCCTCAACATGCTCTCGACCATCACGATGATCCGGCTCGGCAAGACGTACGGGAATCTGATGGTCGACGTCCGCGCCTCCAACGAGAAGCTGCGCGCCCGCTCCCGGCGCATCGTCGCGCTCGCCACGGGGGCCTCGGACGCGGAGACGGAGGCCGCGCTGGAGGCGACGGGCGGGGAAGTGAAGAACGCCATTCTCGTCGTCCTCGCCGAGGTCGACGGCCCCACCGCGGCGCGGCTCCTGGCCGAGTCGGACGGTCATCTGCGCGCGGCGCTCCACATGGCGCGGGGCTGACGCCCGGCGCCCCACAGCAGGCAAGGCACGCACCACATGGCACCAGACGAGCCCACCGGCGGGGATTCCCGCGAGAAGCACAGCGCCACCGCCGCCGCCCTCCTGCCCCTCGTCGGCGGCGCCGCGAACGTCCTCTCCGTCACCCACTGCATGACCCGCCTGCGCCTGGAGCTGCGGGACCGCGCCCTGGTCCGGGACGCCGAACTCCGGGCGCTGCCCGGCGTGCTGGGCGTCGTCGAGGACGGCGAGTCGTACCAGATCGTCCTCGGGCCCGGCACGGTCGCGCGCGTCGCGCCCGAGTTCGCCCGCCTGGCGGAGGCGGCGCCGGTCACCGCCGAGGAGCTCGCCGTGCGGGGTGCGGCGCTGCGTGCCGAGCGGAAGGCCCGTAACGCCACGCCCGGCAAGGTGCTGCTGCGCCGGATCGCCGCCGTGTTCGTCCCCCTGATCCCGGCCCTGATCGGCTGCGGCATCGTCGCGGGCATCGGCGGCCTGCTGGCCAATCTGCACTGGCTGCCGGCGCTCGCTCCCTCGCTGACCGCCGTCGCGTCCGGCTTCATGTCCCTGATCGCGGTGTTCGTCGGCTACAACACGGCCAAGGAGTTCGGCGGCACCCCCGTCATCGGCGGCGCGGTCGCGGCGATCATCGTCTTCCCGGGCGTCGCCCAGGTGAGCGCCTTCGGCGAGAGGCTCGCGCCCGGCCAGGGCGGGGTGCTGGGCGCGCTGGGCGCGGCGCTGCTGGCGGCGGGGATCGAGAAGTGGTGCCGGCGCCGGGTGCCCGAGGCCCTGGACGTGCTGGTCACCCCGACGCTCACGGTCCTGGTCGCGGGCCTGGCCACGCTGTACGGGCTGATGTTCGTCGCCGGTGAGGTCTCCGGCGCCATCGGGCGGTTCGCCGACTGGCTGCTGGCCAACGGCGGCGCGGGCGCGGGCTTCGTGCTGGGCGGGCTGTTCCTGCCGCTGGTGATGCTGGGCCTGCACCAGGCCCTGATCCCGATCCACACGACGCTGATCCAGCAGCAGGGCTATACGGTCCTGCTGCCGATCCTGGCGATGGCGGGCGCGGGCCAGGTGGGCGCGGCGCTCGCGGTGTACCTGCGGCTGACGCGCAACGGCTCGGTCCGCCGGACCATCCGCTCCGCGCTCCCGGCGGGCCTCCTGGGCATCGGCGAGCCGCTGATCTACGGCGTCTCGCTGCCCCTGGGCCGCCCCTTCGCCACCGCCTGCGTCGGCGGCGCGTTCGGCGGCGGTTTCGTGGGGCTGCTCAACCAGCTGGGCGAGAAGGTCGGCTCCACCGCGATCGGCCCCTCGGGCTGGGCCCTCTTCCCGCTCCTGAAGGGCAACCACGGCCTGGCCGAGGCGGTGACGGTCTACGCGGCGGGGCTGCTGGTGGGGTACGTGGCGGGCTTCGCGGCGACGTACTTCTTCGGCTTCGGGCGGGACGCGCTCGCGGAGCTGAACGCCCCGAGGGCGGCACCCCCTTCGCAGGGAGTGCCGCCCTCGGCGTACAGCGTTCAGGACAAGTGATCCGGTGCGGATCAGAAGTCCATGTCACCGCCCGGCATGCCGCCCGGAGCGGCCGCGGAGGCCTTCTCCGGCTTGTCGGCGATGACGGCCTCGGTGGTGAGGAACAGCGCGGCGATGGAGGCGGCGTTCTGCAGGGCGGAACGCGTGACCTTCGCCGGGTCGATGATGCCCTCGGCGATCATGTCCACGTACTCACCGGTCGCGGCGTTGAGGCCGTGACCGACGGTGAGGTTGCGGACCTTCTCCACGACGACGCCACCCTCGAGACCACCGTTGACGGCGATCTGCTTGAGCGGGGCCTCCAGGGCCAGGCGCACGGCGTTGGCGCCGGTGGCCTCGTCGCCCTCGAGTTCCAGCTTCTCGAAGACCGCGGAGGCCTGGAGCAGGGCCACGCCACCACCGGCGACGATGCCCTCCTCGACGGCCGCCTTCGCGTTGCGAACGGCGTCCTCGATGCGGTGCTTGCGCTCCTTGAGCTCGACCTCGGTCGCGGCACCGGCCTTGATGACGGCCACGCCGCCGGCCAGCTTCGCGAGGCGCTCCTGGAGCTTCTCGCGGTCGTAGTCCGAGTCGCTGTTCTCGATCTCGGCGCGGATCTGGTTGACGCGGCCCTGAACCTGCTCGCTGTCACCGGCACCGTCGACGATGGTCGTCTCGTCCTTGGTGATGACGACCTTGCGGGCGCGGCCGAGCAGGTCGAGACCGGCGTTCTCCAGCTTGAGGCCGACCTCCTCGGAGATGACCGTGCCACCGGTGAGGATGGCGATGTCGCCGAGCATGGCCTTGCGGCGGTCGCCGAAGCCCGGGGCCTTGACGGCGACGGACTTGAAGGTGCCGCGGATCTTGTTGACGACCAGGGTCGACAGGGCCTCGCCCTCGACGTCCTCGGCGATGATCAGCAGCGGCTTGCCGGACTGCATGACCTTCTCCAGGAGCGGCAGCAGGTCCTTGACCGCGCCGACCTTGGAGTTGACGATCAGGATGTACGGGTCGTCGAGCGACGCCTCCATACGCTCCATGTCGGTGGCGAAGTACGCCGAGATGTAGCCCTTGTCGAAGCGCATACCCTCGGTGAGCTCCAGCTCCAGACCGAAGGTCTGGGACTCCTCGACGGTGATGACGCCTTCCTTGCCGACCTTGTCCATCGCCTCGGCGATGAGCTCGCCGATCTGGGTGTCGGCGGCGGAGATGGAGGCGGTGGAGGCGATCTGCTCCTTGGTCTCCACGTCCTTGGCCTGCTCCAGCAGGGCGGCGGAGACGGCCTCGACGGCCTTCTCGATACCGCGCTTGAGCGCCATCGGGTTGGCACCGGCGGCCACGTTGCGCAGGCCCTCGCGGACCAGGGCCTGGGCCAGGACGGTCGCGGTCGTCGTGCCGTCACCGGCGACGTCGTCCGTCTTCTTCGCGACCTCCTTGACCAGCTCGGCGCCGATCTTCTCGTACGGGTCCTCGAGCTCGATCTCCTTGGCGATGGAAACACCATCGTTGGTGATCGTGGGGGCGCCCCACTTCTTCTCGAGGACGACGTTGCGGCCCTTGGGGCCGAGGGTGACCTTGACGGCGTCGGCGAGCTGGTTCATCCCGCGCTCGAGACCGCGCCGTGCCTCCTCGTCGAACGCGATGATCTTGGCCATGTGAAGTGGTCCTCCCAGGACGGGGTGGATTGCTCCGGACCGCGCTGGCGCCCGCGACGGACGGCCGCCGAGCCGGACGGTTCCTTCCCGCCCTGCCCATCGACCTCACCGACGGTCCAAATCTGTCACTCTCACTCGGAGAGTGCTAACGCCAATGATTAGCACTCGACCCCACCGAGTGCAAGCGGTCCGAGTGGGATCCACTCGCTCCAGTGGCGCGCCGTCCACACCCGGGGGCTCCCCTCCCCACGTCGACCGGGGGCGCAAACACCTCTTGCGTGCGGACACACGTCGGGCCCGTACCCCTGTGTCGTGGGGTACGGGCCCGACCTGCGAGCTTCGTGAGCCGGTGTGGTCGATGCGCCGAGATCAGCCGACGGCGAGCTTGACCATGTCCGCCTGCGGCCCCTTCTGGCCCTGCGAGATCTCGAACTCGACTCGCTGACCCTCCTCGAGGGTGCGGTAACCGTCCATCTGGATCGCGCTGTAGTGGACGAAAACATCCGCACCACCGTCGACCGCGATGAAGCCGTACCCCTTCTCCGCGTTGAACCACTTGACGGTGCCCTGAGCCATGCCTAACTCCCCTATTACTGGCCCTTGCGCAGGACCGCACTTCGCGGACCCGGGTCAGACCTCACCCACGGATCGGAACCCTGCCGGGCGGCAGGGAAAACCCAGTTGGTGTGCGCCGGAACGCGTCGACCGCGGCCGAATGTATCCGCACGGATGCCCTCTGCAACAGGTCACTTGGACGAGAATTCTGGGCGCGGCCGAGAGTTGAAATGCGGCGAACTGGGCGTAACCCAGGGCAAGTCGGGCCGGGCATAACGCAAACAACCCGGCATTTCGTGCGCACACTTCGCGCACAACTTGACGGGTTCTCATATGCGTTCGGCACTGACGCCGGAGGGGGATCGTCACAACTGTATCGCGCTCAACAGACGGAATCGCCCCGTCCGCTTCACGGACGGGGCGATTCGGGGAGCGATTCCGCAGGAAGCCTTCGAAAAGGTCCGGCGGGGTCAGCCGCCGGCGACGGCGGGGATGATCGACACGCCCGCGCCGTCCGGCGTCGCCGTGCCGAGCCCCTGTTCGAAGCGCACGTCGTCGTCGTTGACGTAGACGTTCACGAAGCGGCGCAGCTTGCCGCTGTCGTCCAGCACGCGGGCCGCGATGCCGGTGTGGTTCTTCTCCAGATCGGCGATCACCTCACCGAGGGTCGCCCCTTCGGCGACGACCTCGGCCTTGCCGCCGGTGTAGGTGCGAAGGATGGTGGGGATGCGGACGCTGACGCTCATGGGGGTCATCACCTTTGCGTGAGGCCGGACGAAATCAGCCCGTCCGGCGTTTGAGGACCGGGGGCCCGGGGGCGGAGCCCCCGGTTTCGGGAAGGGGCGGGACTGGGGAAGAACCCCCTACAGCCCCGAGGACCGAAACGCCTCCAGCGACGGCCGGATCGTCACCGTGGGCTCAGCCGCCACAGCGTCAAGCGTCTTGAGCCCGTCCCCCGTGTTCAAGACCACCGTGGTCAGCGACGGATCCAGCACACCCGCTTCGAGAAGCTTCCGCGTCACCCCCACCGTCACCCCGCCCGCCGTCTCCGCGAAGATCCCCTCGGTGCGGGCGAGCAGCCGGATCGCGTCGACGATCTCCTCGTCCGTGACGTCCTCCACCGCCCCGCCGGTCCGCCGCGCGATGTCGAGCACGTACGGCCCGTCCGCGGGGTTGCCGATCGCGAGGGACTTCGCGATCGTGTCCGGCTTCACCGGCCGTACGACCTCGTGACCGTCCTTGAAGGCGCGGGAGACCGGCGAGCAGCCCGCCGCCTGGGCGCCGAAGATCTTGTACGGGCGGTCCTCTACCAGTCCGAGGGCGATCAGCTCCTTCAGCCCCTTGTCGATCTTCGTGAGCTGGGAGCCCGACGCGATGGGGATGACGATCTGGTCCGGCAGCCGCCACCCGAGCTGCTCGCAGATCTCGTACGCGAGGGTCTTCGAGCCCTCGCC
This sequence comes from Streptomyces sp. NPDC023527, assembly GCF_055560115.1. Lineage (NCBI taxonomy): Bacteria > Bacillati > Actinomycetota > Actinomycetes > Kitasatosporales > Streptomycetaceae > Streptomyces > Streptomyces sp. NPDC023527. The sequence continues at coordinate 292,803 of NZ_JBVHJJ010000006.1, forward strand.
GTAGTACGGGCGGAGGTTGACGTTGACGAAGCCCCAGCCCTCCCCCAGCGGGTCGCCGATCAGCTCGGAGCAGAAGCGGTTCACGTCGTCGTAGGTGCCCTCGATGCCGACGAGGTCGCCGCCGTAGACCGCGGCCATGACGACCTTGCCGGCCTCCAGGTCGTGCGGGATGAAGACGCAGGACTTGAACCCGGCGCGGGCGGCCGCGGCGCCGACCGCACCGGCCAGGTTCCCCGTCGAGGAGCACGACAGCGTCGTGAAACCGAAGGCACGGGCGGCCTCGACGGCGATGGCGACGACGCGGTCCTTGAAGGAGTGCGTGGGGTTGCCGGAGTCGTCCTTGACGTACAGGCCGCCGGTGACACCGAGCTCGCGGGCGAGGTTGTCGGCCTTGACGAGCTTGGTGAAGCCGGGGTTCAGGCCGGGCTTGTCCGCGACGTCGGCGGGGACGGGCAGCAGCGGGGCGTAGCGCCAGATGTTGTCCGGGCCGGCCTCGATGCGGCGGCGCAGCGCTTCCGGGTCGCCGGCGGGCAGTTCGTAGGCGACTTCGAGCGGGCCGAAGCAGGCGGCACAGGCGAAAATGGGACCGAGGTCGAACCGCTCTCCGCACTCCCGGCACGAGAGGGCGACGGCGGGACCGAGAGAGACCGAAGTCTTTGAGCTTTCAACGGCTTGCACAGCCATGGAGGCGAGGCCCTTTCTCCTCATCTTCCTCGCGGCGAACCTCGCCACGAGACGGAATTGGCACCTTCCCCACCGGGAGCCTCGCCTGAAAATCCGCGCCCGGAGGGCACCACTTGGGGTGGTGGTCGGGTGACGGGTGGGCAAGACCGGCGGGAGGGTTGCCGGGGCTTCAACGGGCCGTGTCCCTCTGCCCCTCTGGATGAGCGGTATGGCACTGGGCGTGACCCAGGCGTTTGTGCACGCGGTGACCCCGACATACGACGGCGTTCCGCGTTGTTCAGACTGTAACGGAAGGCATGGGCGGGCGAGACAGTCGTCCGTACCGCGAGATGCGTCACAGGACGCGCGTCGAACAAGCAGGCAGACGCGTCGGACAAGCAGGCAGACAAGGAGTCGTTCACGTGCTGGAAGAGGTGGAGCGCTGGCTGGCCCGGCGGTCCTGGTCCGCCGCAGACCGTCCGCTCGACCAGCTGCTCGCCGCCAAACGCGGCGCCGGGACCACGGTGAGCGTGGTGCTGCCGGCGCTGAACGAGGAGGCGACGGTGGGCGCCATCGTGGCCACGATCCGCCGCGAGCTGATGACCGAGGCCGCGCCGCTGGTGGACGAGCTGGTGGTGCTGGACTCCGGCTCCACCGACCGCACCGCCGAGGTCGCGGCCGCCGCCGGGGCGCGGGTCGTGCACCGCGACGAGGTCCTGCCGAGGCTGCCCGCGCTGCCCGGCAAGGGCGAGGTGCTGTGGCGGTCGCTGCTGGCGACGACCGGCGACATCGTCTGCTTCATCGACGCGGACCTGAGGGACTTCTCCGCCGGCTTCGTCTCCGGCATCGTCGGCCCGCTGCTGACCGACCCGGACGTCCACTTCGTCAAGGGGATGTACGACCGCCCGCTGGGCGAGGTGTCCGGCCAGGGCGGCCGGGTCACCGAGCTGGTGGCCCGCCCGCTGCTGAATCTGCACTGGCCGCAGCTGGCCGGTTTCGTACAGCCGCTGGGCGGCGAGTACGCGGCCCGCCGCTCGCTGCTGGAGCGGCTGCCGTTCCCCGTGGGCTACGGCGTGGAGCTGGGCCTGCTCGTCGACGCGCTGCACACGGTGGGCCTGGACGCGCTGGCCCAGGTCGACGTGGGCGTACGCGTCCACCGCCATCAGGACGGGCGGGCGCTGGGCCGGATGGCGGCCGCGATCTACCGCACGGCGCAGCTGCGGCTGGCGCGCGGCCACCTGGTGCGGCCGGCCCTGACCCAGTTCGAGCGCACGGCGGACGGATTCGTTCCGCGGACGTACGCCGTGGACACCGAGGAACGGCCGCCGATGACGGAGATACCGGAGTACGCGCGGCGCCGCGCGGCGTAAGCGTACGTTTGAGCGGTTCATCCGCTGGCAAGGCTGGCGTCATGGTCGCTGAGCACATGCACGCCGCCGAGATCCTCGTCGCGTCCAACCGCGGACCCGTGTCGTACAAGCGGGCGGAGGACGGTTCCCTGGTGGCCGGGCGGGGTGGTGGCGGGCTGGTGTCGGGCCTGAGCGCCATCGGGTCCGACGCGAAGGCGCTGTGGGTGTGCGCCGCCCTCGGCGAGGGCGACCGCGAGGCCGCGCGGCGCGCGGGCGGCCGTCTGGACGCCGGGGAGACGGGCGGACAGGCGGTCCGGATGCTGGACATCCCGGCCGAGACGTTCGCCGCCGCGTACAACGGCGTCGCCAATTCGGTGCTGTGGTTCCTGCACCACCTGCTCTACCAGACGCCCCTGGAGCCCGTGTTCGACGCGGAGTTCCGGCGCCAGTGGGCCGCCTACGAGGCGTACAACACCGCCTTCGCGGACGCGCTCGCCGAGGAGGCCGCGCCGGGCGCCGCCGTGCTCGTACAGGACTATCACCTGACCCTGGTGCCCGGCCTGCTCCGCGAGCGCCGCCCCGACCTGCGCATCGGCCACTTCTCGCACACCCCGTGGGCGCCCCCGGACTACTACCGGCTGCTGCCGGACGACATCGCCGCGCAGGTATTGCGCGGCGTCCTCGGCGGCGACCGCGCCGCCTTCCTCACGCACCGCTGGGCCGAGGCGTTCGCCGCCTGCTGCGAGAGCGTGCTGGGCGCCGAGCTGATCCGCGACGGCCTGACGACCGCCGTGCGCTTCGAGGGGCGGACGACGCGGCTGGGCGTGCACGGCCTGGGCGCCGACGCCGACTTCCTGCGGCGCCGCGCCCACCAGGGCGACGTCGAGGAGCGGATGGCGGCGCTGCGCGCGCAGATCGGGCCGGACCGCAAGGCGATCGTCCGCGTCGACCGCACCGAGCTGTCCAAGAACATCGTGCGCGGCCTGCTCGCGTACCGCCGTCTGCTGGAGGACCGCCCGCAGTGGCGCGGCAAGGTCGTGCACATCGCCTTCGCCTACCCCTCGCGGCAGGACCTGGCGGTCTACCGCGACTACACGGCCGAGGTCGACCGGGTGGCCCAGGAGATCAACTCCGCCTTCGGCACGGCGGACTGGCAGCCGGTCGTCCTGCACGTCAAGGACGACTTCGCACGCTCCCTGGCCGCGTATCGTCTCGCCGACGTCGCCCTGGTCAACCCCATCCGCGACGGCATGAACCTCGTCGCCAAGGAGGTCCCGGTCGTCTCCGACCTGGGCTGCGCGCTGGTCCTCTCCCGCGAGGCCGGCGCGGCGGCGGAGCTGGGCGACGAGGCGATCGTCATCAATCCGTACGACGTGGAGGCCACGGCCGGCGCGCTGCACGAGGCCCTGCTGATGGACCCCGGTGAGCGCGCGGAGCGCACGAAACGGCTGGCCGCGGCGGCGACGGCGCTGCCGCCCGCGCGCTGGTTCGTGGATCAGCTGACCGCCCTCGGCGACGGGCCGTCGGGGCTAGGCTGATCGCGTGCACCCCAAGGATCCTCCCGGTCCCGAGCCCACGGACGAGTTGTGCATGACGTGCCAGTGGTGCACGGGCTCCGGCTTCGTGCAGCGCTCACTGGCCCATGTCCCCGGCCCCGACCCCTTCGGCGGCGCCGGGGAAACGGCGATGCGGGCGGGCCAGTGCAAACACTGCCGGGGCAGCGGGGTGTACGACTCCGCGCTGGACCCGACGCTGGAGCACTGGCGGTGCGAGCCGCGGGACGCGCCCTGAGGCGACCCGCGCCGAGGCGATCCGGTCCGCGGCCCGCCGGGCGACATCGGACGGCGTGACGACGTACGGCGATCCGGGCGGCCGGAGCGCACCGTAGTCCGCGAACCGCCGTACCCCACAGGCGTCGCAGCGATGCGCGTCCCCCTCCCGGGTCCACCCCGCCCCATGGAGGCAGTGCCGGACACGGCCTTGAGTCACCATGCTTTCGCCTCCGGCAGCAGGTGCGCGGACCGGAAGTGCCGCCGCACGGCGATACCGGCGTCCGCGACCGCCACGGCGTCCCCCTCGTCCAAGGTCCGCCCGTACGCCGCCCGCAGCTCGGCACACCGCGCACAGTCGAGCGGCGAGGCCGCCCCCCGGATCCCGGCGGCGGCCCGCTCCTCCCGACTCGCCAGCCGCAACGCCTCCGGCGGCACCTCCCACTCCCGCCCACCCAGCGGCCGCCTGACCTGCACACGCGGCCCGAGACTGCCCATGACTTGGGCGAGCGTGCCGGTACGGGTGTCCACGACGTAGGCACCGGGGCGGTAGGTCATCACTTCCCGGGGTTCGCGTGGAGGGGATTCGGCGTCCGGATCGGGATGAGGCATGGCGGGGTCGCGCACGGTGTTCCCTTCGGGTGCTTTCGACACAAGAGTGCGCTCACAGCATTGCGAGCCGGCGCTACGCTCAACAGGGAGTGGCTGTTGTCCAGCGACCGGACAACACAGGGGAGTTGAGATGGCGAAACACTCATTCGATGGGGACAACTCTGCTCGGTGGGTGCTCGCGTTCGAGATCCGCCGCCTCCGCGAAGAGTCCGGCAAATCGCTGGCCCAGCTGTCGGAGGACACCTCCTACGACCGGACCTACCTGCACCGCCTGGAGACCGGTGAGCGCCTCTCCCAACTTCCCGTGATGGAGGCTCTGGATGGCGTCTACAAGACCGGCGGGCTGCTGACCCGTCTGTGGAGACTGGCTCGACAGGAAGTCTTCAAGGACCGGTACAAGCTGTTCATGCAGTGCGAGGCGAACGCCACCATCATGCACAAGTACATGGTGGCCGTTCCCAGGCTGCTCCAGACGGAGGACTACGCCAGGCTGGTGCTGTCCTGCGGGCCGTTGCCCAGCGCCAGTGACGAGCTCGAAGAACAGGTCGCCGCCCGAATCGGCAGACAAGAACTGCTGCGCCGAGATCCGCCGCCGAGCATCCGGGTCATTCTCGACGAAGCCGCGCTACGGCGACCGGCCACGGATCCGCGCGTGTGGCGGGATCAGCTCGCCCACATCGTGCGGTCGGCCGAATCTCCGTACATGACGATCCAGGTCCTGCCCTTCGACGCCGGGGTGCACGACCTCATGGGTGGTTCGCTGTCCCTGCTGTGGCTGCCGGACGGCCGCTCACTCGCTTACGTGGAAGGCAGCAAATCCGGCGAACTGATCGAAGATTCGGGAGAAGTCGCCCAACACCGTCTGTCCTACGATCACGTGCGGGACCTGGCGCTCTCCCCACCGGCATCGGTGACATTCATCCAGCACGTCATGGAGGACAGCACGTCATGAGAACGGCCCTCGATCTGACCACGGCCGAATGGGGCAAGAGCAGTTACAGCAACGGGGGCGACGCGAACTGTGTCGAAGTCGCGGACAACATACCCGGCGTGGTCCCGGTCAGGGACAGCAAGAACCCCCAAGGCCCCACACTCGTGTTCTCGGCCCAGGCATGGGCGGCATTCATAGCGACTGCCAAAACGGGGTACTGCCACTAAGTGCGACCGGCGACCTCGGGAGGCAGGACATGGACCCGTCCCGCCGCAGCGTCATCGGCGCGGCGCTCTTCTCCGTGGCGCTCACCGTGCCCGACTGGCCCGACGTCGTCGGCCGCATGGAGGCCGTGCGGACCGGCCGCACCCAGCGCATAGGGATGGCCGAGGTCGACATGGTCATCGCCATGACCGAACGCGTCTCGGAACTCGACGACCAGTTCGGCGGCCGTCACGCCCGCCCCATGGCCGCCGCCTTCCTCGTCAACACCGTCGCCCCCTACCTCAAGGCCGACGCCCCCGAGCCGGTACGCAAAGCGATGATGTCCGCCGCGTCCGACCTCTGCTATCTCACCGGTTACATGGCAGTCGACGAGGGCGTCCACGGCCTGGCCCAGCAGTACTACCTCAAGGCCCTCCAGCTCGCCGGCGCCTCCGAGGACCACCTCACGTACTGCACGACCCTGCGCGGCATGAGCGTCCAGGCGGTCGACCTGGGCCATGGCCCGGCGGCGATGCGGCTGGCGGACGCGGCCGCCGCCGCGTCCCCGAACGCCGGCCCGAGGATGCGGGCGTTCCTCGCCGGACAGCAGGCACATGCGGCCGCGCAGACGGGCGAGCGCGGCAGCGCACTGATGTATTTGAAGGAAGCGGAAGTCGCCATGGACAAGGCGGAGTCGCAAGAGAAGGCGTTCGGCTCCTACGACCCGTCGTCCCTGCACTATCACATCAGTCATGTGCGCCATGAACTCGGCGACTTGTCCGGTGCGGTGGAAGCCATGAAGGAGTCCGACAGGCTTTGCTACGACATCTACCGCCGATCGCGGGTCAAGGAGCGGGCCACGCTCGGTGAATTCCAGATGCAGGTGGGCCACCTGGAGGCAGCTTGCGCATCATGGAACGAGGCGCTGGACGAGTACCCGCTGATTCAGAGCGGCCGAGTAGACCAGCGCATGCAGACCATGTTCGGAATGCTCCGCCCCCACCTGAAGCACCCCACCGCCCGCGACCTCTACGAACGAGCCCGGGCCGTGACCCCGGCCGCCCTCCTGGCCTGAATCCCGCGGGGCAGCGTCACGCCCTGTGGACGCGTACCAGCAGCTCCCGCGTGCGCGGGCCGTCGTATTCGGCCAGCATGATCGCCTGCCACCGGCCCACGTACAGCTTGCCGCCCGTGACGGGAATGTTCAGCTCGGGGTGCGTGGCCAGCAAGGCCCTCGCGTGTGCGTGGCCGTTGTCGCGTTCGCCGTGGAGGGCCCTCTCGGCCGGGGTGCGGTCCTTGTCGTGGGCGTAGTGGTGGTTGCCGCTGTGCGGAGCGATGCGTTCCAGGACGGCCTTCATGTCCTCGTCCAGGCCGCTCTCGTGCTCGTTGACGGTCAGGCCGCACGTGGTGTGGCCGCAGTACACGTGCAACGTGCCCTCCACGACCCCCGACTCGGCGACCAGTCGCTCCAGCTGTCCGGTCAGATCGATCGTGTCCTCGGGAGCGTCGATCGTGACGGAGAGCCGGACCGACACGGCGATGGAGCTTCCCGCCGGGAGAACCGCGTGCGAGAGGACGTCTATCCGCGTTCCGGAGATGGTCGCCACAGCGCCTCCATTTGCCTCGGGGGCTGGAAGCCCCAACCCTGCCGTGAACGGTGACAGCCGTACGCGGCAGCGGGCAACGGCCATCCCGGCCATGCGCCGCCGACCCGTTCAGACGGCCCTCGTGGCGATCTGTTCCTTCTTCTCGGCAAGAACATCTGTCTTCGTCGGTCACATTTCTCTGTCGCGATCCGTCAGGTCAGTGACAGCAACACAGCAACACGAAAGCCCGAAGGAGACGGCGATGGAAGCACGTTCGATCACGGCAGAGGTCCCGATGGTTCCGCGGATGGCCGAGGACCCCGCGCAGCTCGTCCCCGAGCTGGCGGAGGTGTCGGCGGCGCTGTTCAAGGTCACCGGCAACGGTTCGGTACCGCGCTCCACGATCGGCCTGGTACAGCTGCGTGCCGGTCAGATCGTCGGCAGCACCTACCTGACCGTTCTGCACACGGGCTTCCTGCGCAAGGCCGGGGAGTCGGAGGAGCGGATCACGTCGGTGGCGTCCTGGAAGGACTCGCCGTACTTCACCGGTGCGGAGCGCGCCGCGCTGGCGCTTGTGGAAGCCGTGCTCCAGCCGTCCGCAGGCGGCGAGAGGGTCTCCGATGAGCTGTACGCGCAGGCGGCCGAGCACTACGAGGACAAGGCGCTCGCCACGCTGATGTTCGCGATCGGCCAGGTCAACTTCTTCATCCCCGTGGCGCTCATCGCCAAGCCGGTGGCCGGCCGGTCGTTCAGCGACCCGTGGAAGTGAGGAAACCCGGGTAAGGCCGCGGGGTGACCACGGCTCGTGAGCGGGGCCGTCAGGCCAGCCGGTCCGCCAGGGCCGTCAGCAGGTCGACCACCCCGCGCGGGCCGTCCACCACCACGTCCGCCCGTTCCGCGAGCTCCGTGACCTCTCCGCTGCCGCTGCACACCAGCACACCCGGCAGGCCCTCCGAGCGCAGCTTCTCCACCGCGGCGAACGCGGCCAGGTCACCGAGGTCGTCGCCCGCGTACAGGACGGCGCCGAGGCCGGTTTCGCGTACGTACTCGGCGAGGGCGACGCCCTTGTCGATGCCCGGAGGGCGGAGCTCAAGGACCAGTCGCCCCGGCTCCACGATCAGGCCGTGGCGCTCGGCGAGCGCGTGCAGGGGGCCGCTCAGCGCGTCGAAAGCCGCCTGCGGATCCGCCGCGCGGCGGGTGTGGACGGCGATGGCGCGGCCCTTGTCCTCGACCCAGGTGCCCTGCCAGGCGCCGGACTCGTCCAGCACACCGGGCAGCTCCGCCTGGACGGCGGCGACGCCGGGGTGCGGGGCGGGCGCGGTGACGGTGCCGGTGACGGCGTCCCAGCGCTCGGCGCCGTAGTGGCCGAGGACGACGAGGCGCTCCAGCCCCTCCACCCCGGCGAACCCGCCGTACCGCACGGCGACCCCGGCCGGCCGGCCGGTGATCACGGCGGCGGAGCCGAGGCGCGGGGCGAGCCGGGCGAGGGCCGGCACGGCGTCGGGGTGGGCGCGGGCCCGCTCGGGGTCGGGGACGATCTCGGCGAGGGTGCCGTCGAAGTCGAGCGCGACGACCGCGCGCCGCGGCTCGGCCAGCAGGGCGGCGAGGCCCTCGCGGCCGGCGGGGGTGACTGGCTCGGGGAGCTGCTGACTGCCCATGGCTCCCGACCCTACTGCCCCCGGCACCGGGACGGGCCGGAACCGGCCGTCCGGAAGATCAGCGCCGCTCGCGCCGCGCGTCCCGCACCCGCCGCAGGCGGTTGACGGTGACGGGGTCGTGGGCGAGGGCGCGCGGGTCGTCGAGGAGGGCGTTGAGGAGCTGGTAGTAGCGGGTCGGGGTGATGCCGAGCCGCTCACGGATGGCCCGCTCCTTCGCGCCGGGGCCGGGCCAGGGCCGCCGTTCGAGGGCGAGTACGGCACGGTCCCGGTCGGACAGCAGGTCCGGTTCCTCGGACGACGGGCTCACGCCGCCCAACCTACTGGTTGCCCGTGGCGAGCGCCTCGCGCTGGATCTCGCTCAGCACGCTGCCCGGGTCGCCGCCGGCCTTGGCCGTGGCGCCGATGCCTTCCTTGATCGCCTTGCTGACCTTGGCCCAGGACGTCTTGTCGGCGGGGTAGAACTCGGCGTTCTCCAGCTGCTCCAGGAACTGCCGCAGGTCCTTGTGGTCGTCGTCGCCGTGCATCTTCTCGGAGGCGCTCGACGTCACCGGCAGCAGGTCGTACTGGCCGGTGAAGTCCAGGACGTTCTTGGTGCTGTAGACGAAGTCGAGGAACGTGCCGATCTGCTCGCGGTTGCCGTTCTGCTTGAACGCCATCATCCAGTCGGCGACGCCCATGGTCGACTTCGACTTGCCCTTGCGACCGGGCAGCGGCGCGGTCATGTACTTGATGCCCTTGGCGGCCGCCTGCTGCATCAGCGTGGGGTGACCGTTCAGCATGCCGACCTCGCCGCTGACGAACGCGTCGAAGATCTGCTGACGGTTGGTACGGGAGGGGTCGAGGCCACCGGTGAGGCCCTTGCCGACGAGCTCGTCACGCAGCCACTCGAACGCCTGGACGTTCTCCGTGCGGTCGATGGTGTACGAACCGTTGCGGTCGGTGTAGCCACCGCCCGCGCCGAGCATCCACATCATCGTCTCGGCCGGGGCCTCTTCGGGGCCGAGCGGCAGACCGTAGGGGATCTTCACGCCGGCGGCCTTCAGCTTCACGGCGGCGGCATGGAGCTCGTCCCAGCTCTCGGGCGCCTTGGCTATGCCGGCCTTGGCGAAGAGCGTCTTGTTGCAGAAGAGCAGGCGGGTGGAGGAGACGAACGGCAGACCGTACTGCACCCGGTGCACCTCGCCGGCCTTGGCGATCGAGGCGATGAGGTCGGCCTGGGTGGGGACGGTGAGCAGCTGCTCGGCGCTGTAGAGCTTGCCGGCGGCGGCGAAGTCGGCGTACGCGCCGATCTGCGCGAGGTCGGGGGCCTTGCCGGCCTCGACCAGGTCGGCGACCTTCTTGTCGACCTCGGTCCAGCTGTAGACCTCGACGTCGACCTTGATGTTGCCGTGCTTGTCCTGGAACTCGCCGACCAGCGCGTCCCAGTACTTCTTCGAGCTGTTGCCGGGCTTGTCGCCGTAGTCGGCCGCGATCAGCTTCAGCGTCTTGGTGCCCGAAACGGGATTTTCGCTGCCACACGCTGTCAGTGCGGGCGCCAACGCCGCCGTGGCGGCACCTGCCGCCGTCAGACCCAAGAACCGCCGCCGCTGCACTACTGCTTCCCACCTTCGTGGTTCGTCTTCGTCGCTGGAGACCGTGAGTCTCTCCCGCGCGCAACCTTACGGTCCAGTCGGCTCCGGTTTCGCTTCGGTATCGCCCTTCCCAGCTCCGGGGCCCGGCTGCTATCCACGGTCTGACGCGTTCCACCCCGTCCCGCTACGTTCCGCATCCGGCAAGGAGCACCAGCGCATGTCTGATTCCTCCCGTACCGCCCGCGAGATCACCACCCAGCCCGACTGCTGGCGGCGCGCCGCCGACGCCGCCGCGGGCGCGGCGGGGCTGCCCCGGCCGGACGAGCGGGTGGCCGTGACCGGATGCGGCACGTCCTGGTTCATGGCCCAGGCGTACGCGGCCCTGCGCGAGGCGTCCGGCCAGGGCGAGACGGACGCCTTCGCCGCGTCGGAGTTCCCGCTCGGCCGCGCGTACGACCGGGTCGTGGCGATCACCCGGTCCGGCACCACGACCGAGGTCCTGGACCTGCTGGCCGCGCTGGACGACCGTACGGCGACGCTGGCGCTGACCGCCGATCCCACGACGCCCGTCATGGACGCGGCGGCCGCGACGGCCGTCCTGGACTGGGCCGACGAGGAATCCGTCGTCCAGACCCGCTTCGCCACCACGGCCCTCGCCTTCCTCCGCGCGGGCCTGGAGGCCCACGGTGCGCTTCCCGCGGGCGTACGAACCGTCTTCGAGGCCGCCCGCGACGCGGAGTCGGCCGTCACCGAGCCGCTGCCGCCGAGTGCGCTGCGCGCCGAGCAGTGGACGTTCCTGGGCGCGGGCTGGACGTACGGCCTGGCCCAGGAGGCGGCCCTGAAGATGCGGGAGGCGGCGGGGGCCTGGACGGAGGCGTACCCGGCGATGGAGTACCGGCACGGGCCGATCTCGATCACGGCCCCGGGCCGGGTGGCGTGGATCTTCGGCGACGAGCCGGTCGGCCTGGCGGCCGATGTGGCGCGGGTGGGGGGCTCGATGGTTTCCGGGTCCGGGCCTGACGGGCTGGACCCGATGGCGGATCTGATCCGTGCCCAGCGGCTTGCGGTGGCTCTGGCCGAGGGCCGCGGACTCGACCCGGACGCGCCGCGGGGGCTTACGCGGAGCGTGATCCTTGGCAGGTAGCCGAACCTGAACGTTCCCGGGCGCGGCCCGGTGGGGGTCCGCTCGCCGCGGGGGCTCCTCACCGTTCCCGGGCGCGGCCCGGTGGGGGTCCGCTCGCCGCGGGGGCTCTTCACCCTTGCCGCCCGCGGCCCGGTAACACAGCCCGCCGCGGGTCCGCTCGCCGCGGGGCCTTTCACCGTTTCCGGGCGCGGCCCGGTGGCACGGCCGCCGCTACCGCGGCGGGTTCACACCCACCCGCCCGGCCCGAGCACCCGGAAGGGCAGGATGAGCCCACCTGTGGGGGATGCTCTCCATCGGCGGCCACCCCCAAATTCTTTCCTCCCCCAAGGAGCGGAGGCCCGCACCCCGCCACCGCCGGAGGCGGGACGCGCAGGGGTGGTGTTCGGGGCGTAAAGCGAAGCAGCCCCGAACACCACCCCGGAGCGGCCCGACACCGGCCCCAGCCCCCACCGGCAGGCCGACGGTCCGACCAACCCATCCCGCCGAAGGCGAAACGGCGCCGCACCCGGCAAAACACCAGCACCCGGCAAGGGACCCGCACCCGGCAAGGGCCCCGCACCCGGCAGGGAATCAGTGGACTAGACCTTTCACCCCCCGGCGCGCGACACTACAACCGTGAAACACGTCATCGCGCTCGACGTCGGCGGCACCGGCATCAAAGCCGCACTGGTCGGCCCGGACAACCAGCTCCTCCACGAGGCCCGGCGGCCCACCGGCCGTGAGCGGGGGCCGGACGCGGTCATAGCCGGGATCCTCGACTTCGCGGCCGAGCTGCAAGAAATCGGACAGCAGCGGTACGGCGGAAAGGCCGAAGCCGCGGGCGCCGCCGTCCCCGGAATCGTGGATGAGACAACCGGTACGGCCGTCTACGCCGCCAACCTCGGCTGGCGCGACGTCCCGCTCCGTGACCTGCTGAGCCGCAGGCTCGCCGGTACGCCCGTGGCCCTCGGCCACGACGTCCGCACCGGCGGCCTCGCCGAGGGCCGCGTCGGCGCGGGCAAGGGCGCCGGCCGCTTCCTGTTCGTACCGCTCGGCACCGGCATCGCCGGGGCCATCGGCATCGACGGCCGCATCGAAGCGGGCGCGCACGGCTGCGCGGGCGAGATCGGCCACATCGTCGTACGCCCCGGCGGCCCGGAATGCGGCTGCGGCGGCCGCGGCTGTCTGGAGACCCTCGCCTCGGCGGCGGCCGTCTCCCGCGCCTGGGCGGAGGCGAGCGGCGACCCGGCGGCCGACGCCGCGGACTGCGCGAAGGCGGTCGAATCGGGCGACGCCACCGCGCGAGCGGTCTGGGGGGAGGCCATCGACGCCCTCGCCGACGGCCTCGTCACGGGCCTGACCCTGCTGGACCCGCACACGCTGATCATCGGTGGCGGGCTGGCCGAAGCGGGGGAAACCTTGTTCACGCCGCTGCGCGCCGCCGTCGCGGAGCGGCTCACCTTCCAGAAACTTCCCCTCATCGTCCCCGCGGCTCTGGGGGACACCGCCGGCTGCCTGGGCGCGGGCCTGCTCGCCTGGGACCTCCTGGCGACAGACCCGACGCACCCGACCCTGCCGACGCAGACACCGCAACCGACCCACCCCACCACCCCCTCGGAGGTATCCGCCTGATGGTCGAACGAACGGTTCTCGCCGGCGCCCGCGTGGTGCTGCCGACCGGTGTCGTGGAGGGGGGCCGCGTCACGGTCGAAGGCGGTCTCATCGCCGGGAACACCGCTCCGGAGGAGGCCACCGCACCCGCGATCGACCTCACCGACCACTGGGTCGTCCCCGGGTTCGTGGACATGCACGTGCACGGCGGCGGCGGCGCGTCCTTCTCCTCGGGCAGCGCGGAGGAGGCCCTGACGGCCGTCCGCACGCATCGCGCGCACGGCACGACGACGATGGTGGCCTCGACCGTCACCGGCGACCTCGACGACCTGGCACGGCAGGCCGCCGTCCTCGCGGAGCTGACCGAGCAGGGCGACCTGGCGGGCATCCACTTCGAGGGCCCGTTCATCTCGCCGCACCGCTGCGGCGCGCACCAGCCGGGGCTGCTGCGCGACCCGGACCCGGCGGACGTGCGCAAGCTGGTCGACGCGGCGCACGGCGCGGCGCGGATGATGACGCTCGCGCCGGAGCTGCCCGGCGGCCTGGAGTCGGTCCGTCTGCTCGCCGACCACGGCGTCGTCGCGGCCGTCGGCCACACGGACTCGACGTACGAGGCGACCTTGGACGCCATCGAGGCGGGCGCGACCGTCGCCACGCACCTCTTCAACGCGATGCCGTCGCTGCTGCACCGCGCGCCCGGCCCGATCGCGGCCCTCCTGGAGGACGAGCGGGTCACCGTCGAGCTGATCAACGATGGTACGCACCTGCACGCCGCCGTCCTGGAGCTGGCGTTCGCCCGCGCCGGAGCGGACCGGGTCGCGTTCATCACGGACGCGATGGGCGCGGCCGGCATGAGCGACGGGATGTACCCGCTCGGCCCGATGAGCGTCGAGGTCAAGGACGGCGTGGCGCGCATCGCCGACGGTCCGACGGCGGGCTCGATCGCGGGCTCGACGCTGACGCTGGACACGGCGTTCAAGCGCGCGGTGACCGTCGACAGGCTGCCGGTCGAGGACGTCGTACGGGCCCTGTCGGCGAACCCGGCGCGGCTGCTGGGCGTCGACGACCGCGTCGGTTCGCTGGAGGTGGGCAAGGACGCGGACCTGGTCGTACTCAATTCGTCGTACGAACTCGTGGGCGTCATGCGCAAGGGCGAATGGGTGGTCCGCCCCCGAGCGCGGTAGTTTTCCATGAGTTGTCCCCACCCTTGACGGGTGATCGAACAGCGGCGGCGGGTCCGGAGGTCTGGGCCTGCCGCCGCTGTTTTGGCATGATCGCTCGCGCAGCCGTCGCCACTCCGGTCGCCGACCGGACGACACCCATCCGTCACACCGCCGCCTCACCGCCGTAAACGCCGGCCCCGGTCATGGGAGAGAGCCGCCGATGATCCTCACGGTCACGCTCAACACCGCGCTCGATCTGACCTATCGCGTCCCCCGTCTGCACCCGCACACCTCGCACCGCGTCTCCGGCGTCACGGAACGCGCGGGCGGCAAAGGCCTGAACGTGGCCCGCGTCCTGGCCGCGCTGGGCCACACCACCGTGGTCACCGGCTTCGTGGGCGGCGTGACGGGGCAGACCGTGCGCCGGCTCCTCGCCGCGAGCGCCCCCGGCCCGCTCGGCTCCCTCACGGACGCGCTCGTACCGATCAGCGGCCCCACGCGCCGCACGGTCGGCATCGTGGACACCGCCACGGGCGACACGACCCAACTCAACGAGCCCGGCCCGGACGTCACCCCGGAGGAGTGGGCCGCCTTCGCCGACACCTACGCGCGCCTCCTGCCGGAAGCCCGCGCGGTCGCCCTGTGCGGCAGCCTGCCGCCGGGGGTGCCGGTCGGCGCGTACGCCCATCTCGTACGCAAGGCCCGGGCGCTCGGCGTGCCCGTACTCCTCGACACCAGCGGCGAACCGCTGCGCCGGGGCGTCGCCGCCCGCCCCGACCTCGTCAAGCCGAACATCGACGAACTCGCCGCCCTCACCGGCTCCACGGAGCCGCTGCGCGCGTCCCTCGACACCCGTCGCCGGGGCGCGCACGCGGTGGCCGCGACGCTGGGCCCGGCGGGGATGCTCGCCGTCACGCCCGACGGCACGTGGCGGGCGACGCCGCCGCGCCGCATCGCGGGCAACCCGACGGGCGCGGGCGACTCGGCCGTGGCGGGGCTGCTGTCGGGCTGGGTCGAGGGCCTGCCGTGGCCGGACCGCATCACGCGCGCGGTGGCGCTGTCGGCGGCGACCGTACGGGCCCCGGCGGCGGGCGAGTTCGACCGGGCGACCTACGAGGAACTACTGCCGAAGGTGGCTGTCTCGGCGGCGTAACCCCCCAACGGAGTGAGGACATCCATGCCCCTTGTCAGCACCGCCGAACTCGTCACCGAGGCACGGGCCGCGGCACGCGCGGTCGTCGCCTTCAACGTCATCACCGTCGAACACGCGGAAGCGATCGCCCTGGGCGCGGAACGCGCGGGTCACCCGGCGATCCTTCAGATCTCGGAGAACGCGGTGAAGTTCCACGGCGGCGACCTGGCGCCGATCGCCGCGGCGACGTCGGCGGTGGCGGGATCGTCCACGGCACGCCTCGCCCTCCACCTGGACCACGTGGAAAGCGTGCCTCTCCTGCACTCCGCCTACGCGCACGGCTTCAGCTCGGTCATGTTCGACGCGTCGGGACTGGGTTACGGAGAGAACGTCAAAGCCACGGCGGACGCGGTCCGTTGGGGCCACGAACGCGGCATATGGGTGGAAGCGGAACTGGGCAGGGTCGGCGGCAAGGACGGCGAGCCGCCGCTCGACGCCCACGCGCCGGGCGTCCGCACGGATCCGGCCGAGGCGGCGGCCTACGTCGGCGACACGGGCGTGGACGCCCTGGCTGTGGCGGTGGGCAGCACCCACGCGATGACGTCCCGGACGGCGACCCTGGACCACACCCTGATCACGGCGCTACGGGACGCCGTCCCCGTGCCGCTGGTCCTGCACGGCTCCTCGGGCGTCCCGGACGCGGAACTCCGCCGCGCGGTGGCATCCGGCATGACCAAAATCAACGTCGGCACGGCCCTCAGCAAAGCCTTCACCGACGCGGTACGAGCCTTCCTGCAAGCCCACCCGTCGACCGTCGACCCGCGCAAGTACGTCGGCCCTGCGCGGGAGGCGATGACGGAGACGGTGGCGGGGTTCCTGCGGACGGCCGGAGGCTGATCAGTTTCCGCTGATCGACACCTGGTCGAGGTGCACGTCACACGTGGTGCCGGCGGCGCACGAGACCAGGAGCTTGTTCTTGCCCGGGCTGAGGTCGACCTGGGTCCAGCTGGTCATCCAGTTGCTGGACCATTCGCCTTCCTTGGTGTTGCCATGGTTCTGCAGGCGTATCGGCAGCTTGTTGGGCGTGCCGTTGACCGCGACCGCGAGGTAGGTGTCCTTGCCGGGCACGCCGTAGGTGACGTTCAGGCGGTAGGAGCCCTTCTTCGGGACCTCCACCTCCCACTCGACACCCTGGCCCGGAGAGTTGATGCCGGCGTACGCGCCGCCCTCGGCCTTGGCACCCGCGACGTCGGTCGAGGTGGACGCGCCGCCGATGAGGCGCAGGCTGGCCGCGTCCCTCTTGGGCAGAGCGGCCGCGGAAGGGTTGGACGACTCCTTCTTCTGGTCCGGCTCCTTCTGCTTCTTGCTCGGCTCGACCTCCGACTTGTTGTCGCCGCCACCATTCGCACTGGTGTTCTGATCGTCCTTGGAGCCGCCACTGTTCGCGACCATAGCCGCGCCGATGCCGCCCGCCACGACCACCACCACCGCGATGGCCGCGATCAGCAGCCCGCGTCGGTTCGGGCGGGGGCTGCCGCCGCCATGACCGCCGCCATGGCCGCCGCCGTGGCCGCCGGAGCGCGGCGGCTGCTGGCCGCCCGGCAGGGTCTCCGGGGCCGCGTAGTGCGGAGCGGGCTGGCGCGGCGGCTGCTGGCCGTACTGGCGGGAGCCGACCGGGCGGACCTGGTGGTGCGATGTGCGGGGGACGCCGGGCTGATGTGCGGCCGGGCCGCTGTCAGTGGGCCCCTCACCGCCCTCCGAGCGGTAAAGGTGCGCGAACGGGTCGTCCTTCTCCGGCGTTCCCGTGCCGTTATTACCGGCCGTCATCCCCTGTCACTCCCAACCTGGTGCTGCCCATCGACGCCCACGTGCGTACGCGTCCTGGACCGCCGCTGCCGAGCCGGGGCGGCCCGGAGAGGTTTACGCGGTCCGGATGGCCAAAAATTCACGATCGATTCACGGTAGGCGGCGGTGCCGCATCGGCGCAGCCTACCCCGACACAGCGGTATCACGCCCTGGTACCGATCTCAGCCCGCCCGCCGTCCCGCCTTGGCACGTGACCGTTTTTCGACGTACATCCGCTGGTCGGCACAGTGCAGCACCTCGTCGGCCGACATCCCGCAGCCCGCCCAGCCAATACCGAAGCTCGCGCCGACCCGTACGGCCCGCCCGTCGACCCGTATCGGCGGGACGATCGCGTTGCGCAGCCGCACCGCGAGGTCCTCCGCGTCGGCCTGCCCCAGGCCGTCCGCGAGGACCACGAACTCGTCGCCGCCGAGCCTGGCGACCGTGTCCCCGTCGCGTACGCCGTTGGTCAGCCGGCGGGCGACCTCGATGAGGACCGCGTCGCCGGTGTGGTGCCCGAACCGGTCGTTGATGGACTTGAAGCCGTCGAGGTCGCAGAAGAGCACGGCCAGGCCCTTGGTCCCGTCGTCCTCGCCGTCCTCGTCGGGCGCGACGGTGTGCACATGGCCGGGATACGTCGCGCCCGTGCCGCTGTGCTCGGCGCCGAACTCGCCCGTCGCGCAGTCCGGCGCGCAGTCGGGCACGAGTTCCGGCGAGAAGTCCGGGCCGAGGTCGGAGCCGAAGCCGTGCCCGTACTGGCCGAACTGCCCGTACGCGGCGCCCTCGACCTCGGCGAAGCCTTCGAGGCAGCCGTACGGGGCGGCGGCGACGGCCGGTTGGGGCTCGCTGCCCGGCGGGGTGCCGCACAGCCGGCTGCTGAGGCGGGCGCGCAGCTCGGCGCTGTTGGGCAGGCCGGTCAGGGAGTCGTGGCTGGCGCGGTGGGCGAGCTGGAGCTCGTGGCGCTTGCGCTCCTCGATGTCCTCGACGTGGGTGAGGAGGAAGCGCGGCCCGTCGGCGGCGTCGGCCACCACGGAGTTGCGCAGCGACACCCAGACGTAGGTGCCGTCGCGCCGGGCCAGGCGCAACTCGGCGCGGCCGCCCTCGGCGGAGGTGCGCAGGAGGGTGCCGATGTCCTCGGGGTGGACGAGGTCGGAGAAGGAGTAGCGGCGCATCTGGGAGGCGGAGCGGCCCAGCAGCCGGCACAGCGCGTCGTTGGTGCGGTGCAGCCGGCCGTGCTGGTCGCCGCCCATCTCGGCGATGGCCATGCCGCTGGGGGCGTATTCGAAGGCCTGGCGGAAGCTTTCCTCACTGGCGCGGAGCGCCTGTTGCTCGCGCTCCAAACGGACCAGTGCACGTTGCATGTTTGCGCGCAGGCGAGCGTTGCTGATCGCAATCGCGGCCTGGAACGCGTACATCTGGAGCGCCTCGCGCCCCCAGGCACCCGGGCGGCGGCCGTTGCGCGGTTTGTCGACGGATATGACGCCCAGGAGTTCGCCGCCGGCGGTGCCCGCCGTGTACATCGGGGCGAAGAGGCGGTCCATGGGGTGCCACTCGTCGGGGAAGCGCGGCGCGGGTCCGGCGGTGTGCCACTGCGGTACGTCGTCGTTGTCGAGGACCCAGCCCTCGGTGTACGGGATGAAGCGCAGCGAGCCCCACTGGTCGGCCATGGCCAGCCGCCGCTCCCAGGAGACCCGCGAACCGACCCGCCCGGCCATGAGGGCCTCGGCCCCCGCGCTGCCCGCGACGGCGGCTACGACGAGGTCGCCGTCGGGCCGTACGAGGTTGACCGCCGAGAGCTCATACCCGAGCCCGGCGATGACGCCGTCCGCGACGGTCTGCAAGGTGTCCGCGAGGCTGCGCGCCGTGTTCAGATCGGCGACCACCTGGTGCAGTCCCCGCAAGGTGGCCAGGCGGACATACGGCTCCGACTCGGTCTCCATCTTCGCTCTCCCCCGAGACCTCGACAGCAACTCCAAAAGCTTCTTGTCGTCCGTTTACCACGGCCACTGAATCACAGCGAGCTGACCACTCGGTACACAGGGTCAACAATTAGCGCCCTCTGTGACCCATGTCATAGCGCGCGACCGAGTCCTGCTACTGGCGTTCGAGTGCGCTCTTATGCTTCGTGAACGCAAATAGGGAACCGGATGGACACCCGTATGGACGCCATCCGGAATCGATTCGATGCCCGGCCCGGGGCCGCTTTTCCGACGGGAACCCGCCATCCGGGAGTCTTCCGGGTCCCATTGCGCCCCCATTCGGACGGCGCACGACATCCGACAGGCACCCTCTGGCCTATTCGGCCTAGGACCCGCCTGGTCCTGAAGCCCGATGCGTCAGGACCGGCCCGGCGGCTAGCGTGACAGCGTGTTGCAGACGACTTCGCCCCACGAAAGCGCCATACCCCATGCTGAAGGGGTGAGCGCCGACGACTTCCGTGCCGCACTCGCCCGCCTCGCCGCCGGCGTGGTGCTGGTGACCGCCCACGACCCGGACCACGGTCCGCACGGCGAGGACGTCGGCATGACGGCGACGGCCTTCCTGTCCGTGTCCCTGGATCCACCGCTCGTCATGGTGAGCGTTCGCAACGGCTCCCGTATGGACGACCTGTTGGAGGAGCGGCCGCTGTGGGCGGTGTCGGTGCTCTCCGAGAGCCAGCGGCACGTCGCCGGACGGTTCGCGATGAAGGGCCGGATCAGTGACCGGCTGCTGTTCGAGGACCTCCCCTACGAGCGGGGGGAGGCGTCGGGCGCGCCTCTGGTGCGGGGCGCGCTGGCGATGCTGGAGTGCCGGACCGAGCAGCGGGTCGAGGCCGGGGACCACACGCTGGTGATCGGCAGGGTGCTGACGGCGACGGCGCCGAGCACGGAGAGCGGGCCGCTGACGTATTTCCGGGGGCGCTACCGCCGGCTGGGGTGAACCGCCCCGGGGCCCGGCGGGCCTCAGCCCCAATCGCGGCCGGAACGCCCCCGCTTGGTGTCGCCGCGCTGCTTCTTCTGGCGCAGCCGCCGCTCGTTGATACCGCGTGGGATCTTCGTGGGCCGCCGGGGGCGCGGCGGTGGCGCGGTCGCCTCGGCGAGGAGCGCGGCCAGCCGCACGGCGGCGGTCTCGCGATTGCGCCACTGCGAACGGTGCTCCGACGCCCGTACGGTCACGACACCGCCGACCAGTCTGTTCGCGAGTCTGGCCAGGGCGCGCTCCTTCCAGACCTCGGGGAGGGCGTCGGTGGCGGCGAGGTCGAAGCGGAGCTCGACCTGACTGTCGCTCGTATTGACGTGCTGGCCGCCGGGGCCGGAGGAGCGCGAGAAACGCCACATGAGCTCGGCCTCCGGCAGGGAGACCGAACCGCGGATGACGTGAGGACCGGACATGGCGCCCATGATCCCGCGTCGGAGCGGGGGGCGTCACCTCGTTTTGCGCCCGATGCGCCGCACCCGCCCATCAGGGTTGGGCAAAGAAAGTAAAGAACCATGGAACCCTGGGTCCCGTGGGGGGCGTTAACTAGGGTGACGGTGGCCCTCGTGCCGCGATCCACTCAGAAAGGGACAAACCCCATGGCTGTAAGCCTGTCCAAGGGCGGCAACGTCTCCCTCACCAAGGAGGCCCCGGGCCTGACGGCCGTCACGGTCGGCCTCGGCTGGGACGTCCGCACCACCACCGGCACGGACTTCGACCTCGACGCGAGCGCGATCGCCGTGAACCCCACGGGCAAGGTCTACTCCGACGCCCACTTCGTCTTCTTCAACAACAAGTCGACGCCGGACCAGTCCATCGTGCACACCGGTGACAACGTCACCGGCGCCGGCGAGGGCGACGACGAGCAGATCAACGTCAACCTCGCCGCCCTGCCGGCCGACGTCGAGAAGATCGTCTTCCCGGTCTCCATCTACGACGCCGTGACCCGCAGCCAGAACTTCGGCCAGGTCCGCAACGCCTACATCCGCATCCTCAACCAGGCCGGCGGCGCCGAGATCGCCCGCTACGACCTCAGCGAGGACGCCGCCACCGAGACCGCCATGGTCTTCGGCGAGCTCTACCGCAACGGCGCCGACTGGAAGTTCCGCGCGGTCGGCCAGGGCTACGCCTCCGGCCTCGTCGGCATCGCCCAGGACTTCGGCGTCAACGTCTGACGGTCCGCCCCGCGCGCATGAGGAAGGGTCACCCCGTCCGGGTGGCCCTTCCCCGCGCCGGCGCTCCACACCCCTTCGCCCCTTGAGCACCGCGCACCCGTGCGCCCCGCGTAACCACCCGTTCGGCCACGGAGTTGGGCATCATCGGGGCGGGTACGTAGTACCCGAGGAGGGGAACCCGTGGAGACAGGACACACGCACCATGGACGACGGCGACTCACTCGAACGCATCCTTGCCGCGGCGATCAACGACCGGGACCACGAGCAGGAATGCTGCCCGGACTGCCGGCACCCGCTCAAGGTGGTCGTCGTGGCGGAGTGCCCCGGCGACTCCACGTCGCCGGTCATCGTCCGCGGCGTCTGCCCCAATTGCCCGAAGGGGCTGAACGCCACCACCGCATGACACCTCTGGCCATGGCCTGCCCCAATTGTCAGAACATGATGCAGTCGATGGGCAACGGCGTGTACAGGTGCTGGAACTGCGGATATACGAGCACCGGCTGACCACCCCCCGGCGTGGGCCCGTGTCGAGCGCCGTCCGATGGCCTCCGCGCGCCGTCCGCCGAGGATGCGGTCCCGGCGGGAAGCGGCGATGCTGGGGGGCGTCAGGCGTTCCGTAAGGAGGACGGTCATGTCCATGCTCGACAAGCTCAAAGGATTGATCAAGGGTCACCCCGATCAGGCCCGTCAAGGCGTCGAGAAGGCCGGTGACGCCTTCGACGCGAAGACCCAGAACAAGTATCAGGGCCAGGTCGACACGGCCCAGCAGAAGCTGAACGACCAGATCGGCAACAGGCCGCCCACCGACGAACAGCGGTAACCGCGCGGCGGAGATCCGCCGCGCGACGTGATCCGCCGGTCACCGAGGCCCGGGTCGGTCACCACAGCCGGTCGATCTCGCCCGGGTGGAGCTCGACGCGGCTGTGCCGGAAGGCCGCCGCGTCCCGCTCGGCCCGGGGCGTGAGGAATGCGGCCAGGGTGACCTTGTCGAAGCCGGGCCCGTCGCTGGGGAAGGGCGCCTCGGGCGTGCCGCCGATCAGGACGGCACCGTCCAGGACGCTCCAGCCGGCGCTCTCGTAGAACCCCCGCAGTGGGCGGTCGCACGTGAAGAGGGCCACGTCGGCGCCGCTCGCCCCGATCGCCCCGCGGGCGGCGGCGACCAGCTGCCGCCCGTATCCCCTGCCCCGGTGGGCGCTGTCCGTGACGACGGCGCTCAGCCCGGCGGCACGGTAGCGCCGCCCGGCGTGCGTGATCTCCTTGGAGAGGATGTCCAGCGCCGCCCGCACCTCGCCCTCCGGTGATACGAGCAGCATGGCGACGGGGCGCAGCGCGGGATCGTGCGGCCCCGAGCCGGGCCACACCTGCTCCCGCAGGGCCTGGGCCCGGGCGCGCAGATCCGCCGGCACGTCCTCTTCCGCGAACGTTCTGATCCGCATGGGCCCTCCCCGGCGCGCCGCCCCCGTCTCACCTCCGCGCAGACTAACCGAGCGCCGCGACGCCGGCCTGCGCGAACCTCTCGTCCAGGTCACCGCTCGGCGCGCCCGCGACCCCGATGCCCGCGATCGGTGCGCCCTTGTCCCGCACCGGCGCACCGCCCGGGAGGAACAGGGTGTCGGGGATGTCCTTGAGGTTCGGGGCGCTCTGGAGGCGCTTGACGAGCTCGGAGGTGGGGGCGTTCCAGGAGACGGCGGTGAAGCCCTTGCGTACGGCCGACTCGTAGGACTGCGGGCCGGCGCCGTCGCCGCGGAGGGTGACCACCGTGGTCCCGTCGCGGTCGACGACCGCGACGGAGACCTTCTGCCCTTCCTTCTTCGCGGCGGCGAGCGCGGCCTGGGCCGCCTTGGTGGCCGCTTCCACCGTCAGGTGCGTCGACCGGGTCAGGTTCGCGCCCTCCACGGCCGTCCGCGCGCCGGCCGTGGCGGCGGGGTTGGTGGAGGGGGTGGCCGCGACGGCCACCGCGCCGAACGTGCCGGCTCCGATCACGGTCGCCGCCGCCGCGCCGGTGAGCAGGCGGGCGCGGGTGGAGAGCCTGCGTGCGGGCTTCCCGGCCGAATGGGTCGAGCTCGTCGTGTTCAAGGGGGCCTCCTGGGGGTGCGGGGCGGCACGTGTTCCCGGCCGCTGCTCCATCCTTGGGGCGTGCCGCCGGGCGGGCATCGCCTCCCCGGCTGCCGCCGTCGGGCCGACCGGGCGACAGGGGGGTCAACCGATCGGCTGATGCGGGGGCGGCTTCCTCGGGTTAAGACGGTCATGGGCCCTCGGGCCCGCGCCCGCCCGCACCGCTTTCGAGGAGACGACGCACGTGCTCCATCCCCGGCCCGCCCCGGCCACTTCCTCCGCCAGGGACGGCTGCCCGGCCGACCCCGACGACCGCGGGCTGGGCGCGGTGATGCACGCCGCGTTCTTCCTCCTCCTCGGCGCGTCCTTCGCCCGCTTCCTCATCCGCCACCCCGGTGAGCCCCGCACCCCGTGGATCGTCGCCTTCAGCCTGGCGCTGGCTCTCCTCTACGTCCTCGGCCCTTACGTCCTGGGCCCCGTGCCGTCGGCCGCGCGCCGGCGGTGGCTGCCCTGGCTCACGGCGGTCGTCGCGGCGTGGGTGGTGCTGGTGGTGCTCGCGCCGAGCTTCGCGTGGTGCGCGGTGCCCCTGTTCTTCACGGGCCTGCGCACCCTTCCCACCCGGGCGTCCCTCGCCCTGGTGGCCCTCCTCACCACGCTCGTCGTCGTGGCCCAACTGCGGCTCGCCGACGGCTTCGACCCCAATCTCGTCCTCGCCCCGCCCGCCGTCGCCGCGATCGCCACCGCCGTCTTCCTGCACACCCAGCGGCAGTCGGCCCGGCAGCGCGACCTGATCGAGGACCTGATCCGTACGCGGCGCGAACTCGCCGCCACCGAACGGCGCGAGGGCATGCTCGCCGAGCGGCAGCGGCTGTCCATGGAGATCCACGACACCCTCGCCCAGGGGCTGTCCAGCCAGCGGATGCTGCTCCAGGCGGCGGACCGGGGCTGGGACTCCGACCCGTCGGCGGCGCGCCGGCACGTCCGTACGGCCGGGGACATCGCCGCCCGCGGGCTGGCCGAGGCCCGGCGGTTCGTCCATGACCTGGCGCCGCCGCAGTTCGACGACGGGGCCCGGCTGGAGGACGCGCTGCGGGCGCTCGCCGAGGCGGCGCCCGCGCCCGGCACGGCGGCTGTCGGCACCGGCCCGGACGTGCGGTTCCACGTCGAGGGCACCCCCGTTCCGCTGCCCGGACGGGTGCGGTCGGCGCTGCTGCGGATCGCGCAGGGCGCGCTGGCGAACGTCCGCGAGCACGCCGCCGCCACGACGGCCGTGCTCACCCTCAGCTATCTGGGTGACCAGGTGGTGCTGGACATCGCCGACGACGGGCGCGGCTTCGCCCCGGCCGCTGCCGGGCCCGGCGGCACGGAGCGCGGCCACGGGCTGCCGGCGATGCGGGCCCGGGTCCGCCCGCTCGGCGGCACCCTGACCGTGGAATCGGCGCCCGGCGAGGGCACCGTGGTCTCCGCCGCCATCCCTCTTCCCGCACCTCTGGAGACGACGTGAATCAGCCAACCCGCGGCCCCGCCCCGGTGCGCGTCCTGCTCTGCGACGACCACGCCGTCGTACGGGCCGGGCTGCTCGCCCTGCTGGCCGGCGCGCCCGGCGTCGAGGTCGTCGGCGAGGCGGGCGGCGGCGCGGAGGCGGTGGCGCTGGCGGCGCGGCTGCGGCCGGACGTGGTGCTGATGGATCTGCAGCTCGGGCCGGGCATGGACGGCATCGAGGCCACCCGCCGCATCGTCGCCGGGGCCACTGCCCGGGCGGGCGAGGGGAGTTCGGGCGGCCCGTACGTCCTGGTGCTGACGACGTACGACACGGACGCCGACATCACCCGCGCCATCGAGGCGGGGGCGACGGGCTATCTGCTGAAGGCGGAGCGGCCGGAGGAGTTGTTCTCGGCCATCCGGGCGGCGGCGGAGGGGCGTACGGCGCTGTCGCCGCCGGTCGCCGGGCGGGTGATGGCGCGGATGCGGGGCGCGGGGAAGCCCTCGCTCACCGAGCGGGAGCGTGACATCCTCGGGCAGCTCGCCCGCGGGCTCGGGAACCGTGAGATCGCCCGCGCGTTGTTCATCAGCGAGGCGACGGTGAAGACGCATCTGGGGCGCATCTACGACAAGTTGGGGGTCGACACGCGGGCGGGCGCGGTCGCCGTCGCGAAGGAACAGCGGCTGCTTCCCTGACGGCTGACGACCCGACAGTCTGCGGCACCTGCGACGCCCGCGGCAGTACGGCGGCGGCGGTCGCCCGCCCGCACGCCTCGGCCGACTGGCCCCGATTCACCCCGGATGCCCGGTCCGCCCCCGCGTCCCCGATTGCATGCAATCCCACGCCACCGTATGCAATCGCATCCAATCGCGGCCGCCGAACGCCCATCCGACACAATCCAAGTCCGGACCAACGATGGGCAGTTCGCCGCATAGCGGAATCAAATAACCGCTCATCGGAGAACGGCAGATCAAATCCTTGTTGCGCCCCTGTCAATGTCGGTCAATCAGTGGCACTCTCTCCTCAATTCGCTCCTGCACCACTCAAGCACCACCCAGGCTTCACCTGTGCTTCATCGGGCGGCCGGCCACCCCGGCTGCCCCAACCCCCCATAGAACGGCCGCGAGTTCTCGCGGCCAGCATTAGGAGTCAGAGTTGAGAAGCATCACCTCCACCTCCCGCAAGAACACCCTGCGCGCAGCCGCTCTGGTCGCCTCCGCCGCCATGGTGGTCGTCGGCGTGCAGACCGGCTCCGCGAGCGCCTCCGCCGACCGCGCGAGCGGTGAGACGCAGGCGCTGTCCGCGGGGCAGCGGGTCGCCGCCATCAAGGACGCGCAGGGCGCGGCGGCCGGCACGGCCGCCAAGATCGGCCTCGGCGGCAAGGAGAAGCTCGTCGTCCGCGACGTCATCAAGGACGCCGACGGCACGGTGCACACGCGCTACGAGCGCACCTTCGACGGTCTGCCCGTCCTCGGCGGCGACCTCGTCGTCCACGAGGCCAAGAGCGGCTCGCGCAGCGTCGACAAGGCGACCGACGCCGACATAGCCGTGCCCACCACGACGCCGGCCCAGGCCCCCGCCGCGGCGAAGAAGAGCGCCCTGAGCGCCGCCGCCGAGGAGAAGACGGCCAAGGCCGACACCCAGGCCCCGCGCAAGGTGGTCTGGGCCGCGAGCGGCAAGCCGGTCCTGGCGTACGAGACCGTCGTCACCGGTGTCCAGAAGGACGGCACGCCGAGCAAGCTGCACGTCGTCACCGACGCGGCCACCGGCAAGAAGCTCTTCCAGCGCGAGGCCGTCCACACCGGCACGGGCACCAGCACCTACAGCGGCACGGTCTCGCTGACCACCACCAAGGGCACCTCGGGCTTCTCGCTCACCGACGCCGCCCGCGGCGGCCACAAGACGTACGACCTCAACCAGGGCACCAGCGGCACCGGCGCGCTCTACAACGACGCCGATGACGTCTGGGGCGGCGGCCGCCAGACCGCGGGCGTCGACGCGCACTACGGCGCGGCCGTGACCTGGGACTTCTACAAGAACGTGCTCGGCCGCAGCGGCATCAAGAACGACGGCAAGGGTGCCTACTCCCGCGTCCACTACGGCAACGGCTACGTCAACGCCTTCTGGGACGACGAGTGCTTCTGCATGACCTACGGCGACGGTGAGAACAACGCCCACCCGCTGACCTCGCTCGACGTGGCCGCCCACGAGATGAGCCACGGCGTCACCTCGGCGACCGCCAACCTGAACTACAGCGGCGAGTCCGGCGGCCTGAACGAGGCCACGTCCGACATCTTCGGCACCGCCGCCGAGTTCTACGCCAACAACTCCACCGACGCGGGCGACTACCTCATCGGCGAGAAGATCGACATCAACGGCGACGGCACCCCGCTGCGCTACATGGACAAGCCCAGCAAGGACGGCGGCTCGAAGGACTACTGGTCCTCCAGCCTCGGCAACAACGACGTCCACTACTCGTCGGGCCCGGCCAACCACTTCTTCTACCTGCTGGCCGAGGGCAGCGGCGCGAAGACGATCAACGGTGTGAGCTACAACAGCCCCACCTACAACAACTCCAAGGTCACCGGCATCGGCCGGGACAAGGCCACCAAGATCTGGTACAAGGCCCTGACCACGTACTTCACCTCCACCACGAACTACAAGGCCGCCCGCGCCGGCACCCTGAAGGCCACGGCCGACCTCTACGGCTCCACCAGCACGGAGTACAAGACGGTCGCCGCCGCCTGGACCGCGATCAACGTGAAGTAACCCCCTTCCCCGGGACCCCACGGAAGTTTCCCGGAAGGATCACGGCCCGTGCCCTCGCCCGCCTCCACCGGGCGAGGGCACGGGCTCGTACACGTTTACGCACCTGCCCCGCGGCCGTGACACCATCGAGGCGTGATCGACCTCGGCTACTCGCTTTCGCGCCGCTTCCCCGACCCCCCGCAGACGGACTACCGGACCGCCGACGTGCGGACCCTGCGCCACGAC
The DNA here is from genome assembly GCF_055560115.1 of Streptomyces sp. NPDC023527. Lineage (NCBI taxonomy): Bacteria > Bacillati > Actinomycetota > Actinomycetes > Kitasatosporales > Streptomycetaceae > Streptomyces > Streptomyces sp. NPDC023527. The sequence goes on from NZ_JBVHJJ010000006.1 coordinate 320,682, forward strand.
CTGTTCTGCGGAGACGTCTACCTCGCCGACGTGAAGTCCGACCGCGAGCTGTCCACAGCCTGGGGATGGGTGCCGGTGCTGGACTTCGCCTGGGCGCTGTGCGACGTCCTCGAACAGGTCGACCGGGACCCCCGGGGCAACCGCGCGTCGACCCCGCAGTTCGCCGAGCTGGACTTCACGGAGTCCACGGACTGCATGCTCTTCGAACGGCGCTTCGGCTGGGTGGAGGTCTCCGCCGACTGGATGCCGGCGGACGAGGCACCGCTCTCCTTCAACCACCGGGCGCTGCGCCGCGAGGCCCGCGACTTCCTGCACGACCTGATCGCCGACCTGTCGGACATGCACGAGGGCCTCTCCGACAACCCCGTCATCTGGGACCTGCAGAGCCGCTTCCCGCGCGTGTGACCCACCGGGGCCCGCAGCGCGATCACCCCGCGGGCTGCTCCACCCGCACACCTATCCACGCCGCGAACGCGGGCGCCAGATCCAGCAATTGCGACGGGCTGATCACCGCGCCCGACAGCTGCTCGATCCCCCGCGCGATGTCCAGCTCCCCGACCGCCCGGAGATCCACATCCCGCATCCGGGCGGCCGTGAAGTCCACCCGGCGCAGCGCGCAGTCGCGGAAGACCACCCGTTCCAGGCTCGCCCCGCCGAAGTCGGCCTCGGAGAGCACACAGCCCTCGAAGGTCACGTCCTTGAGCTTCGCCGTGCGCAGATTCAGATAGTCGATCTTGCCGCCGCGCACCAGGACCCGCTCCAGGACCGCGCCGTGCAGCTGGGTGCCGCCGAGCCGGGCGTCGCGGACCTCGACATCGCGCAGATTCGCCTCCGCCAGGTCCGTACCGACCCCGCGGACGCCGTCCAGGACGCAGTCCACGAACCGCGCCCGGCCAAGCAGCGTCTCGTCCAGGGCGCAGCGGGAGATCCCGCAGTCCATGAAGCGGGCGCCGCCGGCCCGCTGCCCGGTGAAGTCGGCGTCGGTGAAGTCCAGGCCGTCGTAGTCGCCCTCGGGCTCCAGCGCCGTGCCCCCGAACGGCCGCAGCGGAGGCAGCCGCACCTCGGGGAGCCTGGCCGCCGGGGGTGTCTCGCGCGCCGATTTCCCGCGCCGCGAAACGCCCCGCGCACCGCCCCGCGCACCGTCTCGCGTACCGCCCTGCCCGCTACTCTGCGTCGCCATGCGTCCACCGTGGCACAGGGCACTGACAACGCCTTGACCTCGACCATGGTCGAGGTTGAAGACTCGGGGGGTCCAGCGATCATCACCGGCCGCCCCGCCGGGCCGCCCGCCTTCCCGCCCCCGAAGGAGCGCACCATGCACGCCGTCCGACTCCACGCCTTCGGCCCCGCCGAGAACCTCTCCTACGAGCCCGCCGACGACCCCGTACCGGGCCCCGGCCAGGTCCGTATCGCCGTCGAGGCCGCCGGGGTGCACCTCGTCGACGCCGCCCTGCGCAACGGCGACCCGAAGGGCCCGTACGAGCTCCCCGAGCTGCCCACCATCCCCGGCCGCGAGGTCGCCGGCACCGTCGACGCCCTCGGCGAGGGCACCGACCCGGCCTGGCTCGGCCGCCGCGTGGTCACGCACCTGGGCATGGTGCCCGGCGGCTACGCCGAGCTGGCCGTCGCCGACACGGGCAAGCTGCACCCGGTCCCGGAGGGCATGCCCTCGGACCACGCCGTCGCCATGGTCGGCACCGGCCGCATGGCCCTCGGCATCCTCTCCTTCGCCGACCTGACCGCCGACGACGTCGTCGTGATCCCGGCCGCCGCGGGCGGCCTCGGCGCGCTGCTCGTGCAGTACGCGAAGAACGCGGGCGCCACCGTCGTGGGACTCGCCGGCGGCGCCGCCAAGGTCGACCGGGTCCGCGGTCTCGGCGCCGACATCGCCCTCGACTACACCGATCCGGCCTGGTCCGAGGGGGCCCGGGCCGCCCTCGGCGGGCGCGCCGCCACCGTCGTCCTCGACGGGGTCGGCGGCGAGGCCGCCCGCGCGGCCGTCGATCTGCTGGGCCCCGGCGGCAGCCACCTGATGTTCGGCTGGTCCTCCGCCGGCACCGAGGGCGAGCCCGTGACCCTCGACCCCGACGAGCTCGCCGCCCGCTCCATCACCTCGCGCAGCGTGCTCGGTCCGCCCATGATCGAGCGGCTCGGCGGTCCGGAGGGGATGTGGCGGGCCCAGGCGGAGTCCCTCGCCCAGGCCGCCGCCGGCCGTGTCACCCCTCTCGTCACCCGCTTCCGCCTCGCCGAGGCGGCCGCCGCCCACCGGGCCCTGGAGACGCGCGGCACGGTCGGCAAGGTCGTCCTCATCCCGTAGCCCGTCCCGTGGAGCCACAGGTGAAGGGGGGTGCGGTGAGTGCCGCACCCCCCTTTTCGTACGGAGTTCCGTACGGCATTCCAAGAAGCGGGCCTCACTCGACGGGCCTACGCTGGATTGCGGTTTCGCACGTCCTCGGACGCGAGAGCAGGTTCCGATGAGCTCCACGAACACCGGCCCGATACCCTCCCCCGCATCCGCTCCCCGGCGATCCGCGCCCGACCCCCGCCGGTGGTGGGCTCTGGTGGTCATCGCCACCGCCCAGCTGATGGTGGTCCTCGACGCGACCATCGTGAACATCGCCCTGCCGTCCGCCCAGCGCGATCTCCACATGTCCGACGGCAACCGGCAGTGGGTCATCACCGCCTACACCCTCGCCTTCGGCGGCCTGCTGCTCCTCGGCGGCAAGATCGCCGACCTCGTCGGGCGCAAGCTCACCTTCACGATCGGACTCGTCGGCTTCGCCGCCGCCTCCGCGCTGGGCGGCGCCGCCCAGACCTCCGGGCTGCTCTTCGTCGCCCGCGCCCTCCAGGGCGTCTTCGGCGCGCTCCTCGCCCCCTCCGCCCTGTCCCTGCTGACGACGACGTTCAGCGACGGCAAGGAACGCGGCAAGGCGTTCGGCATCTACGGCGCCATCGCCGGCGGCGGCTCCGCCATCGGGCTGATAGCGGGCGGCCTGCTCACCGAATACCTCGACTGGCGCTGGTGCCTCTACGTCAACATCCCCATCGCGCTCCTCGCCCTCGTCGGTGCCTTCGTCTTCCTCCACGACGACCGGCGCCGGCGCGGTACGGGCGGGCCGCGCCTGGACATCCCCGGCGTCGTCCTGGGCTGCGGCGGCCTGGTCGCCATCGTCTACGGATGCAGCGAGGCCCAGCCGCGCGGCTGGGGCGACGCGTTCGTCCTGTCGCTGCTGTGCGGGGGCGCCGCGCTCCTCGCCCTGTTCGCCTGGTGGCAGTCCCGCGCCCGCAGCCCCCTGCTGCCGCTGCACGTCGTGCGCGACCGCGACCGCGCCGGGGCGTTCCTGGTGATGGGCCTCGCCGTCATCGCCATGTTCGGCATGTTCCTGTTCATGACCTACTACCTCCAGGTCGTCCTCGGCTATTCGCCGGTCAGGACGGGCCTGGCGTTCCTGCCGATGACCGCCGCCATCGTCATCGGCTCGACCCAGATATCCGCCCGGCTGATGACCCGTGTACCCCCGCGCACCCTGATGGCGCCCGGAGCCGTCGTCGCCTCCGCCGGGCTCTTCCTGCTGACGTTCCTGCCCGTCGAGCCCGCCTTCGTCTCCCATGTGCTGCCCGCCGAGCTCCTCGTCGGCCTCGGCATGGGCCTGATCTTCATGCCCGTGATGTCCACCGCCACATCCGGGGTCGCCCCACAGGACGCGGGCGTCACCTCCGCCACCGTCAACACCGCTCAGCAGGTCGGCGGTTCCATCGGCACCGCCCTCCTCAACACCATCGCCACCACCAGCAGCGCCACGTACATCACCGCGCACCTCAAGGCCGCGGCGACCACCGGCGGACCTCTCACGCCCGCCGCCCGCGACCACCTCGTCAAGACCGGTGTCGTCCACGGCTTCCACATCGCCATCGGCTGGGGCGCGGGCATCATGCTCCTCGCCGCCGCCGTCGGCTGGCTGCTGGTCACCACCGGCGCCCCCGGGCACGCGACCCCCGCCGCCCCGCCCGCCGACGCCGACGCGGGTCCCGTGGCCCTGGAGGCCGAGGAACGTCACCACATGAAGGCGCGGGGAACCGACGAGCCACCGCCCCCGGCATGACCCCCGGAAAAAAAATCGCTCGCGCCGCGCCCCCGCCCACCGCATGCTGGGGCCCATGAAGATCAGGGACGCCCGCGCCGCCGACTGGCCCGCCATCTGGCCCCTCGTCCGCGACGTGGCCGCCGCCGGTGAGACCTACACCTTCCCCCGCGACCTCACCGAGGACTTCGCCCGCGGCATGTGGATGCTCACCGCGCCCTCGCGCACGGTCGTGGCGGTCGACGACGACGGCACGTTCCTCGGCACCGCCAAGATGAACCCCAACCACATGGGCCCCGCGTCGCACATCGCCAGCGCCAGTTTCATGGTCCGGCCCGAGCACTCCGGGCGCGGCGTCGGACGGGCGCTCGCCGAGGAGACCATCGCCTGGGCCCGCGCCGAGGGCTATCGCGCCATGCAATTCAACGCCGTCGTGGAGACCAACACGCGCGCCGTCGCCCTGTGGAAATCCCTCGGCTTCTCCGTCGTCGGCACCCTCCCCGAGGGATACCGGCTCCCCGACGGCCGCTACACCGGACTGCACATCATGCACCTGGCGCTGTAAACGCCTTCACGCCACGATCCGCAGCTCCCTGGGCGTATTGTTCAGCCGCCGCCCGGCCGAGTCCGTGCAGGTGACAATGTCCTCGATCCGCACACCGAAACGGCCCGGCAGATAAATCCCCGGCTCGATCGAGAAACACATCCCCGGAACCAGCGGCAAATGCTCCCCCTCCACCAGATACGGGGGCTCGTGCGTGGTCACCCCGATGCCATGGCCGGTGCGGTGGATGAAGTACTCGCCGTAGCCGGCCCGCCGGATCACCTGCCGCGCCACCCGGTCGATCTCCTGGCAGGCCACCCCCGGCCGCACCGCTTCGAACGCCGCCTGCTGCGCCTCGCACACCACTTCGTGCACCTTGCGCTCCTCGGCGGACGGCTCACCCACATGGACCGTACGGGTCGTGTCGGACCCATAGCCGTCCAGCAGGCCACCGAAGTCCATGACGACCATGTCGCCGTCCTCGATGACCCGGTCCCCCGCGTCGTGGTGCGGGTTGGCTCCGTTCGGCCCCGACCCCACGACCGTGAAGTCCACCTGGCTGTGTCCGTGTTCCCGCAGCAGCCGCGCCAGGTCGGCGGCCACGTCCATCTCGCGCCGGCCCGCGAACCGCAGCTCCAGGATGTCCTCGTACGTCGCGTCCGCCGCCGCCCCCGCCGCCGCCAGCCGCTCCACCTCATAGGCGTCCTTCACCGCCCGCAGCATCGGCAGCACCTCGGTGAACGCCCCGTAGGACACGCCGGTGACCACTCTTTGGAAGGCCAGCAGGTGCAGGGCCCAGGCGTTGTCGGAGACGCCGTAGCGGGCGTGGGGCTCCAGCAGCGGCGCCAGCGCCGCGTACGGATCCTGGCCGTCCGGCCAGCCGGTGATCGTCAAGGCCCGTGCGCCCGGTGCCCGTTCGGCGTCCGGCCGCTCCAGCGCCGGCACCACCAGCTGGGGCCGGCGGCCGGGGGCGAGCAGCAGCGCGGTCAGCCGCTCCGAGGCGTGCGGGCGATAGCCCGTCAGCCAGGCCAGATCGGGGCCTGGCGTGACGATCACACCGGCCAGCCCCGCATCGGCGGCGGAGACAGCGGCGCGCTCCATGCGAGCGGCATAGGCGGAGGGGGCCACGGGCCCCCCGGACGGCGTCGGGGAAGCGGCGGCGGCATCACTCATGAGGGCAGAGTAATCCGGACGGAGGCGGTCGGCAGGCCGTGTCTCTACCCCACGGGTGAGAGCCCCTCATCCGGCCGGATGAGAACGCCCCCACCCCAGGACCGATTTCCCCCTTATTCCATTGTGAGCCGGGAACTTCCGCGCCTAGCGTGTTGTCGCCCGTACCGAACTCGTTTGTTGTCGTTCTTCCGCCGGGCAGCGCTGAATCACACGTTGAAGGAGCACCATGTTCCGAGCAGTCGGACGGTTCGCCGTCCACCGGCCCTGGCTGACCATAGCGGGGTGGGTCATCGCCGCGGTGGCCCTCGTCCTGCTCGCCCCGGGCCTGAAGTCGACAACCGATGAAACGGAATTTCTCCCTTCGCATTACGAATCCGTACAGGCGAGCAAACTCCAGGAAAAGGCCTTCCCCAAGACCGAACAGCCCTCCGCCATCGCCGTCTTCCAGCGGACCGACGGCGCCAAGCTCTCCCCGGCCGACCGGCGCGACGTCGCCAGGATCGCCGCCGGCCTCCAGGACAAGCACCGCGAGGGCATAGCCAAGGTGGCGACCAGCCCCCAGGCCGTCTCCCCCAACGGTGAGATCGCCCTCGCCAACATCGTCGCCACCGGCGACAAGGCCAAGGCCAAGCCCGGCGACGAGACCGTGCCCAACGCCGTCAAGGACCTCCGCGAGGACGCCAAGCCCCTCCTCAAGGGCACCCAGTTGAAGATGGGCATCACCGGTCAGGCGGCCACCGAGCTCGACTCCAAGGAGTCCTCCGGCGACACCGACGCCATGATCATGTCGGCGACCTTCGTCCTGATCATCGTCCTGCTGCTCGTCATCTTCCGCAGCCCGCTCATCGCCGTGCTGCCGGTCCTCATCATCGGCGTCGTCTTCATGGTCGCCCTCGGCCTCATCGGCACCGCCGCCGAACTCGGCGGGCTCAAGGCCGACAACTCCATCTCCGCGATCCTCATCGTCGTCCTCTTCGGCGTCGGGACCGACTACATCCTCTTCCTCCTCTTCCGCTACCGCGAGGAGCTGCGGGCCGGCCACCAGCCCAAGGAGGCGCTGGTCAACTCCGTCGCCCGGGTCGGCGAGACCATCGCCTCCGCCGCCGGCGCCGTCATCGTCGCCTTCCTCGCCCTGCTGCTGTCCACCATGGGCATGATGCGCGCGATGGGCCCCTCGCTGGCCATCTCGGTCGCCGTGACGCTGGTCGCCGCGCTCACGCTCGTACCCGCCGTCTTCTCCCTCCTGGGCACCAAGGCGTTCTGGCCCTCCAAGGCGTGGAAGAAGACCCCGCGCAACCGCGTCTCGGGCGGCCTCGGCACCCTGGTCGCCCGCCGCCCCGGCATCATCGCGGTCCTGTCCGCCGCCGTCCTCGCCGTCCTCGCCGTGGGCACCTTCAGCTTCAAGGCGGAGTTCGACACCGACAGCCAGCTGTCCCAGAAGCTGGAGTCGGTCCAGGCGATGAAGGACCTCCAGCGCGGCTTCTCCGCCGGCCAGTCCGACCCGGCCATGGTCTACGTCCAGTCCAAGACGGGCACCGCCCTGGACAAGGCCGCCCTGAACACCTTCAAGGGCAAGCTCCAGGACCTCGACGGCGTCGGCGCGGTCAACCTCACCGACACCAGCTCCGACGGCTCCGTCGCGCAGTACAGCGTCGTCCTCAAATACCGGCCCACCGAGGACAAGGCCATCGAGCTGGCCGGCGGCGCCCTGCGCGACAGCGCCCACGCGGCGGCCCCCGACGGCAGCAAGGCCCTCGTCGGCGGCACCTCGGCCGTGCTGTCCGACGTGGAGAAGGCCGTCAGCCACGACTACCGGGTCGTCTTCCCCGTCGCCGGCCTCGCCATCATGATCATCCTGGGCCTGCTGCTCCGCAGCCTCGTGGCGCCCGTCTATCTCATGATCTCCGTCGCCCTCGGCTTCACGGCCACCCTCGGCGCGACGGTCTGGCTCTTCCAGGACCTCCAGCACAAGAACGGCCTGCTGTTCATGCTGCCGGTCATCGTCTACCTCTTCGTCGTCGCCATCGGCACCGACTACAACATCCTGATGGTGGCCCGCCTCCGCGAGGAGGTCCGCCGGGGCGTCTCCGCCCGCGAGGCGATCCGTGTCGCGGTCACCCAGTCGGCCCCCACCATCGCTTCCGCGGCGATCATCCTGGCCGGCACCTTCGGCGTCCTGATGCTGGCCGACAACTCCATGCTCCAGCAGATGGGCTTCGCGGTCGCCTTCGGCATCCTGCTCACGGCCTTCATCATGGCCATGCTGCTGGTCCCGACCATCACCTCGCTCCTGGGCCACAAGGCGTGGTGGCCCGGCCACCAGGACGCGCCGCGCGCGGTCCACGGCACCGGCCCGGCGGGCACGGCCGACGGCCCGAGCCTGTACAAGGGCGAGGAGGTCCGGCGGTAGCCGACCGAGCGTTCCGCCCCATACGCGGGCGCAAAGAAAATCGGCCCTCCGTGATCCTCACGGAGGGCCGATCCACGCGCTGACCAGCGCATATTTTGAGCCGCCTGTCGGATTCGAACCGACGACCCTCGCTTTACAAGAGCGACGCTCTGGCCAACTGAGCTAAGGCGGCACGCAGTCCGGGGCACCGCCCGCGAACGCTGGACCACTCTACACATCGTCCACTTCCACCAGCCACAGAGTTGCCGCCTCCGGCCGGTGTCCACGGCGTACGGGCCCGGGCGGCCGCGACCGAATCGTGCCCCGTGGGCTGCTGACAACGGCCCCCGCCCCCGGTACCGTCACCGTCAGCCCCGTCCAATTGGACTGGACCACTCCCTCTACTCGGATCGTCCGGCACGTTCCTGCCGGTGAAGGGACCGCATCACCATGGCCACGGTCACGTACGACAAGGCGACCCGCATCTACCCGGGAGCCGACAAGCCCGCCGTCGACCAGCTCGACATCGCCATCGAGGACGGCGAGTTCCTCGTCCTCGTCGGCCCCTCCGGCTGCGGAAAGTCCACCTCGCTGCGCATGCTGGCGGGGCTGGAGGACGTCAACGGCGGAGCGATCCGCATCGGCGACCGCGACGTCACCCACCTGCCGCCCAAGGACCGGGACATCGCGATGGTGTTCCAGAACTACGCGCTCTACCCGCACATGACCGTCGCCGACAACATGGGCTTCGCCCTGAAGATCGCCGGGGTCAACAAGACGGAGATCCGGCAGAAGGTCGAGGACGCCGCGAAGATCCTGGACCTCACGGAGTACCTGGGGCGCAAGCCCAAGGCGCTCTCCGGCGGCCAGCGGCAGCGCGTCGCCATGGGCCGCGCCATCGTGCGCGAGCCGCAGGTCTTCCTGATGGACGAGCCGCTGTCGAACCTCGACGCCAAGCTGCGCGTGCAGACCCGCACCCAGATCGCCGGTCTCCAGCGGCGCCTGGGGATCACCACGGTCTACGTCACCCACGACCAGGTCGAGGCCATGACCATGGGCGACCGCGTCGCGGTGCTCAAGGACGGGCTGCTCCAGCAGATCGACTCGCCGCGCAACATGTACGACCGGCCGGCCAACCTCTTCGTGGCGGGCTTCATCGGCTCGCCGGCCATGAACCTGGTCGAGGTGCCGATCACCGACGGCGGCGTGAAGTTCGGCAACAGCGTCGTGCCCGTGTCCCGCGAGGCGCTGACCGCCGCCGCGGACCGGGGCGACCGGACCGTGACGGTCGGCGTGCGCCCCGAGCACTTCGACGTGGTCGAGCAGAACGGTGAAGCCGCCAAGACGCTCGGCAAGGAGGCCAAGGACTCCCCCGCCGGCCTCGCCGTCACCGTCAACGTCGTGGAGGAGCTCGGCGCCGACGGATATGTGTACGGCACGGCCGAGCTCGGCGACGAGCGCAAGGACCTCGTGGTCCGCGTCAACGGACGGCGGGTGCCGGAGAAGGGCGCCATCGTGCACGTCGTCCCGCGCCCGGGCGAGCTGCACGTCTTCTCGACGTCCTCCGGCGAGCGCCTCAGCGACTGACAGGCTGACCTCGGTCTTCGCCGGCGCCGGTGACCCTGCGTGGTCGACCGCGCCCCGCCGCCCCGCGCCCTTCCCGGCGCGGGGCGGCTGTGGTTTAGGCCCCGGATCCCTCTCTGTCGCCAAATACCCACACAGACCTCGCTTTTCGAGACCTGTGCGTCAACTTCACGCCCGCATCACCGGTCAATTCCTTCGCTCGACCGAGTGACACAATGTCGTCCGATCGTTACCCCTCGCTACCATCTGCGACATGAACCAGGCCGCCCGCCGCATCGGCAGAACTCTCGCCCTCGTCCTCCCCGTCGTGCTCGTCCTCTCCGGGACTCTCGCGGTCACCCGCGTCCCCTGGGCGGCACCCACCTCCGAGTCCCAGGTCCTCACCGCCGCCTCCAACACCGCCTCCACCCAGGCCAAGGCCGCCCGTGCCCCCCATGAGGTGCTGCGCGACAAGCTGTTGAAGGACCTCCAGGAGAAGAACCCGACCGTCGCCCTCAGCCACCTCCAGACGGCGACCAACGGCCGCCCCTCGCTCGCCCGGCACTGCGCCGAGCTGGCACGCGCGCTCGGCCGCGCCGCGGTCGCCAAGTACGGCCTCAAGGGCGCCCAGTCCTACTCCCGGCCGGTCTGTGACACCTCGTACGCCTCCGGCGTGGTCCAGGGCCACTGACCGCCTCCCACGGGCCCGGCCGCGGCAGCGTCCGCTCCACCGCCCGTCATGCCGCCCGCACCCCCGCCCGGGCCACCGCATATCGTGCGGAACATGACCGGCACGCACGCGTATCCGTACCCCACCCAAGCCGTGGTCCTGGCCGGAGGCCAGGGGTCGCGGCTGCGCCCGTACACCGACGACCGCCCCAAGCCGATGGTCGAGATCCCCGGCACCGGGACCCCGATCATCGGCCACCAACTGGCCTGGCTCGCCGCCGAGGGCGTCACTGACGCCGTGATCTCCTGCGGTCACCTGGCCGAGGTCCTCCAGGACTGGCTCGCCTCCGCCGACCTCCCGCTCCGGGTGACGACGGTGATCGAGAAGGAGCCGCTGGGCCGCGGTGGCGGCCTGAAGTTCGCGGCCGCCTCGCTGCCGCACCCCGACCGGCCCTGGTACGCCACCAACGGCGACATCTGGACCCGCTTCTCGCTCCGCGAGATGGCCGCCTTCCACCACGAGCGTGACGCGGCGGCCACCCTGGCGCTGGCCCGGCCCCGGATCCCCTGGGGAGCCGTGGAGACCGACGAGTTCGGGCACGTCCTCGACTTCATCGAATCGCCGCCGTCGCCCTACCTGATCAACGCGGGCGTCTATGTCTTCTCCGCCGCCTTCCGGGACCTGCTGCCCGATCGCGGCGACCACGAGCGCACCACCTTCCCGCGCCTGGCGCGCGAGCGGCGGCTGGCCGGCTACCCGCTGCCGCACGGCGCCTACTGGCGGGCCATCGACACGGCCAAGGACCTGACGGAGGCCGCCAAGGAGCTCGCCGGCTGAGCCGACGGCCAGGACGACGGACCACGAGGCGTACGAACGCCCCCGCACCCTTTCCAGGAGGTGCGGGGGCGTCCGTACGCCGTGCCGTCCGGCCTCAGCCGAGGAGGCCGCCCAGGGCCCCTCCGCCGCGGGAGCCGCCGCTGGACGGGCCGGACGAGCCGCCCGTCGAGCCGCTGCCGCCGGAGCCGCTCGTGGTGGTCGAACCGGTGGGGCTGCGGGGCGCCGCGGGGGCGGCGGGCCGCTGGGGCGCCGGGGGAGCCGGGCGGACGTCCTGGCTGGCGCCGGGACGTCCGGCGGCGCCCGCCGAGCTCTGCGGGGCCCGGGCGGTGCCGGCGACCGCCGGAGCGGTGGCGCTGGGGGTGGCCGTCTTCCTGCCGGGCAGGGTCGGCTTGGGCGTGCCGGGCACGGCCGAACCCGGCTTGGTGCGGGAGGGGCCGGGGCTCTGCGGGAAGGGCGAGCCGGGGAGGTTGTTGGCGGGCGGGTCGGCGGGGCTGGGGACCTTCGCCACCTGGGAGGAGCGGACGGCGCCGCCGAGGGTGGAGCCGACCAGCAGCGAGATGCCGACGAGCACGGTAGCCATGATCGCGCCGCGGCGCAGGACACGGCCGCGCAGCTCCCACAGCTCCGCGCGCGGGCCCAGCCGCCGCCACGCCTCGCCGGCGAGGCGTCCGTCGATGGAGTAGAAGGGCGCGCCCGCGATGACGAGGGGGCTCCAGGCGGCCAGATAGATGATGTCCGGGGCGTCGTAGGCGGGGACCTGGCGCCAGCTGACCGTGACCAGGAGGGCCGCGGACAGCAGGACGCCGATGGAGGCGGCCAGCCGCTGCCAGAGCCCGAAGACGGTGAGGACACCGACGACGACCTGGAGGAAGGCGACGGTGAGGCCGGCGCCGACGGGGTGGCTGAGGGCGAGGTCGCGCAGCGGCGAGGCGACCGGCCACGGGTGCAGCGAGGTGAGCCAGGTGACCATGGAGCCGCGGCGGCCGCCGTCGAAGTAGACCGGGTCGCAGAGCTTGCCCATGCCGGCGTAGACCGAGATGAAGCCGAGGAAGACCCGCAGGGGCAGCAGGACGACCCCGAGGTTCATCCGGCGCCCGGGGTAATAGGCGTGGCGGACGGAGTCGCCGCCCTGGCGCCTGGAGGTGGCGTCCTCGTCGGCGTCCTCGCCGTCGAACTCGTCGTAGTGGTACTGATCTTCGTCGTACGCGCTGTCGGTGGGCCGTACGCCGCGCAGCAGTTGAGTCTCGGGAGCGAGGGGACTGTGGGGGCCCACGGGGTCGACGAGCTCTCCGCGACCGGTGTGCTCGGCGGAGCCACGGGGCCCGATGACCGAGGGGGGCGCGCCGCCGGCTCCGATGCGCGGGAGCACCTGCGTGGAGCCCGCGTCACCACCGGGGCCCGGGGAGTCCCGGACGGCCTGCAGGAGTTCGGTGGGCGCCGAGTCACCGGGCGCGGTCCGGCCGCTCCACACGACGGGGGCGCGGCGCTTGGCCGCGGCCTTGACGGTGGGCAGCTGTGCCGTGTCGGCGACCCCGGCGAACTGGCGGGCGACGCGCGGGGGCCGGGCGAGCTGCACGCGGAAACTCATATGGTTGACGACGATCTGCGCCGGGTCGGACGGCACTTTCACCGTACTCAGCGCGGGCTGGTCGTCGTACCCGGAAGAGCTTCCCCCCGTGGGTGTGCGGGGTGTTCTGGTGTCCACACTCATCTAACCGAGTGACTTCTGATTAGGACACTGCCTTGACCGGTTCGAACTGTCCGAGACGCGTCAAGATCACGGGAAGCCGAACGCCGGACGGGAGCGCGACCGCTCCCGTCCGGCGTTCAGGACGTTCCCCGGCCGCCAGCGGCCGGCACTCCGGGGTCAGGCCCGGCGCCGCGACGCCTCGTACAGCACGACACCGGCGGCCACGCCGGCGTTGAGCGACTCGGCGCCGCCCGGCATGGGGATGCGCACGCGGAAGTCGCAGGTCTCGGAGACGAGGCGGGACAGGCCCTTGCCCTCGCTGCCGACGACGATGACGACGGGGCCCGCCAGGGCGTCCAGCTCGTGCAGCTCGACGTCGCCGTCGGCGGCGAGGCCGACGACGGTGAGGCCGGCCTTCTGGTACGACTCCAGCAGCCGCGTCATGTTGGTGCAGCGCGCGACGGGCGTACGGGCGGCGGTGCCGGCCGAGGTCTTCCAGGCGCTGGCGGTCATGCCGGCCGCGCGGCGCTCGGGGACCACGACGCCGTGGCCGCCGAAGGCGGAGACGGAGCGGACGACGGCGCCGAGGTTGCGCGGGTCGGTGATGCCGTCGAGCGCGACGATCAGCGGGTCCTCGGCGCCGTCGAAGGCGGCGGCGGTGAGGTCGTCCGGGTGGGCGTAGTCGTACGGCGGCACCTGGAGGACGAGGCCCTGGTGGTGCAGGCCGTTCGTCATCCGGTCGAGCTCGGGACGGGGGGCCTCCATGAGGTTGAGGCCCTTGTCGGCGGCGAGCTGGAGGGCCTCGCGGACGCGCTCGTCGTTGTCCAGGTACTGCTGGACGTAGAGCGTGTTCGCGGGGACGCCCTCGCGCAGCGCCTCGACGACCGAGTTACGGCCGACGACGAGCTCGTTGGTGCCCTTGGGGCCGCCGCGGCGCGGGGCGGGGCGCTTGGACTCGTGCCGGGCCTTGGCATTGGTGAGGCGGTTCTTCTTGTGCCCCTTGCGCTCCGATGCGGGCGGGGTCGGGCCCTTGCCCTCCAGGCCACGGCGCCGCTTGCCGCCGCTGCCGACCGTCGCGCCCTTCTTGTTGGACGTGCGGCGGTTCCTGCGCTGGCTGTTGCCGGCCATGGGTGCACCTGTTTCTTCACTGCTGTGAGCCGCTGGACGCGGCTCAGTAAACGTACGTACGAAAAGTGTCTCTCAGGACGGTCGGTGTCGCTTGAGGACCGGGGGCCCGGGACGGGGTTCTAGGCCAGTGACCAACGGGGCCCCGAAGGGGTGTCCTCGATGGCGAGGCCGGACTGCTGGAGCTGGTCGCGGATGGCGTCGGCGGTGGCGTAGTCCTTGCGCCCCCGGGCGGCCTGGCGCTGTTCGAGCACCAGCCTGACCAGGGAGTCGACGACGCCGTGCAGGTCGTCGCCGCGGCCGGTGGAGGCGGCGGCCCACTGCTCGTCCAGCGGGTCGAGGCCCAGGACGCCGAGCATGGCGCGGACCTCGGCCAGCCGGGCGACGGCGGTTTCCTTGTCGTCGGCGGTCAGGGCGGAGTTGCCCTGGCGGACGGTGGTGTGGACGATCGCGAGGGCCTGCGGGACGCCCAGGTCGTCGTCCATGGCCTCGGCGAAGGCCGGCGGGACCTCGGCGGCCGGCTCGACCGGGCCGGCCTTCTCCACGACGCGCTGGATGAAGCCCTCGATCCGCGCGAACGCGGACTCGGCCTCGCGCAGGGCTTCCGGGCTGTACTCGATCATCGAGCGGTAGTGCGGGGTGCCGAGGTAGTAGCGCAGCACGATGGGACGCCACTGCTTGAGCATTTCGGAGACGAGCACCGAGTTGCCGAGCGACTTTGCCATCTTCTCGCCGCTGATGGTGACCCAGGCGTTGTGCACCCAGAGGGCGGCGAAGTCGTCGCCGAAGGCCTTGGCCTGGGCGATCTCGTTCTCGTGGTGCGGGAAGATCAGGTCGAGGCCGCCGCCGTGGATGTCGAAGGCCGTGCCCAAGTACTTGTGGGCCATGGCGGAGCACTCCAGGTGCCAGCCCGGGCGGCCGCGGCCCCAGGGTGTCTCCCAGGAGGGCTCGCCGGGCTTGGCGGCCTTCCACATGGCGAAGTCGCGGGGGTCGCGCTTGCCGGTCTCGCCCTCGCCGGAGGGCTGGAGGAGGTTGTCCAGCTCCTGGTTGGACAGCTCCAGGTAGCCGGGGAAGGAGCGCACGTCGAAGTAGACGTTGCCGTCGGCCTCGTAGGCGTGGCCGCGCTCGATCAGGCCGCGCATCATCTCGACCATCTCGGTGACATGGCCGGTCGCGCGCGGCTCGACGGTCGGCCGCAGGCAGCCGAGGGCGTCGTACGCGGCGTTGAAGGCGCGCTCGTTCTCATAGCCGATCGCCCACCAGGGGCGCTTCTGCTCGGCGGCCTTGGTGATGATCTTGTCGTCGATGTCGGTGACGTTGCGGACGAAGGTCACGTCGTAGCCGCGGTAGGTGAACCAGCGGCGCATGATGTCGAAGTTGAGGTAGGAACGGACGTGCCCGATGTGCGGTGCGGCCTGCACGGTCGCGCCACAGAGGTAGATCGAGACGCAGCCCGGGACGATCGGGGTGAAGTCACGGATCTGCCGGGCGCTGGTGTCGTACAGGCGAATGGTCACGGAACCAGGGTAGTGGCCCTCGGGGAGTGCCCCGGGCAATCGGTCGGTTCACACGTCGGACGGCACGCTTTGCCCGCTATTTGCTTTTTGCGCCAAAATTACACATTGTCATGGTAATTTCCCGGGCACACCTCGACTTCTCGACGAGGTCCCGCGGAACCCTGGAGGGGTGTTGCACTCCACTCTGCCGGTACAGCAGGAACAGCCGGAGCAGCCGGGGCCACCGCCCGTGTCCGCGGATCCGGCCGGCGCCCCTGACCGGCCGGAGGGCGGCGAGCGGCGCGGCAGGCTGGCCGCGCTGGACGGACTGCGGCTGTTCGCGGCGCTGATGGTGGTGGCGTATCACTATGTGGCGCTCGGCGGCCGTGCCTGGGCGCGGCCGGCGCCGTCGGCCTTTCCGACGGCGTATCTGCCCGCCTCGTACGGCTGGCTGGGCGTGCAGCTGTTCTTCCTGATCAGCGGCTTCGTCATCTGCCTGAGCGGCTGGGGCAAGAGCGTGGGGCGGTTCGCGGCCTCGCGCGCGACCCGGCTCTTCCCGGCGTACTGGTTCGCGGTGCTCGCCGTCACACTCGTCCTCTATCTGTGGCCGTCGGTCGACGAAACCCCCGCCCCGAGGGATGTGGCCGTCAATCTGACGATGCTCCAATCACCTCTGGGCGTGGATCCCGTCGACGGCGTCTACTGGACGCTGTGGGTCGAGATGCGCTTCTACCTGCTGTTCGCCCTCGTCGTCCGGCGGGGGCTGACCTACCGGCGGGCGGTGGGTTTCTGCGTGGTCTGGGCGTTCGCGGCGGCCGTCGCCAAGGCGGTGGACAACCCCGTGCTCGACCAGGTGCTGCTGCCGGACGACTGCTGGTACTTCATCGCGGGCATCGCCTTCTATCTGATGTACCGCTTCCGCCCGAACCTGGTGCTCTGGTCATTGGTGGCGGGCTGCTTCCTGATCGCCCAGCGCGACCTGCTGGACGCGCAGGACCGGGCGGAGGGCCATATGGGCCACCACGTGCCGCACTGGCCGACGGCGGCCCTGCTGGCACTGTTCTTCCTCGCCGTCATGGCGGTCGCGCTCGGCTGGACGCGACGGCTGGACCGGCGCTGGCTGACCACGGCCGGAGTCCTGACCTATCCCCTCTATCTGATCCACGAACGCGTCGGCTGGCTGATCATCAAGCAGACCGCCGGCCAGCTGCCGCGCCATGTGCTGCTGCCCCTCCTCGTGCTGGGCATGCTCCAGGTGGCGTGGCTGGTCCACCGCTATGTGGAACGCCCGGTGGCCCGGGCGCTCGACAAGGGGCTGCGCAGGGCCATGACCGACATCCGGGCCGGTTGACCGGCGATGACCAGCGAGGACCGGCGGTGCCGGGCCCGGACCCCGGGCTCGGCGGAGCCCTGGCCACGCCCTTACCGGTCCTGCACAACCCCTGCACAAGATCGTTTTATGCAAAGGGTTGGAATTACCGGAGTGGCAGGAGATAACTGTCACGGCGGTACGAGGGCTTCCTATGTCAGCATGCGTGCGACCGGGCCCTGCGTAGGATGAGCCGACTAAGCCAATGGAGAGGACGACATGCGTTTCGCCGGACGAGGTGAACTCGACGGCGGCCAGTCGGCCGTCAAGCGAGCCGCCCCGAGGCTCTACGTCCTGGATGGGCTCAGGATCATCGCGGCACTGATGGTCGTGTTCTTCCATTACGTCTCTCTGCGCGGCGGCTGGGGGCAGGACCCCCAGGAGATCTTTCCCCACGCCCGACTCTTCGCCCGGTACGGCTGGACGGGCGTCGAGATCTTCTTCCTGATCAGCGGATTCGTCATCTGCATGAGCACGTGGGGCCGCAGTCTGGGCGACTTCGTGGTGTCCCGCGTCTCGCGGATCTATCCCGCCTACTGGTTCGCGATCTTCCTGACCGCGGCCGTGGTCACCCTCTGGCCACAGGTGCGCCAGGTGCAGAGCCTGGACGACGTCCTCACGAACCTGACCATGCTCCAGGGCGGTCTGGGCGTCTGGGACGTCGACGGCGTCTACTGGACGCTCTTCATCGAGCTGAAGTTCTACGTACTCTTCGCGATCGTCGTGGCCACCGGTGTCACGTACCGCAAGTGCGTCCTCTTCTGCGGCATCTGGACGGTGGCCGCGATCAGCTCGGCCACCGTCGACAACAAGATCGTCGACATGTGGGCCATGCCGCTGTACGCGCCCTATTTCATCGCCGGCATCGCCTTCTACCTGATGTACCGCTACAAGCCCACGGCACTGCTGTGGGGCATCGTGGCCATGTCGCTCCTGCTCGCCGAGCACCATGTGGCCAAGCGGGTGGCGGACAACACCACCCGGTCGATCCCCACCTGGCCGGCCTCGCTGATCATCTTCGTGGCGTTCGTCCTCATGGCGCTGATCGCGGTCGGGGCGTTCAACCGGATCCAGTGGCGCTGGCTGTCGACGGCGGGCGCCCTCACGTACCCGGTCTATCTGATCCACCAGTACATCGGCATGACCGTCATCTACGCCCTGCGCGACCGCGTCCCCGCGCCGCTGCTCGTCGCCGGGCTGATGGTGGTCATGCTGTTCGCCGCCTGGCTGCTGCACCGCTTCATCGAGCGCCCCCTCGGCAAGCGGCTGCGCAAGGCGATGCTCAAGGGCATGGACGAGATGCGCCGCCACTCGGCCCCGCCGACCGCCGCGCAGGACGGCGCCCGGCACGACGGCCTCCGCGAGAGCCTGCCCACGCCGAAGCGGCTGCGGGTCTTCGAGCAGAGCGGCGGCGACAAGGTGGGCGCGGGCAAGAACGGCTCGTCGGACGGCATCTGAGGGGCGGCCCGCGGGGTCGGGCGCCCGGCGCGCGGGGATCGCCGTACGGGCGTCCCGACCGAGCCGGCGCCCCCGGCGGGCGCCTAGATCGAGCCGACGACCTTGCGCGGCGTCACCCGCACCACGACCCGCTCCGCGTCGTGCGCGGAGGCCGGGTTGAAGTCCGCGTAGTCCTTGCCCGTGTACTTCCGCGACAGCTCGTTGATCAGCTCCTGGCCGCCCTCGGTGGTCAGCGTGGCGGAGCCGCGCACCTCCGCGTAGGTGTACGGCGCGTTGGGCGGGTTGATCATGACGGTGATCCGCGGGTCGCGCCGGAGGTTCCTCTCCTTGCGGCGGCCGACGGTGGTGGAGATGAGCAGGTCGTCACCGTCGTGCTTGATCCAGGTGATCGACAGCTGGGCGCTGCCGTCGGGCTGGACGGTGGCCACCGTCGCGAAGACGGGCGTGTCGTCGATGAGCTTCTTCAGGTCGTCGGAGAGTGCGGCTGACACAGCGCGGAACCTTCCCTCGGGGGACGGGTACGGGATCACCGTATGCCGCCGAGGGACGCGAAAGGGGGCTGTACGGGCCCGAACGGACCCGGAACAGCCCCCGGACGGGCACCGGCCCGCCGACGCGGCTCGGAGCTACCTGGGGAACACCAGAGCCGTGGCGACGGCCGCCAGGCCCTCCGCGCGGCCGGTGAGGCCGAGACCGTCGGTCGTGGTGCCCGAGACGGACACCGGGGCGCCGATCGCCTCGGACAGGACCGTCTGGGCCTCCGCGCGCCGCTTGCCGATCTTGGGCCGTACGCCGATCACCTGGATCGAGACATTGCCGATCTCGAAGCCCGCGGCCCGTACGATCCGGGCGGCCTCCGCCAGCAGGGTGACGCCGGCCGCGCCCGACCACTCGGGCCGGTCGGTGCCGAAGTGCTCGCCGAGGTCGCCGACGCCGGCGGCGGAGAACAGCGCGTCGCAGGCGGCGTGCGCGGCGACGTCACCGTCGGAGTGACCGGCGAGGCCGTGCGTGGCACCTTCCCAGAGCAGGCCCGCGCACCACAGCTCGCGGCCCTCCTCGAAGGCGTGCACGTCCGTGCCGATGCCCACCAGGGGCAGCACCTGGGCGAAGGGGCTAGAAGCGATCATTGGCCCTCCTGCGGGCGAGAACGGCCTCGGCCAGGACGAGGTCCAGCGGCCGGGTCACCTTGAAGGCCTCTTCGTGGCCGGGCACCACCACGACCGGGGTGCCGAGGCGCTCGACGAGGCCGGCGTCGTCCGTGGCCCCCTCGCCCTCGGCGCCGGCGAACTTCTCGTGCGCGGCGTCGAGCGTGCGCCGGTCGAAGCCCTGCGGGGTCTGCACGGCGCGCAGCAGCGCCCGCTCGGGCGTGCCGACGACCGGCTCGGGCTCGCCCGCGGCGGCGCCGGTGCTCGGCTCGACCTGCTTGACGGTGTCGGCGAGCGGGAGCGCCGGGACGACGGCGGGAGCGCCGTCGCGGACGGCGGAGATGACGGCGTCGACCGTCTCGACGGGCACCAGGGGGCGCGCGGCGTCGTGGACCAGGACGGTGCCGATGTCGCCGGGGAGGGCCCGCAGGCCGAGGCGCACGGACTCCTGGCGGTTCTCGCCGCCGGGGACGACGAGCAGCTCTGCGCGGTCGGGGCCGGTGAGCGGATAGGCGTCGAGGAGATTGCGCACCTCGGCGGCGCCGTCCGGCGGTGCGACCACGACGACGAGGGAGACGGCGCGGGAGGCGGCCATCGCCCGTACGGCGTGGACCAGCATCGGGGTGCCGCTGAGGGCGCGCAGGGCCTTGGGGGCACCTGGGCCGAGCCGGACCCCGCGCCCGGCCGCGGGGATGACCGCGGCGGTACGCGAAGGGGTGACAGCGGGGGCTCGATCAGACATTGCGTTCGCGTTCAGGTTTGCTTCCTCGGCCGAATTGGGTATGGCCTCAGCGTGCCGGGCACGACGCCCCGACCAGCCCCTTCCGTGACAAGTGGTCGGGTCGACTGCCCGGGCCCGGCACGCCAAGCACGGCGTGGACATCGGCGCCCTCGGCGCCGCCGGAGCAGAGATGCCGCAGCGCCCGGCGGACGACTGTCGTCATCGCGGGCACCGCGGCACTTCATTTACATCCAGCACCTGCATGACATCCAGCACGGGTCACGAGGACCTGTGCCGACTGCACGACCGGCACTGCGTTTTCAGACCGGCCGTTTCGGACCAGTACTGCGTTTCGAGCCGGTCGTTTCGGACCAGCACTGCGTCAGGACGCGAGAACCTCGTCGAGCAGGGCCTCGGCCTTGTCCTCGTTGGTGTTCTCCGCGAGAGCGAGCTCGCTCACCAGGATCTGGCGCGCCTTGGCGAGCATGCGCTTCTCACCGGCGGAGAGTCCGCGCTCGCGCTCCCGGCGCCACAGGTCGCGCACGACCTCGGCGACCTTGATCACGTCACCGGACGCGAGCTTCTCGAGATTTGCCTTGTAGCGACGGGACCAGTTCGTCGGCTCTTCCGCATACGGTGCGCGGAGCACCTCGAAGACCCGGTCCAGCCCATCCTGGCCGACCACATCGCGCACACCGACGAACTCGGCATTGTCCGCCGGCACCCGAACCGTCAGGTCACCCTGGGCGACCTTCAGCACCAAGTAGGTCTTGTCCACGCCTTTGATCTGGCGAGTTTCGATGGCCTCGATCAGCGCGGCCCCGTGATGGGGATAGACCACGGTGTCGCCAACCTTGAACGTCATGTGACAGGTACCCCTTCCGTGGCTATCCAGTCTAACACGGGAACTGCCCGTTCTGAATGGCGTTTTCGCAGGTCAGGGCATATCTCGGGGCTTGACAACAGCAACCGGAACGTGCTGCGGGAGGGTTCCGGAAGCGGGTATTCGCAGGTCGGAGCGGTT
This sequence comes from Streptomyces sp. NPDC023527, assembly GCF_055560115.1. Classification (NCBI taxonomy): domain Bacteria; kingdom Bacillati; phylum Actinomycetota; class Actinomycetes; order Kitasatosporales; family Streptomycetaceae; genus Streptomyces; species Streptomyces sp. NPDC023527. The sequence continues at coordinate 341,968 of NZ_JBVHJJ010000006.1, forward strand.
CTTCGGGCGGGGCGAAACGGGCACGTTACACGTGCCGGGAGTCACTCGCGAGCGGTCGAACGTCCCGTTTTGCCGGGGTCCGGTCGGCGGACTTCCGCTACTCCGTTCGGGGCGAGCCGACCCCGGTCATCCGGATTCGGGAATTGATCACCCCGAACTTGATCAATTCCCGAACGCCTTCCCGGGCCCCCGCGCATTCCGCGCCGATAATCCTTCGCCGGCCCCCTCGCGCGTTCCCCGGGACGTTCGTGGGCGATATTCGGCCGTGCACCCGACGGGGGGCTAGTTGACCATGGGGGCGGGTCGGGTGCGGAGGCCCGGGAGCGGCTCGGTAACCTAAGGCCGCTGACACACCTCTTACTTCGTCCAAGGAGATGCCGCCGCCGTGAGCAGCAGCCTTCGACGCGGCGCTCTCGCCGCTTCCGCCCTCGTGCTCTCGATCGCCTCGCTCTCCGCCTGTGCGGCGGGCAACAGCGCACAGACGCTGGAGGTCAAGCCGGACAACGCCGCCACGTCGGTCGGTGACATCAAGCTCCAGAACCTCAACGTGATCACCCAGCCGGACCTGGAGGCCAAGGGCCCGGCCGTGATCACCGGCAAGGTCTTCAACAACGGCCGCAAGGACCAGACGCTGCGCGCGGTCAAGCTCACCGGCAAGGACACGCCCGTGAAGCTCACCCCCGCGGGCGGCTCCGGGGACCTCGTGGTGCCCGCGGGCGGCTCGATCGTCCTCGGTGGCAAGGGCAACCCCTCCGCGGTGCTGCCGAACGGCCGTGAGGCGCTCAAGGACGGCGGGCAGCAGCAGCTGACCTTCGACTTCAGCGAGACCGGCGAGGTCCGGATCGGCGCGTTCGTCTTCCCGGCCAAGAGCTACTTCAAGGAGTGGGGCCCCGCCGAGCCCGCTCCGTCCCAGCCCGCCGGCAAGAGCGGCGACAAGTCCGGCAAGCCGAGCGGCGGCGCCGTGACGCCGTCGGGCGCGCCCTCGGGGACCCCCTCGGGCGCCGCGGGCACCCAGGGCGCGCAGCAGGGCGCCGAGCGCCCGGCGGGTGCCCCGCAGCAGGGTGACGGCGGCCAGCAGCACACCGGTCACTGACGACGTACGCCGAGGGGCCCGGAAGCGTGTGCTTCCGGGCCCCTCGGCATTCCCTCGTCCGGGCGGGCCGGTCTACGGCTCGAACTTGTAGCCGAGACCTCGGACGGTCACCAGATAGCGCGGCGCGCCCGGGTCGGGCTCGATCTTGGCGCGCAGTCGCTTGACGTGGACGTCGAGGGTCTTGGTGTCCCCGACGTAGTCGGCGCCCCAGACGCGGTCGATGAGCTGCATCCGGGTCAGTACGCGGCCGGCGTTGCGCAGCAGCATCTCCAGGAGGTCGAACTCCTTGAGGGGCAGGTCGATCTTGGCGCCGGAGACGGTGACGACGTGCCGGTCGACGTCCATCCGTACGGGCCCGGCCTCCAGCGCGGCGGGCGTGACCTCCTCCGGCTCGCCTCTGCGACGCAGGACGGCCCGGATCCGGGCCACCAGCTCGCGGGAGGAGAAGGGTTTGGTCACATAGTCGTCGGCTCCTATTTCCAGGCCGACGACCTTGTCGATCTCGCTGTCCTTGGCGGTGACCATGATGACGGGCACGTTGGAACGCCCCCGCAGCTGCCGGCAGACCTCCGTGCCGGGCAGGCCCGGCAGCATCAGGTCGAGCAGGACGAGGTCGGCGCCGTTGCGCTCGAACTCGTCCAGCCCGTCGGGCCCGGTGGCCGCGACGGCGACCTCGAAGCCTTCCTTGCGGAGCATGTAGGACAACGCGTCGCTGAAGGATTCCTCGTCCTCTACGACGAGCACACGGGTCACGGGTTGACCTCCGGTCGGGTGGTCTGCGGGCCGAACAGCGCGGTGGATGTGGTGAGGGTCATGGGCACGGGCATGGACGGCAAGTCCATGCGTGGCGGGGTCATGCACGGCTCCCCCGGGTGGGGAGGTGTTCGTCGGTGAACGTCTCGTCGGCGGTCCCGTCGCGCTCCGATTCCTCCGGGCCGATCAGCGGGCCGTTGCGCTCGCGCGTGCGGTCCCGCTCACGGTCCCGGACGGCGCCCGCTTCCGGCAGGCGCAGCGTGAACGTCGAGCCCTGGCCCTCGGCGCTCCAGACCGTGACCTCCCCGCCGTGCGAGGCGGCCACGTGCTTGACGATGGCGAGTCCGAGGCCGGTGCCGCCGGTGGCGCGGGAGCGGGCGGGGTCGACGCGGTAGAACCGCTCGAAGATCCGCTCGCGGTCCTTCTCGGAGATGCCGATGCCCTGGTCGGTGACGGCGATCTCGATGAGGTCGCCGCCGGGCGCGGTGATGTGGCGGGCCGCTATGCCCACGCGCGTGCGGGCGGGGCTGTAGTTGACCGCGTTCTCCACGAGGTTGCCGAGGGCGGCGGCGAGCTGCCCGCGGTTGCCCCAGACGCGCAGGTCGGCGGTGCCTCCGGCGGCCATCGTGATCTGCTTGGTGCCGGCCTGGTGGCGGCAGCGGTCGATCGCCTCGGCGACGAGCTCGTCGATCCGTACGGGCTCGGCGTCCTCCAGCGGGTCGTCGTTCTGCACCCGGGAGAGGTCGATGAGCTCCTGGACGAGGTTGGTGAGCCGGGTCGCCTCTATCTGCATGCGGCCGGCGAAGCGGTTGACCGCCTCGGGGTCCTCGGAGGCGTCCATGACGGCCTCGGAGAGCAGGGAGAGCGCGCCGACGGGCGTCTTGAGCTCATGGCTGACGTTGGCGACGAAATCACGGCGCACGGCCTCGATGCGGCGGGCCTCGGTGAGGTCCTCCACCAGCAGCAGGACGAGCCGGGAGCCGAGCGGGGCGACCCGCGCGGAGACCGCGAGGGCGTCGCCGCGGCCGGTGCCGCGGCGCGGGAGGTCGAGCTCGACCTGGCGTATCTCGCCGTCCCGGCGGGTGTCGCGGGCCATCTGGATCATGGGTTCGACGGCGAGCTTGCCGCCCCGTACGAGCCCGAGGGCGTACGCGGCGGAGCTGGCCTTGACGACGCCGTCGCCCTCGTCGAGGACGACGGCGGAGGAGCGCAGCACCGACAGCACGGTGTCCACACCGGGCGGCAGGACGGCATCGGTGTGCAGGGAGCTACGGGTGGGGCGGGCCTGGTCGCGCTCGCTCCAGCGGAACGCCAGCATCGCGATGACACCGGTGCACAATCCGGCGATCGCTGCCGCTGCGGCGACGGCCGCGTCCACGTTCATGAGTCCAGGTTATGCGGGGCCGGTGACACATCCACAGCCAAATGGGGGGCGGCTCGAACATACGTTGCCGAGAGTTCACCTTGAGGTCGGCACCGGTTCACTCCGGAGGCCGACGGCCGTCGCGTTCCGGCCGCATCGTGGGACCGTGGGCGGGCACGTCGGGCACGTCACCCTCCCCGCCCACCGTTGACCCGGGCCCCTTGCCCCGGAGAAACCCGAAGAAAGAGGTCAGACAATGCGGGACGCGTACCACGAGGAGCTGGACTCGATCGGCGAGGGCCTGGTCGAGATGGCCCGGCTCGTGGGCTCCGCGATCGGGCGCGCCACCACGGCGATCCTCGACGCGGACCTCAAACTGGCGGAGTCCGTGATCGCCGCGGACGCGAAGGTCGACGACCTCCAGCGGGATCTGGAGGCCCGCGCGATCGCCCTGCTGGCGCGCCAGCAGCCGGTCGCCACGGATCTGCGGATCGTGGTCACGTCGCTGCGGATGAGCGCGGACCTGGAGCGTTCCGGCGATCTCGCCCAGCACGTCGCCAAGCTCGCCCGGCTGCGCTTCCCGCAGACGGCGGTCCCCCGCGACCTGCACGCCACGATCCTGGAGATGGGTCAGCTGGCGCAGCGGCTGATGGCCAAGGCCGGCGAGGTGATCATCACCAAGGACGTCGACCTGGCGCTTCAGCTGGAGCAGGACGACGACGCCATGGACCTGCTGCACCGCGCGCTCTTCCAGCACCTGATGGACGACCGCTGGAAGCACGGCATCGAGACGGCCGTCGACGTGACGCTGCTGGGCCGCTACTACGAGCGCTTCGCCGACCACGCGGTCTCCGTGGCCAAGCGCGTGGTCTATCTGGTGACGGGTGAGCACGCGGACGAGCTGGTCCAGGGTGAGGGGCGTACGGGCCCGGTCGACGGCGCGTGACCTCCGGGCTTGCTCCCATGCGCCCCCAACGCGCCCGTACGTATGTACACGAGGGGCATTGACGGGCGATGCGGGCGGTCCTTGACTGGGTGGCAGGCAGACCACCCTTCGAGGAGGTACCGCATATGACCCACACCCCTCCGGAGCAGACGCAGGCCGCGGCCTGCACGTGCGGCCCGGGTTGCCAGTGCGGCTGCCAGTCCGGCGGTTCGTGCCAGTGTGGCGGCGGCTGCGGCTAGCGGCCATCCCGCACGTCACTCACCGGAGGAGTCCTCGGCCGGCGATCCGGCCGGGGGCTCTTTCTGCTCCGGGGGCTCTTTCTGCTCCGGGGGTTCTTTCTGTTCCGGGGGATCTTTCTGTTCCGGGGGATCCTTCTGATCCGGGGGCTCTTTCTGCTCCGCGCCGGTCAGATAGGCGTAGACGACGAGATTGGCGCTGTAGGTGTGCCGCTCCCGGTTGTAGTCACCGCCGCAGGTGACCAGGCGCAGCTCGGCGCGGTCCGCTACCCGCGATCCGTAGACCTTGTCCGCGTCGAACTTGTCGTTGGGGACGAGGGTCACGTCCTCGACGGTGAACTCGGCGACGGAGCCGTCCGAGCGGGCGACGTGGACCTTGTTGCCGCGCTTGACGACGCTGAGGCCGGCGAAGACGGCCGGGGCCTTCTCGGTGTCGACGTGGCCGACGAGGACGGCGGGGCCGGCGGTGCCCGGCTGGGGGCCCTCCTGGTACCAGGAGACCGCGTCGGCCCGCTCGTACGGGGGTGTTTCGACGCCGCCCTGGGCGTCGAGGCCATGGCCCTCGATCGGGGCCTCCAGGCCGATGGCCTTGATGGTGAGTTTCTGGGGGTCCGCCCCCGGCAGCGGTTGATGTGCCGGGGGCAGACCGGGCGCGGGAGGGCGGCCCGCGGCGGCGGTACCGGTAGCCGGTGCGTCACCCGGCTCCTGGGAGGTGCCGCTGCCGCACAGGCACAGGGCCAGCAGCAGTGCTGCCCAGGCCACCCCTGTCAGCAGGCGGCCGCGGCCGCCTGTGCGCGTGTCTGACATGACGCCGATTCTCTTCCCGTCACTGCTTGGCGGTGCCGGTACGACGGCGGTACCAGATCATCCCGCCGGCCAGGCCGGCGGTGGCACCCGCGGCGAGGATGAGGATCGGGGTGTCGGGGGCCGAGGACTCCGTCGAGGCCGCGAGCGCGGTGGCGCCGCCGCCCGCGTGCGCGGGACCGTGGGGCTTGTGGTGCCCGTCGTGGCGGCCGTCGTGGTCGTCGTGACGCCCGTCGTGGCGGCCGTCGTGGTC
>NZ_JBVHJJ010000006.1:347515-454886 GCF_055560115.1 Streptomyces sp. NPDC023527
GTCGTGACGCCCGTCGTGGTCGTGGCGGCCATCGTGGTCGTGCCGACCGTCGTGGTCGTCACGGCCGTCGTGGTCGTGCCGACCCTCGTGGTCGTGGCGGCCGTCGTGGTCGTCGTGACGCCCGTCGTGGTCGTGGCGGCCATCGTGGTCGTGCCGACCGTCGTGGTCGTCACGGCCGTCGTGGTCGTGCCGACCCTCGTGGTCGTCGTGGCGACCGTCGTGGTCGTGACGGCCATCGTGGTCGTGACGGCCATCGTGGTCGTGACGGCCATCGTGGTCGTGACGCCCGTGGTCGTGACGGCCGTGGTCGTCATCGTCGCAGTCGTCGTCGTCACGGTCGTGGCGACCGTCGTGGTCGTGGCGACCGTCGTGGTCATGGCGGCCGTCATGGTCACCGCGGTCGTGGTCGTGGTCCGGGCCGTTGGTCTCCGGGACGGCCTCGACAACGGGCAGGCTGCCGAAGGCGTAGGCAGGGGCGACCGGAGCCGCGCAGACGGCGACGACGGTCGCGGCACCGCATATGGCGGAGCGGATTGAGTGCATGGTGTTACCTCCTTGATCCGAGGCTCACCCGGCGACGCGCCGACCGCATCCGCAGCGTATCCGTCTTGCTCCATTCGGTGACCAATCCGTTTTCCGGTCACCCTCGGTATCCGGAATCCGGGCATGCGAAAGCCCCCTGCCCGCGGTCTTCCCGCAGGCAGGGGGCTTCGGCCCGGTGCGGTCCGGTTACTTCTTCTTGCCCTGGTTCTTCACGGCCTCGATGGCGGCCTTGGCGGCCTCCGGGTCGAGGTACGTGCCGCCGGCCTTGACCGGGCGGAAGTCGGCGTCGAGCTCGTAGGCGAGCGGGATGCCGGTGGGGATGTTCAGGCCCGCGATGTCGGCGTCGGAGACGCCGTCGAGGTGCTTGACCAGCGCGCGCAGGCTGTTGCCGTGCGCGGCGACCAGGACCGTACGGCCGGCGAGCAGGTCCGGGACGATGCCGTCGTACCAGTACGGCAGCATGCGGACGACGACGTCCTTGAGGCACTCGGTGCGCGGGCGCAGCTCCGAGGGGATCGAGGCGTAGCGCGGGTCGTCGCTCTGCGAGAACTCGGTACCGTCCTCGAGCGCCGGCGGCGGGGTGTCGTAGGAGCGGCGCCAGAGCATGAACTGGTCCTCGCCGAACTCGGCGAGGGTCTGGGCCTTGTCCTTGCCCTGGAGAGCGCCGTAGTGGCGCTCGTTCAGCCGCCAGGAGCGGTGAACGGGGATCCAGTGGCGGTCGGCGGCCTCCAGGGCCAGCTGCGCGGTGCGGATGGCGCGCTTCTGGAGGGAGGTGTGGACCACGTCGGGGAGCAGGCCGGCGTCCTTGAGGAGCTCACCGCCCCGGATCGCTTCCTTCTCGCCCTTGTCGTTGAGGTTGACGTCCACCCAGCCGGTGAACAGGTTCTTCGCGTTCCACTCGCTCTCGCCGTGGCGGAGGAGGATCAGCTTGTACGGTGCGTCGGCCATGCCCATGAGCGTAATCGACGGTGGGGGTGGCGCTGTGCGCGCTGTCCGTGCCAGCGGTCGGCGGCCGGCGGCCGCGTCAGCTCTCGTCGCGCGTCAGGTTCGTGAACGCGTCGAGGTTGCGCGTGGACTCCCCCCGCGACGTGCGCCACGCGTACTCCTTGCGGATCGCGGTCGCGAAGCCCATCTCCAGCAGGGTGTTGAAGCTGCCGTCCGCGTGCTCCAGCACGGTGCCGAGGATCCGGTCGATCTCGTCCGGGGTCACCGCGGCCAGCGGCAGCCTGCCGACGAGGTAGATGTCGCCGAGCCGGTCGATCGCGTACGACACCCCGTACAGGCGGGTGTTGCGTTCCAGCAGCCAGCGGTGGACGGCGGGGTGGTTCTCGTCGGGGCAGCGGACGACGAAGGCGTTGACCGACAGCGAGTGCTTGCCGACGATCAGCGAGACGGTCGTGGACAGCTTGCGGGTGCCGGGGAGCTTCACGACGTACGTGCCGTCGGCCGGGCTCTCCCATTCGAGTCCGGCCTCGTGGAACGTCTGCTCGATGACGGATTTCGCGTCAGACATGGGTCGAGCGTAGGCGACGCCGCCGCTCGGTGATCGCCGCGGTGTACACATCGGCCGTGGCGGACGCGGCCGTGTCCCAGCCGAAGGACCGCGCGTGCCGGGCCGCGGCGTCGCCCATCCGGTCCACCAGGGCCGGTTCGTCGGCGAAGCGGCCCAGCGCCCGCGCGTAGTCGGCGGGGTCGTGGCCGTCGACGAGGAAGCCGCTGACACCGTCGCGCACGGCCACTGGCAGGCCGCCCACGGCCGCCGCGACGACGGGCGTGCCGCACGCCTGGGCCTCGGCGGCGACCAGGCCGAAGGACTCGCTGTAGGACGGCATGACCAGCACGGACGCGGCGCGGTACCAGTCCGCGAGCTGCTCCTGGCCGACCGGCGGGCGGAAGCGGACGACGTCGGATATGCCCAGGTAGGCGGCGAGCTTCTGCAGCCCCTCGGGCTTGGCGAGGCCGCTGCCGCTGGGGCCGCCGACGACGGGGACGACGACGCGCGGGCGCAGCTCCGGCCGCTGGTCGAGGAGGTCGGCGACGGCGCGCAGCAGGACGTCGGGGGCCTTGAGCGGCTGGATGCGGCCGGCGAAGAGCGGGATCAGGGCGTCGGCGGGCAGGCCGAGCCGTTCGCGGGCGGCCGCCCGGCCGTCGGCGGGGGTGAAGCGGTCGAGGTTCACGCCGGGGTGGACGACGGCGACCTTGGCGGGGTCGGCCTCGTAGTGGTGGATGAGCTCCTCGGCCTCGCCGTCGGTGTTGGCGATGAGGCGGTCGGCGGCCCGGACGATCTGGGTCTCGCCGATCACCCGGGCGGCGGGCTCGGGGGTGTCGCCCTCGGCGAGGGCGGCGTTCTTGACCTTGGCCATGGTGTGCATGGCGTGCACGAGGGGGACGCCCCAGCGCTCGGCGGCGAGCCAGCCGACGTGGCCGGAGAGCCAGTAGTGGGAGTGGACGAGGTCGTAGTGGCCGGGCCGGTGGCCGGCCCACGCCCGCATCACGCCGTGGGTGAAGGCGCAGAGCTGTGCGGGCAGTTCCTCCTTGGCCAGGCCCTCGTACGGGCCGGCGTCGATGTGCCGTACGAGCACGCCGGGGGCCAGCTCCACGGCGGGCGGGAGCGTGCCGGTGGTGGCGCGCGTGAAGATCTCGACCTCGATGTTGATCGCGGCGAGGCGCTTGGCCAGCTCGACGATGTAGACGTTCATGCCGCCCGCGTCGCCCGTGCCGGGCTGGTGCAGCGGGGAGGTGTGGACGCTCAGCATCGCGATGCGGCGGGGCCTGCGGGCGGCTCCCAGGCGCCGGAGCGGAGTGCCGGCGAGCGTGCCGAGCGCGCGGCCGCGGCGGGCGCCGAGCCTGGATGCGTACTGGCTCACCGTGCGTGTCCTCCATCCGCCTTCGGGCGTGCACCACCTGTCACCTGTGGCAACGCCGTGGAGCCGGGTCCCCTTCCCCTCCCCTCGCCGCTTTACCAAAGCGTGACGTGCGGCACCGGAATCCGCCTGCCATAGGGTTTCTTCCATGGCCCCCCGCACTGCCCCGCCCGGCCGTCCCGTCGGTTCGGTGACGCGCGGGACGACCAACCCCAACCGGCTGCGCCGCATGGACCGCTGGATCGCCGACACGCACGGCGCCGCGCTGCGGTCGAGCGCGGACCCGGTCGCGGTCGACCTCGGCTACGGCGCCGCGCCGTGGACGGCGGTCGAGCTGCTGGGGCGGCTGCGGACGGTGTGCGCGGACGCGGAGGTCGTCGGCGTGGAGATCGAGCCGGCGCGGGTCGCGGCGGCGAAGCCGTACGAGCGGGAGGGGCTGTCCTTCCGGCACGGCGGTTTCGAGGTGCCGCTGGGCGGCGGCCGTCGGCCGGCGCTGATCCGCGCGGCGAACGTCCTGCGGCAGTACGACGAGGCCGAGGTCGCGGCGGTGTGGGCCCGGCTGTGCGCGCGGCTCGCTCCGGACGGGCTGCTCGTGGAGGGCACGTGCGACGAGATCGGGCGCCGGCACGTGTGGGTGGCGCTGGGCCCGGAAGGCCCGCGCACGGTCACCTTCGCCACCCGTCTCGGCTCCCTGGCCACCCCCTCCGACCTGGCGGAACGCCTGCCCAAGGCGCTCATCCACCGCAATGTCCCGGGCGAACCGGTGCACGCGTTCCTCCGCGACTTCGACCGCGCGTGGGCCCTGGCCGCGCCGTACGCGCCGCTGAGCGCCCGGCAGCGGTGGATCCGCGCGGTGTCGTCCCTGCGGTCGGACTGGCCGGTGACGGACGGCCCGCGGCGCTGGCGCCAGGGCGAGGTCACCCTGCGCTGGGAGGCGCTTGCGCCTTGCGGCTAGCGGCCGGGCCAGTGTCCCGGCAGGTCTTCGGCCGCGGGCCGTCCTTGCCGCCTGCGGCGGCGGGCGCCCTGCGGGCGCGTCCTCAAACGCCGGACGGGCTCGAATGCGGACGGGCTCGAATGCGGACGGGCTCAGCCAATCCCAGCCCGTCCGGCGATTGAGAACACCGCCGCGCGCCCAGCCGACCCTCACCCCACCCCCGGAACCTCCAGGAACTCATCCACCAGCACGCGGTCCCGCTCCTCCGTCACACGGCGGCGGGCCGCCGTCGGGGGCAGCCACAGGACGCGGTCCACCTCTCGGGTCGGCGCGAACGCGCCGGACGTGGCACGGGCCGCCCAGTAGCGGACCTCCTTCGGGCGGCCCGCCGCGACGTACCGCGCGGTCGGCAGCGGGGCGCCGGGCTCGCACTCCATGCCCGTCTCCTCGCGGACCTCGCGCACCGCGCACTCCAGGGCGCCCTCACCGCGCTTGAGCTTGCCCTTGGGATGTGACCAGTCGTCATATTTGGGTCGGTGGACCAGTGCTATCTCCAGCCGCCCGTCGTACGGCGAGAGCCGCCACAGCACACACCCCGCCGCCAGCACGACATCGTTCACCACGTCGTTCACGGCGCCGCCACCGCCATCCGCTGCCAGATCCGGCCGAAGGCGAACCGTGCCGCCTCCACCTCGTGGCGCTGGTCGGCGTGGAGCACGCCGAGGGCGTACGCCGTGGCGGGCGCGATGCGCGGGGTGCGGGCGGCGGCGGCCGCGGCGGCCGCCGCCTCGGCGGCGTCGCGGTGGCGGTCCAGGGCCTGGTTCGCGCTCAGGAGGCGGATGGCCAGGGGCGTCTCGGCCCCCTGCTCGTCCAGCACCTCCTGCGCGTACCGCCGCAGTCGCACCAGGCGTCGCACCTGGTGCCAGGGCGCGTCCTGCCGCCCCTCGGGGGGCGGCGCGTCGGAGGAGGTGGTCGCGGCGAGGCCGTGGGTGAGGGCCTCGGCGTTGTAGGGGTGCCCGGCGACCGTCAGCGGCAGCGCCTCCGCCGCCTCCATCAGCCGGCGGTGGGACTGCTCGGCCAGGCGTGGCAGGGCCTCGTGGGCGAGCAGGTCGTGCGCGGCGGGGTCCAGCGGCACCTCGGACGCGAGGACCGCCGCGGCGTCGGCCACGGCGTGGAAGCGCGAGGAGCCCAGCACCTGGAGCGCCGCGGAGTGGGCGCGCGTACGGGCCAGCGTCAGCTGCCGCTCCAGCAGCGCCCCGGCGCGGGCGGCTCCGACGGTCAGCCCGCCGCGCTCCGCGGACGGTTCCGTCCCCGAGAGCCGGTGCAGCGCGCCCCGCAGCCGGGCCAGCCGCGCGGTGTAGGCGTGTTCGCGGCCGAGCGTGTCGGACAGCCACGCCATCTCCGTACGGATCAGGTCCGTCCGGTTCGCCTCCGTGAGCAGCCGGTAGACGTGCAGCGTCCCGGAGATCCGGCGGGCCGAGCGGCGCAGCAGCCGGGCGGCCTCGGTCGCGTCCTCGGCGTCGGCGCCGCTGTCGCCGTGCAGCCGCAGGCTGCGCAGGAAGTCCGCCGCCTGCGCGTGCAGATAGGCGGACAGCACCTCCCCGGCGGTCGTCCCGTCCGTCGCCGCGTGTGGTGTCGTTGTCGTTGTCGTCATGTCCCGTCTCCCCGCCGCGGCGGCCGTAAGCGGCGGGTCATGGGGTCGCTGAGCCACGCCGGCGCCTCCGGGCGTCAATGAGCATCTCCTGTACGTTCCGCAGCGGGTGCCCGTCGGCGTCCGTCGCATGTCGGGTCCAGTCGCCGTCCGGGCCGAGGTGCCAGGAGGCCGTGGAGTCGGACGTCCCCGTGTCCAGCAGCCGGCAGAGCGAGGCCCGGTGGCCGGGGTCGGTGACCCGGACCAGTGCCTCGATGCGCCGGTCGAGGTTGCGGTGCATCATGTCGGCGCTGCCGAGCCAGACTTCCGGGTCGCCGCCGTTGCCGAACGCGAAGACGCGCGAGTGTTCCAGGAACCGGCCCAGGACGCTGCGCACCCGGATGTTCTCCGACAGCCCCTTCACACCGGGCCGCAGCGCGCAGATGCCGCGGACCCACACGTCCACCGGCACGCCGGCCCGCGCCGCCCGGTAGAGGGCGTCGATGACCGCCTCGTCCACCATGGAGTTGACCTTGACGCGGATGGAGGCGGGCCGTCCGGCGCGGTGGTGCGCGACCTCCTTGGCGATGCGGGCGATCAGCCCGTCGCGCAGGGATCTGGGGGCGACCAGCAGCCGTCTGTAGGTCTCGCGGCGCGAGTAGCCGGACAGCCGGTTGAAGAGGTCGGAGAGGTCGGCGCCGACCTGCGGGTCGGCGGTGAGCAGGCCGAGGTCCTCGTACAGCCGGGCGGTCTTGGGGTGGTAATTGCCCGTTCCCACATGGGAGTAGCGGCGCAGCGTCTCGCCCTCCTGCCGCACCACCAGGGACAGCTTGCAGTGCGTCTTCAGCCCGACCAGCCCGTAGACGACGTGGCAGCCGGCCTCCTCCAGCTTCCGCGCCCATTTGATGTTGGCCTGCTCGTCGAAGCGCGCCTTGATCTCGACGAGGACGAGCACCTGTTTCCCGGACTCGGCGGCGTCTATCAGCGCGTCCACGATGGGCGAGTCGCCGGAGGTGCGGTACAGCGTCTGCTTGATCGCCAGCACGTCCGGGTCGGCGGCGGCCTGTTCCATGAACGCCTGGACGGAGGTGGAGAAGGAGTCGTAGGGGTGGTGGAGCAGCACGTCCCGCTCGCGCAGGGCCGCGAAGACGTCGGGCGCGGACGCGGACTCGACCTCGGCGAGGTCCCGGTGGGTGCCGGCGACGAACTTGGGGTACTTCAGCTCGGGGTGGTCCAGGGCGGCGATGCGGAAGAGCGCGGTGAGGTCGAGCGGGCCGGGCAGCGGATAGACCTCGGCGTCGGTGATCTTCAGCTCGCGGACGAGCAGGTCCAGGACGTACGGGTCGATGGTCTCCTCGACCTCCAGCCGTACGGGCGGGCCGAAGCGGCGCCGCATGAGCTCCTTCTCCAGGGCCTGGAGGAGGTTCTCCGCGTCGTCCTCCTCGACCTCCAGGTCCTCGTTGCGGGTGACCCGGAACATGTGGTGGGCGAGCACCACCATGCCGGGGAAGAGCTCCTCCAGGTGCGCGGCGATGACGTCCTCCAGGGGGACGTACCGCTGCGGTGACGCCTCCAGGAAGCGGGAGAGCAGCGGCGGGACCTTCACGCGCGCGAAGTGGTCGTGGCCGCTGACGGGGTTGCGGACGACCACGGCGAGGTTGAGGGAGAGCCCGGAGATGTACGGGAAGGGGTGCGCGGGGTCGACGGCCAGCGGGGTCAGCACGGGGAAGATCTGCTGCCGGAAGAGCGTGAAGAGCCGCTCCTGTTCCTTCTCGGTCAGGTCGGCCCAGCGGATCAGGTGGATGCCGCGCTCGGCGAGCTCGGGGGCGACGTCCTGCTGGTAGCAGGCGGCGTGCCGGGCCATGAGCTCGCGGGAGCGGTTCCAGATCAGCTCCAGGACCTCGCGGGGCTGGAGGCCGGAGGCGGAGCGGGTGGCCACCCCGGTGGCTATGCGCCGCTTGAGGCCGGCGACGCGGACCATGAAGAACTCGTCCAGGTTGCTCGCGAAGATCGCCAGGAAGTTCGCTCGTTCGAGGAGCGGGGTGGCCGGGTCCTCGGCCAGCTCCAGCACCCGCTCGTTGAAGGCCAGCCAGCTGCGCTCGCGGTCCAGGAAGCGGCCGTGCGGCAGCGGCTCGTCGTCGCGGGAGCCGTCGGGGTCGTAGGGCCCGAGGGAGCCCTCCGCCTCGTCCGCGTAGGCGGCGTCGCCGTAGGTGCCCAGGTCCGAGGCGTCGAGGTCGGGCTCCAGGGCCGGTGCGGCCGGGGAGACGACCGCGTACGGGCGGTGCGCGGCGATGGATCCGACCGAGGGCTGCGGGTTGCCGAAGCCGTCTCCCCGCGGCCGGGGGGAAGGGTCGTGTGCCGGGGCGCCGGAGGACTGGGTCATGTCTTCATTGTTCCGCGCGAGGGGCGTCACGGGCGCGTCGGAGACGTGCACGGGCGGGGGCTCCGGGGCGGTGCGGAGCCTCCGGCCGGGGGCGTGGGGCACAGCGGGCTGCATTCGGTCAGAGTCGCAACCGCGTTTGAATCACAGGTAACGCCCACATGGCGCGCAGGGAAGCGGAACCCCTCTCGGTGGCGTCACCGGGGGCCCGGGGGCGCTCAGGGGTGGGTACGCCGCAGCCACCACACCGTGCCGGCGCCGATCGCGGCGGCGAGGGCCAGCAGGATGCCCGCCTGGATCCACTGCGTGGGCCACAGGTGGGAGGCGGGGTGGTAGTCGAGGTACCAGCCGGTGCCGCCGTGGTCGGCGAGGCACTGTTCGGGCCGTACGCCGATGCCGCAGTCGGGCTCGGGGACGCGCCCGCCGGAGGCGGTGAGGATGCCGCGCTCGACCGGCCAGGTGGTGTCGCCGGCGAGCCCGGCCATCTCGGGGCTGAGCTTCGTCACGGGGCTGACCAGGTACGGGCGTACCGCCCCCAGCGGCCAGGTCAGGACGAGCCAGGCCAGGGCGGTGCCTGCCATGGCGGGCAGCGTGCGTTTGACCAGCAGGCCGACGAGGGCACCGAGGACGACGGCGAGCAGGGAGCCCGCGACGGGCGCGGGGCCGAGCGCGTCGAAGGACTCGTACCAGTGCTGTCCGGGCAGCAGGTTGCCGGAGTCGACCTCGCTCACGGTCCGCCAGGCCCAGGTGTACAGCGCCGACAGCGCGGAGACCCCGGCGAGCACGGCCACGGCGGGCAGCGCGAGCTTGGCCAGGAGCCAGTGCAGGGGGGAGACGGACTGCGTCCAGGCCACCCGGTACGTACCGTTCTCCAGCTCGCGCGCCACCATCGGGCCCGCCACGAACGCACCGGTCAGCAGGGGCAGATACGAGATCAGGAGGCCGTTGTAGTGCAGGGCGTCGCCGTAGCCGGACCGGAACCGCTCCACGGCCGACCACTTCGCCATGCAGGGTTCCGGGTCGGCGCAGGCGGAGCGCAGTGCGTGGGCGTCGAGGTAGCCGTCCATCGCGTCGCGCAGCCAGACCAGCTCGGCGCAGAGCGCGAGGAACGCGGCGAGCACGATCCAGGACGTGACGCGGTGCTGCCGCCAGACGGTCCAGGCGAGCCCGCGTACGGGCGTGCGGCGCCCTGCGGCGGAGGTCGTCGTGGTCATGCCGCCGCCTTCCGGGACCGGGGCTCGGCGCTGGGCGCGAGGAGCGGTGGGGCGCCGGGGGCGCGGAGGTGGGCGAGGAGCAGTTCCTCCAGGGACGGCTCGGAGGCCCGCCACTGCCCGCCGACGGGCCCCTCGGGGCGTACGAGCGCGGTGAGCTGACGGCCCGTGACCCGCGACTCGACGACCGTGTGGGCGGCGAACTCCCGGGGCGTGCCGGTGCCTTCGTGCCTGCCCACGAGGACGGTGTGCGCGGCGAGGAGGTCCTCGACCTCGCCCGCGAGGCGCACCCGCCCGTCGGCCATCAGCAGCAGGTAGTCGCAGACCCCGTCGAGCTCGGCGAGGACGTGCGAGGCCATGACGACGGTGGTGGCGTGCTCGGCGGCCTCGCCCATGAGGGCGGCCATCATCTCGTGGCGTACGAGCGGGTCGAGGTCGGCCATCGGCTCGTCGAGGAGCAGCAGTGCGGGCCGCTTGCCCATGGCGAGGGCGAGGGCGACGCGGGTGCGCTGGCCGCCCGAGAGGTCGCCGACGCGGGCGTGCGGGGAGAGGCCGGCGTCGCCCACGAGCCGATCGGCGGTGGCCTGGTGCCAGCGGCCGGGGTTGAGTTCGCGGCCCATGCGCAGGGTGTCGGCGATCGTGAAGCGGGGGTAGAGCGGCTTGTCCTGGGAGAGGAGGGCGACGGCCGGGCGGACGGCCGGGGCGCCGGGGCGGCCGCCGAAGACGGTGAGCGAGCCCTCGGCGGGCCGCCGCAGGCCGGCCACCAGGGACAGCAGCGTCGACTTGCCGGCGCCGTTGGGGCCGACGAGCGCGCAGACCCGGCCCGCGGGCAGCCGGAAGGAGCAGTCGCGCAGCGCCCAGCGGCGCCGGTACCGCGCGCCCAGGCCCACCGCTTCCACGGCGGTGCGCTCGGGATGGAAGGTCAGGTCGGTCATCCGGTCGTCCCCTTGTCCACGTCGTACGAGCCGGCCCGCGCGGGACCGTCGTCCTCGCCGAAGCTCTCCTCCAGGACGGAGGCGAACAGCGCGGCCACGTCCTCCCGGTCGAGCCCGGCCGCGCGGGCGCGTGCCGTCCAGTCGGCGAGTTCGGCGCGCAGGGGCGAGTCGGCGGCGGCCTGCGGACGGGCCAGCGAGCGCCGTACGAAGGTGCCGAGCCCCGGGCGTGCCTCGACGAGGCCCTCGCGGTCGAGCTCGCGGTAGGCCTTCAGGACGGTGTTGGGGTTGATGGCCGTGGCCGCGACGACCTCTTTGGCCGTGGGCAGCTTGTCGCCGGGGGTGAGCAGGCCCAGCCGGAGGGCTTGTTCGACCTGCTGGACGATCTGGAGATAGGTGGCGACACCGCTGCGCCGGTCGATGCGGAACTCGACCACGGCGCATCACCCTTTCACTACTTGACTAGTGAAAGGGTGATGGACGGGAACGGCGCCTGTCAAACGGAGGTCAGGGCCCGACGGAAACGACGGGCCCGGCCGGTCAGCTCTCCGTGCGGTACATCAGGTCGGTCTCGTGCACCAGGAAACCGAGGCCCTCGTAGACGGCGACCGCCGCGGGGTTGTCGGCGTCGACGTAGAGCATCGCGGTCGGCAGGCCCCGGGCCGCCAGGTGCCGCAGCCCGACGGTGGTCAGCGCCTTGCCGAGCCCGCCGCCCTGCGCGCCGGGCCGCACCCCCACCACGTACACCTCGCCCAGGTCCTCGTCGGCGTGCACCTTCGTCCAGTGGAAGCCGACGATCTCACCACCCCTCTCGGCCAGGAAGAAGCCCTCGGGGTCGAACCAGCTCGCGGCCTTGCGGTCGTCGAGGTCGCGCTGGGTCAGCGAGCCCTGCTCCGGGTGGTGCGAGAAGGCCGCCGCGTTCACCGCCAGCCAGGCGGCGTCGTCCTCGCCGGGCCGGAAGGTCCGTACGGACACGCCCTCGGGGAAGACGGGGTCGGCGAGGTCCAGGCCGGCCAGCGGACGCCGCATCTGGCGCAGCTCGCGGAAGAGGCTCATCCCCAGCACCTGCGCGAGGTGCCGGGCGGCGGGGTGGCCGCCGTGCGCCCAGACCCGCAGCCGCTTGCCCGACTCGGCCAGCAGGGCGTTGCCCAGGGCGCGTCCGTGCCCGCGGCCGCGGTGGCCCGGGTGGACGACGAGCTCGCCCGCCGGGGCCTCCACCGGGTCGCTGTCCTCCAGCTGCCCGTATCCGACGAGCTCGCCCTCGGTATTGCGCACCAGCACATGACGTACGCCCGGGCGCCGCCCCTTGAGCTGGAGGCGGCCCTGCTCGGAGACGGCCGGCTGGCCGTCCACGACCGCGGCCTCGGTCACCAGCCGCAGCACGTCCCGCGCCCGCTCGGGCGCCAGCTCGTCCAGTACCTCGATCGACCGCTGTCCGCCTACGTCATTCACCACGTCAGTCATGGTGTGAGCCTACGACCCAGGGGTGGCGGGACCCGGTCAGCGTCGGCCGTTGAGGAATCCGATGACGGTGGCGCCCCACCAACCGAGCTGCGAGACCAGGACGGTGGAGGCGCAGCGGGCGACGAAGAAGCGGCTCGCCGTGCCGCCGGAGGCGTACGCGCCGGACAGGGACGCCAGACGCGGCCGCAGGGTCCACGCGTGCACGCCGTTGAGGGCCACGAGGAGGACGAGGCCGAGCTTGACCTGGGTGAGCGGGCTACCGGCGGCCGGGTGGAGCAGCACGCCGCTGGTGACAAGTCCGGCCAGGCCGAGCCAGATCGGCAGGTGGACGGCGTCCGCCGTGCGCAGGACCTCCGGCAGGGGGCGCCGCCCCAGCAGCCACAGCAGCCCGAGCCAGTCGACGGTCAGCACCGCGCCGAAGCCCACGACCAGGGAGACCAGGTGGACGAAGAGCGCCACGTCGTGGAGGAGCGGGTCGGCCGTCAGGTGGACGGCGGTCCAGACGGCCGCCGCCCACACCGCGCACACGCCCGCCACGGCGGCGCCGACGAGGACCGCCCCGCCGAGGACGGGCGTGGGGGCAGGGGCGGAATGGGCGGTCACGTGGTGGTTCCTTGAACGGGGAGAGCGGACGGACAGGCCGGCCCCCCACAGGCCGAACCGCGACCGGCGGCAGCTTAGGAAAGCCTTGCCTTAGCAAGTTCGCCCTTACTAGGCCACACGGGATTCCGTCCGGTCAAGCGGCGTGACCGATTCGTTGCCCATGGCGGACGGACCCGTCGGGGGCGTGCCGCCACCCCGGCACCAGGCGAGCTCCACCGGTTCATCACGTCAACCCTCCTGCCGTGCTACGCGCGTTGACATAAGCTGCGGCCGACCGCAATACCCGCTGTACCTGCCAATTGCACAAAGGGGAACAAATGCACGCGCCGCCGCCCCGGAAGCGCCTCGCCAGACGGCTCACCACGACCACTGTCGCCCTCGCCGCCACCGCCGGCGTCCTCGTCACCGCCTCCCCGGCGAGCGCCGACAGCTCCTGGGGCGGGCTGTGGCACCAGAAGCGGACCGTCGACGTCCAGCTGCTCTCCTTCAACGACCTCCACGGCAACCTGGAGCCCCCGCAGGGCTCCTCCGGCACCGTCAACGAGACGCAGCCGGACGGCACCACCAAGGCGATACCGGCCGGTGGCGTCGAGTACCTCGCCAACTCGCTGCGCACCGCCCGCAAGGGGCACGAGTACTCGATCACCGCCGCGGCCGGCGACATGATCGGCGCCAGCCCGCTGATGACCGGCCTCTTCCACGACGAGCCGACCATCGAGGCGCTCAACAAGCTCGGTCTCGACGCCACCTCGGTGGGCAACCACGAGTTCGACGAGGGCCGCGACGAACTGCTGCGCATGCAGAAGGGCGGCTGCCACCCCAAGGAGGGCTGCTTCGAGAAGGGCAAGAAGTTCCGCGGTGCGGACTTCCCCTACCTGGCCGCGAACGTGACGGACGAGAAGACCGGCAAGCCGCTCTTCAAGCCGTACACGATCTGGAAGCACAAGGGCGTGAAGATCGGCATCATCGGTCTCACCCTGGAGGGCACCCCGGACGTCGTCACGGCCGAGGGCGTCAAGGGCCTGAAGTTCGCCGACGAGGTCGAGACGATCGACAAGTACGCCAAGGAGCTCGACCGCCAGGGCGTGAAGTCCATCGTCACCCTCATCCACGAGGGCGGCATGCCCGCGTCCGGCTCGTACAACTACAACTGCGACACCCCGGGCGCCGGTGCCGGCATCTCCGGCCCGATCGTGGACATCGCGAAGAAGGTCACGCCGAAGGTCGACGCCTTCGTCACCGGCCACACGCACCAGGCCTACGCCTGCACCATTCCCGACCCCTCGGGCGCACCGCGCACCGTGACCTCGGCGGCCTCCTTCGGCCGGCTCTACACCGACACGACCCTCACCTACGACCGCCGCACCAAGGACATCGTGCGCACGGCCGTGAAGAGCCCGCGCGCCGGCAACCACGTCGTGGACCGCGTCCAGCCGAAGGCGGCCGACATGACCGCCCTCATCGACCGCTGGAAGAAGCTGGCCGCGCCGGTGGCCAACAAGCCGGTCGGCTACATCTCCGCCGACATCAACGGCCGCGGCTCCGAGGCGTACGAGAAGCCGCTCGGTGACGTCATCGCCGACGCACAGCTGGAGGCCCTCGCCCCCGCCGACAAGGGCGGCGCGCAGATCGCCTTCATGAACCCCGGCGGCATCCGCTCCGACCTCGCCTACAAGGCGTCGGGCAGCGAGGGCGACGGCGTGGTGACGTACGGCGAGTCCTTCACGGTCCAGCCCTTCACCAACATGATGGCCACCGCCGACCTCACCGGCGCCCAGGTCATCGCCGTCCTCCAGCAGCAGGTCAGCGGCCCCAACCAGGCCGACCCGAAGATCCTCCAGATCAGCAAGGGCCTGACCTACACGCTCGACCTCAAGAAGTCGGGCGCGGACCGCGTCGACCCCGCGTCGGTCAAGCTGAACGGCACCGCGATCGACCCGGCGAAGACCTACCGCGTCGCGGCGAACGCGTTCCTCGCGGGCGGCGGCGACGGCTTCCCGGCGTTCAAGGAGGGCAAGAACACCCGGATCGGCGCGTCCGACCTGGACGTCTTCAACGCCCACCTCGCCAAGCACTCCTCGGCGACCTCTCCCCTGGCTCCGCCGAAGGCGGACCGCATCACGGTGGTGAAGTAGCCGCACCGGTCGGTGAGGGCGGCTTCGGCACGCACCGCGGGCCGCGAGCCCTCACCGACCGCACCCCCACGCGCTACGGCGCGGCGTGCGCGGCCACCCACGGCACGGGGTGCGCCCACCTCGGCAACGGCCTGCGCGTCAACCGCCCCACAGCGCAGGCGTGAACACACGCCGCGCGCCCGTCGGGGAAGGATCGCCCATCCTCCGGCAGCACTGGCCGAGCCGGCCGGCGGGTTGGTGTCAGCCCCAGGTCAGGATGACTTCGCCGTTGTGGCCGGCACCTGTCACGACGGCGCCGTTCCCTGTCTCGCCCGAATGGCCGTCATCTGTTCCCTTGCTGGAGTCGGCGCCATTGCCACCCCAGTCTCCGGCGCCGCCCTGCCCGCCTTCACCAGCGTTCCCACGAGCCTTCTTCGTGGGGTGCCCACCCTTGCCACCGGGGCTCGGCAGGCCGCCGATGCCGCCCCACCCCTGGCCATGGCCGTCCTCCCCCTTATAGGCGTCCACGCTCCCATGGCCCGTTTCTCCGGGGGAGTTGCTGCCGTCCGACCCGCCGGTGCAGGCCCCCTCGCCTCCAGCGCCACCGGGGGCGGCAGAGCCACCGGCGCCACCGTCGGCATTCTTGCCGTGGTAGAACTCGCCGCCCCATTCCCCGCCGTAGCCGCCCTGTCCGCCCTTCCCGGCCTGGCCTCCCTTTCCGCCATCGGCCACTGCGGGAGTGCTGCCGTCCGGCAGGGTCAGGGAACTGGCACCGCCGTCGATTCCGGCGGTTCCGTCCGTGGCGTGTCCGCCGCGCTCGCCGTAACGCTGGTAAGCCGCCTTGCCTCCGGCACCCTTGTCGCCTCCGGACCCGCCGGCCCCGCCCCGCCCTACGGTGATGGTCAGGGCGCTGCCCGCGGTGACCGCCACGGTGCACACGGTGTGGCCCCCGCCGCCACCACCGCCTCCTCCGGTGCCGCCACCGCCGCCACCGGCCCCACCACCGAATTTGGTCCAGTCGTAGCCGCCCGCGCCGCCACCCGCGCCCCCACCGCCACCCGCACCGCCGCCGCCGGAACCCCACAGCTCGACGTTGATCGAGGAGACACCCTCAGGCACAGTGAATGTGGCCGTTCCATGCCGCCAGAATTTCTTGGTGTGGCCGGCGGCCGCGTGCGCCGGCGATGGCAGTGCGGGCAGGAGAGCAAGGGCAGCGGTGACGGCCAGCAGTTGTGCACTCCTGGCCCGGTAGGCCTGTGTCATACGGACTCCTGTGAAGGGAAGCGGGGGCCGCACCGGCGCGGCCCCCGAGGCGGTGGTCCGGCCCGTGGGCAGGGCGCTTGCCGGGGCAAGGCCCCACCCACGGGCTTCCTCGCACCAGGCGCGGTGGAGCACCGGCACGAGAGGAAATGGCGCTACTTCGCGGCCGAGTCGGCAGTGGCGCCGGCACCGGAAGTGACGCTCTGAACCGCGGAGTTGGCGGTGTCCTTCAGGTTGGTGACCGGGCCGGGTTCCGGGGCGGCGGGGGCCGCTCCCTGGCCGGGGGAGCTGGGGGAGGACGCGTCCGAGGAGCCGGAAGCCTTGGAGTCGTACTGGTAGGTGTCGGTGACCTTGTGCTCCTTGGTGATCTTCCCCGGGGCGGGGGAGACGATCGCCACCGGCAGCGGGCCCAGGCCGCGACCGTGGTCGTCGGCCATCGCGGCGGACGCCTGGCCGACGACCAGGGCGGACGCGGCGACGGCCACCGCGGCGGCGGCCAGACGGGTACGTGCAGAGAACATCAACTACTCCTTGATGAGAGGGACTTGAGAAGTCGGCCGAGAGCGAAAGCGGCTGGCTTGTCGACTGGAAGGCCGGTGCCGCGTTGACTGCCGGACAGCCGACGAGGAGGAAACACCGCGGAGAGGATCCGGCGGCGGGGACCGTTCCTACGGGCCGCCGAGCACGCCGGTCAAATCGTCCGATGAACAGGCCGGAAAAGATGCCGCACACGGGCTCGATACCTGAAAGCGATATCGAGCAATGCTCGATCGCCCCGCTTCACAGACCGGCTGGACGTCAACTCAAACCTGGACCGCGGTACCGGATGGATGAACCCGCTCCCGTACTGGAACCACCGGACGGTCTTGATGACCTGCACTCCCCTTTGGAGTGACAGCGGCCACCGAAATGGTCATCACACCGCTACGAGGGACCTATCGCCGCCCACACCGGATCACGCGTTTTCGCCGCGTCGTGTACATAGCGGGTGCGGTGGTGCGCGCCCGGCGCGCGCCACCGTGCGAGGGGGGCGGCTGTCGCTTGTCGGCCCACGCCGACGCTCACGTCGACATCGCCGGTCTCGTGGACGCGGACAGCAACGGCGTGATCGGCCTGAGCGGCCCCGGCGGCTCCTCCATCCTCGACCGCCGAACGTCCTGTCGT
Source organism: Streptomyces sp. NPDC023527 (assembly GCF_055560115.1). Classification (NCBI taxonomy): domain Bacteria; kingdom Bacillati; phylum Actinomycetota; class Actinomycetes; order Kitasatosporales; family Streptomycetaceae; genus Streptomyces; species Streptomyces sp. NPDC023527. Next base: position 364,615 of record NZ_JBVHJJ010000006.1, read on the forward strand.
CCGTCCTCCGACCGCCCCGGCCGCCGCTGGGCCGTGTCCGGCGGAGCTTCGGCTGCGGGCCGTCTTTGCCGCCTGAGGCGGCGAGCGCCCTGCGGGCGCGTCCTCAAGCTCCCCCGGCTACCGCTGGGAGGTGCCCCCGGACGGGCTTGATCTGGCTGGGCTCAGCCGATGCCGGCCCGTCCGGCGTTCGACGGCACCGCCGCGCGCGGCGGTGGTGCGGACGCCACGGCCCGCGGCACCCGCTCGGATGATCCACCGAACACGCCCTCAGAGCTGCCTGACCTCCGCGCCGGCCTTCGCCGTCAGCTGCTGGGCGATGTCCATCAGCGCCCGCCCGCCCGCGAGCTCCTCACCGATCCTTCGCTCGTCGGGATCCCGGGAGTCACGCGTCGTCTGCCCGCGCCCCCGCAGCTCCGTACCGTCGCGCAGCCGCAGCAGGGCGGCCGCGCGCGTATGCGTGTCGTCCTCATCGAACTCGACTTCCACGTGCCAGCCGGCTACCTGCATGGTGTGTACCTCCGCGACGCGTCCGGGTGAAGGGCCGGGGCTCCGCCCCCGGTCCTCGATCTCCCCCAGCTACCGCTGGGAGGTGCCCCCAGACGGGCTTGATCTTCAAGCCCGGCCGGCGATTGGGCCAACGGGGGCCTGGGGGCTTGCCCCCAGTTACGGGAAGGGGCGGGTAGGGGAAAAATCAATCCACGGCCAACCACTCCGTACCCGCACCCCACCCACCCTCCAGCCGCCCCGCCCCGAAGATCACCCATCCGGATCGCCGACCGGCCCTTATACCGGGCATACCCACTTCTGTCGGCCTTCTCAGCACTCATTCAGACTGTTCTCATGTAGGACGAGCACAGTCATCACCATGACGGACAACCACCGCCCCGACCGCACCCCGGCCCCGCACCCCCAGCCGCACGCGTACCCGCCCCCGCCCCCGTACGCGCCGCAGCCCGCCACCACCGCCACCGGAGTCCCCGTCCAGCCCGGCGAGGGCACCGGCACCGGCGACTGCGCCGGCTTCGCCGCCCCGGCCTCCAACGGCACCCACGCCGCCCCCCGCACCCGCCGCCCCGCCGCCCTCCTCGCCGCCTGCGCGATCGTCGCGGCCGTCGTCGGCGGCGGCTCCGCCGCCCTCGTCGGCGAGCTGACGCATACGGCCGACGGCACCGGCACCGGCGCGCCCGTGCAGAACGTCTCCTCCAAGAGCAGCGGCGTCGCGGCCGTCGCCCAGGCCGTCAGCCCCAGCATCGTGGAGATCAAGGCCGCCACCACCTCCGGCCAGTCGACCGGCTCCGGCGTGGTCATCAGCCGCGACGGCGAGGTCGTCACCAACAACCACGTCGTCGCCGGCGCCGACTCCGTCAAGGTCACCTTCAGCGACGGCAGCGCCAAGACCGCCAAGGTCGTCGGCACCGACCCCGACAAGGACCTGGCGCTCATCAAGGTGCAGGGCGCGAGCGGCCTCAAGGCCGCCTCCCTGGGCGACTCCGGCAAGGTCAAGGTCGGCGAGGACGTCGTCGCCATCGGCTCCCCCGAGGGCCTCACCGGCACGGTCACCAGCGGCATCGTCTCCGCCCTCGACCGCGACGTCACCGTCTCCAAGGAACAGGGCCAGGCCCCGCAGCAGCGCCCGGGCCGCGGCACGCCCCAGTGGCCGTTCGAGTTCGGCGGCGAGCAGTACAACGGCGACACCGGCTCGTCCAAGACCACCTACAAGGCCATCCAGACCGACGCCTCCCTCAACCCCGGCAACTCCGGTGGCGCCCTGATCAACATGAGCGGCCAGATCATCGGCATCAACTCCGCGAACGCCTCCGGCTCGTCCGCCGGCTCCGGGGACTCCGGCGGCAGCGTCGGCCTCGGCTTCGCCATCCCCATCAACACCGTCAAGGCCGACCTCGCCAAGCTGCGCGCCGGCGGCACCGGTGGCTGATCCCGCCGCCCCCACCGGCATGCGACGCTGAGGGGGTCCGCACCCCGACCCCGTGAGGTAAGCCGATGAGCCCCGCCGACCACGGCGACCAGCCCGCCCGCATCCTGATCGTGGACGACGAGCCCGCCGTCCGCGAGGCGCTGCGCCGCAGCCTCGCCTTCGAGGGATACGGCACGGAACTGGCCGTCGACGGGCTCGACGCGGTCGAGAAGGTCGCCTCCTACGCACCCGAACTGATCGTCCTGGACGTGCTGATGCCCCGCATGGACGGCCTCACCGCCGCCCGCCGGCTGCGCGCCTCCGGAGTCACCGTGCCCATCCTCATGCTGACGGCCCGCGACACCGTCGGCGACCGCGTCACCGGCCTCGACGCCGGGGCCGACGACTATCTCGTCAAGCCCTTCGAGCTGGACGAGCTGCTGGCCCGCATCCGCGCCCTGCTGCGCCGCAGCTCCTACGCGGCCGCGGCCCCCGCCGCCGACGACCACACCCTCGCCTTCGCCGACCTGCGCATGGACCTCGCCACCCGCGAGGTGACGCGCGGCGCCCGGGCGGTCGAGCTGACCCGCACCGAGTTCACGCTGCTGGAGCTCTTCCTCACCCACCCGCGGCAGGTCCTCACCCGCGAGCAGATCCTCAAATCGGTCTGGGGCTTCGAATTCGAGCCCTCCTCCAACTCCCTGGATGTCTACGTCATGTATCTGCGCCGCAAGACCGAAGCGGGCGGCGAGCCGCGCCTGGTGCACACCGTGCGCGGCGTGGGCTACGTCCTGCGGGCGGACGGCGCGGAGTGAGCGCACCGAACGGGCCGAACGGGCCGGGGGCGTCGCCCGGGCGGTTCCGGCGACTGCCGCTGCGATCACGGCTGGCGCTGCTGACGGCGGTGGCCGTGGCGGTCGCCGTCGCGGCCGTCGCGGGCGTGTCCTGGGTGGTGCTCAAGCAACAGCTCGAACAGCAGCGAGACACCACCCTGACCAATGTGCGCCCGGCGGACGACACGGTCGTGGACCTGCTGCGCACCTGCGGCGCCGGGCAGCGCCCGTACCCCAGCCCGTACACCGTGCAGGTCATCACGACGTCCGGCACGGTCTGCACCACCGCGGGCAAGTCACCGGTCGAGGTGGGCGCCGCCGACCTGACCGTCGTACCGGACCAGGACCCCGTGCTGCACGACGCGCGGGCCAAGGACGGCAAGGAGATGCGGGTCGCCACCTCGGCGAGCCGGGTGCGCGGCGTGTACGCCGTCACCATCGCCCAGCCGGTCAGCGACATCGACAAGCCGCTCAACAAGCTCGCCCTGGTGCTGGCCCTGACCGCCGGCGTCGGCGTCCTCGGCGCCGCCACCGCCGGCCTGTGGATCGCCCGCGCCGGCCTGAGCCCCGTCGACCGGCTCACCGGCGCGGTCGAGCACATCGCCCGCACCGAGGACCTGGCCGTACGGATCCCCGTCGAGGGCGAGGACGAGATCGCCCGCCTCTCGCGCTCCTTCAACTCCATGACGGCGGCCCTCGCCTCCTCCCGCGACCGCCAGCAACAGCTGATCGCCGACGCCGGCCACGAGCTGCGGACGCCCTTGACGTCGCTGCGCACCAACATCGACCTGCTGGCACGCAGCGAGGACACCGGCCGTGCCATCCCGCCGGAGGACCGCAAGGCCCTCCTGGCGAGCGTCAAGGCCCAGATGACGGAGCTGGCCGCGCTGATCGGCGACCTCCAGGAGCTCTCCCGCCCGGACGGCGCGCCCGGCAGCGGCCCGGTGCAGGTCATCGCCCTCCACGAGACCGTGGAACGCGCGGTGGAACGGGCCCGGCTGCGCGGCTCGGGCCTGACCTTCGAGGTGAGCCTGGCCGACTGGTACGTACGAGCCGAACCGGCCACCCTGGAGCGGGCGCTGGTGAACCTCCTGGACAACGCGGTCAAGTTCAGCCCCCCGGCCGGCGTGGTCGAGGTGACCCTCTCCCACGGCGAACTGACCGTACGCGACCACGGCCCGGGCATCGCCGCCGACGAACTCCCCCACGTATTCGACCGCTTCTGGCGCTCCCCTTCCGCGAGGAGCCTGCCCGGCAGCGGCCTGGGCCTGTCGATCGTCGCCCGCACGATCCGACAGGCGGGCGGCGAGGTGACCCTGAGCCCGGCAGCGGAGGGCGGAACGGTGGCATCGATACGCCTACCGGGCGCGACAACACCACCGCCCACCCCAGCCGAATCCAGCCCGTCCGGCGCTTGAGGACCGGGGCCCGGGGCGGAGCCCTGAGCACCCCACCCAGCCCGTCCGGCGTTTGAGGACCGGGGTCCGGGGCGGAGCCCCGGTTACGGGAAGGGGCGGGGCTGGGGAAAGAAAACGTCAGCGCCCAGCAAGCGCCCCCGCCGCCACCTCCCCAATCGCCTTGACGGCCACATCCACCTGCTCCGCAGAGACATCAAGATGCGTGACAACACGAACAGTCGTAGGCCCGAAAACACTCACCCGAACCCCATGCTCCGCAAGAACCCGCCGCCCGAACTCCGCCGCGGAAACCCCCGTCGCCCCCACATCGAACAACACGATGTTCGTCTCGACATGCTCAGGCCGCACCGACAGCCCCTCGATCTCCGCCAGCCCCTCCGCCAGCGCCCGGGCATTGGCGTGGTCCTCGGCCAGCCGCCCCACATGGTTCCGCAGCGCGTAAACACCCGCGGACGCGATGATCCCCGCCTGCCGCATCGCCCCGCCCCACCGCTGCTTGAGCCGCCAGGCCCGGTCGATGAACTCCCGCGTACCCGCGAGCATCCCGCCGACCGGCGCCCCGAGCCCCTTGCTCAGGTCGATGAAGACGGAGTCGAAGAGCGCGGCGTACGTACGCGGCTCGACGCCGCTCGCCGTGGAGGCGTTGAGGAGCCGCGCACCGTCCATGTGCGTCCACATGCCGTGCTCCCGGGCGATGCCGGTGATCTCCTGGAGGTGACCCAGCGGCCAGACCGTGCCGCCGCCCGCGTTGGACGTCTGCTCGATGACGACACCGCTGGTGACGGGCGCGTAGCGGCTGGCGGGGCGGATCGCCTCCCGGAACTGCTCGGGCGTGAAGACGCCGCGCTCGCCGTCCAGGCCGCGCACGTTGAGGCCGCTGAGCGCGGCGGGCCCGCCGACCTCGTAGTTGATGATGTGCGCGGTCCTGTCGGTGAGGACCTCGTCGCCGGGGCGGGAGTGGACGGCCAGCGCGATCTCGTTGCACATGGTGCCGGAGGGCAGGAAGACGGCGGCTTCCTTGCCGAGGAGCTCGGCGGTCATGGTGTTGAGCTCGTTGACGCTGGGGTCCTCGCCCTTCTGCTCGTCGCCGAGCAGGGCCTCGGCCATGAAGGTGCGCATGGCGGCGGTGGGAAGGGTGATGGTGTCGCTGTACAGGTCGACAAGCGGACGCTGTACCTGGGCTACCTGGGCAGGAGTACTCACGTGCGTGCTCTTTCGTCGGGTGTGACGCTGCGAGGTCGCGTCGGGGTGTGACGCGGTGGTGGCCGTCGGGTGCGACGGCATGAGAGGTACGGGTGGTGACGCACCGATCACGTACGGGCAGTGCGTGAGGGTGTGACCGACCGCGCGATGCCGGCCCGGAGGGGGCGGCGCCGCGTGGCGGGGTCTACTGAGGGGTGCCTACTGGTCGTCGCCGAAGACCGGCCGCAGATAGCCGGCCGCCGAGGCGGCGCGGATGCCGGCCTCGTCGGCGGTCGCGCCGGTGCACCACAGCGTGCCGTATTCGCTGCGCTGGTCCTTGGCGTCGGGCAGGACGTCGCCGGTCCGGGCGGTGATGCGGATGTCGCGCAGGCCCGGTACGCGCTCGGCGAGGTTCCGGCCGGCGACGTCCTCGAAGCGGCCGCCGCGCTTGGCGTAGAGGGCCTGTTCGGCGGCGGCGCCGACCGGCTTCGGCGCGTGGACGGGCTCGCCGAGGTAGGAGGCGATGACGCCGTCGAAGACGTTCCAGTCGAGGGCGGCGGAGACCATGGTGGAGACGTTGCGCCCGGCGAAGCGGGGGTTGAACTCCACGACCTTGGGCCCGTCGGCGGTGAGCGCGAACTCGATGTGGGCCGGCCCGTTCTCGTACGCCATCAGGCGGGCGAGGTCGGCGCAGACGCGCTCGATCCGCTGGTGGGTGTCGGCGGAGAGGTCGACGGGGAAGCGGATGGCCAGCTCCATGAAGTACGGGAGCTCGCTCATGATGCGGTCGCTGATGCCCAGGACGTGCGGGGTGCCGCCGGTGTAGAGCACCTCGGCGCTGACGACCGGGCCGATCAGGAACTCCTCGACCAGCGGCACGCCGCCCTGGCCGTCGGACTCGGCGAGGACCTCGGCGAAGTGCCAGCGCAGTTCGTCGGCGTCGGCGGCGGAGACCACGCCGTAGCTGCCGGTGCCGATGGAGGGCTTGAGGACGACGGGGTAGCCGGTGGCCTCGGCCGCGGCGAGGGCGGTGGCGAGGTCCGGGGCGGCGGTGCTCCGGGGGGCGGGGATGGCCTCGGCGGCGCAGGCGCGGCGGAAGGCGTGCTTGTCCTGGGTCAGCCGCACGGAAGCGGTCGACAGGAAGGGGATGCCCAGCTTCTCGGCCGCGGTGGCGGCGGGCAGCAGGTACTGCTCGTTGGGCGCGATGAGCGTGAACTCGCCGCGGCCGCGGAGCTGCTCGAAGAGCTCGGTGAGCTCCTCGACGGACCGGGTCTCGCGGACGTACACCTCGATCGTGCCGGACTCCAGCAGGTCGCGGAGCGGGTCCTTGGTGTAGCGGCCCTTGTCGCGGGTGACGAAGGTGACCCGGCCCGCCTTGCGTGCGGCGGCCTCGACGACCCGGAGGCCGGTGCCGCTGGTGAGTGCTTCGACGATGACGATGTGATCGGCCATGATGCCGGTCTCATTTCTTGTGTGGAAGTGACGAGATGTGCTGCGGCGACGGGCTGCCGTGCTGCTACGAGACGTGTCGCGGCGACTCCCGCCGCGACGCGGAGGCGGCGGGGCCGGAGCCCGCGCCCGCGTTCCCCGGCCGCCGGGACAGCAGTCGCGGGGCGAGGACGACGCCCAGCGCCGTGAGGAGGGAGAGGGCGGCCGCGACGAGGAACGGCGACCAGCTCACCCATGAGCCGGCGGTGGAACCGCCCGCGACGGCCGTGCCCAGGGCGCCGCCGGTGGACTCCGCGATGCCCCAGACGAGGCCGGCGAAGCCGAAGGCGGCGAAGCTGTTGCCGGCGGCCTTCTTGGCCATGATGCTGTCGGCCGCGGGCGACCAGACCAGTTCCGAGAAGGTGAAGACGGCGGCGCCCACGAAGATCACGGGCCATGCCGGTCCCCGGCCGGGCACGAACAGCACCAGTCCGGCGGCGAGGAGGACCAGGCCGAGCGCGATGACCGCCTGGTCGCCCCGCTTGCGCGAGAGGCTCTCCATGCGCCGGGCGACGATCCCCTGGAACAGCACGATCAGGATCGCGTTGACCAGGAAGAGCATGCTGATGACGCGGGTGGAGACGGACGTGCCCACGTACATGGGCAGCACATTGGCGAACTGCGCGTAGGCCAGCCACAGGGTGGCCGTCACGCAGGACCACAGCAGGACCTGGCGGTTGGGCAGCCCGAAGCGGGCGGCGCCCTTGGCCGGTGGGGTGGCCGTCACGTCACCCGGCGCACGGGCGGCCAGCACTGCCGCCAGCGCGAACACACCGGCCGGTATCAGGGGGAAGGCGCGCCCGGTCGCGGACATCAACCAACCGCCCACGACGGGCCCGAGGGCCGCGCCGCCGTTGATGGCCGCGTTGAGCTGCCCGAAGGCCCGCAACCGCGTCGTCTCGTCGCAGCCGTTGGCGATCAGGGCCTTGGTGCCGACGTTGGCGCACGACACGGCCGTACCGTTCACGGCCAGCACCGCGAGCCAGGACACCGGGTCGTCGAGCGAGAGGGCCACGGGTACGAGCAGCACGGCGCCCGCGACGAGATAGCCGCCCACGAGGACCACCCGCAGCCGGAACCGCACCACCACGAACTGCGTGTAGACGGCGCCGGCCCGCATGCTCAGCAGGTGCACGCCCACCGCGGTGGCGGCGAGCGACACCGGGATCCCCAGGGTGCTGTGCAGCCAGATCGCCAGGAACGGCGAGATGACGTAGTAGGCGCTGCTGCCGAGCGCCCGTGAGGCCAGCGCCGACCACAGGCCCGGCATCCTCTCGGCCGTCCCCGCCGCTTTCCCGGCAGCGTCCGCCGTACCCCCCGGTCCCGTCGGTCCCGCCGATTCCGTCGTTCTGCTCATGGTGACGCGTGGTTCCTCAGGTCGCCGTCGAGCCGCCGCGCTCCCCTCCTTCGGCGCGGCGGCCACATGCGGTCAACCGGCCGGCCACGGGGCCGACGGTTGATCACATACCGAAGACACAAACACAGACCGTACGGTCTGTTCAATGGATCCGGGTGTGATCTAGCCCTCTATCCGATAGATGCAAGGCAAGAACCCCTTACATCCTTCAATTGTTAGAGGAGTGCTAAATTCCGGTGAATCTTTGGGGACTCGGCCGAGCCCGGCCGAACCAGCCCGTCCGGCGATTGAGGACACCGCCGCGCAGCGGTGGAGCACCCCCGTGATCCGCCGGACAGGCCTACCGCGCCTTCCCCACCGGGAGCTCCACCCCGGTCACGTTCGCCCGTATCCCGTCCCGCTCCACCGTGACATCACGGAGCCGCAGGTCCGCCGCCTCCTTGGGAAGCTGGAAGGAGAGGGACAGCCGGTCGTTCAGCTCCGGGGGCCGCAGCTGCATCACGCCGGTGATCAACCGCGAGTCGACCCCGATCTTGTCCAGCAGCCAGGGGTGCTCGACGACCGCGTCGACGAGATTGACCCGGGTCAGCCGCTCCACGAACTTGGGCGCGCCCGTGAGCCGGTGCAGCCGTTCCTCGTCGCGCATCACCAGCGCCACCTCGCTCCGCGAGACCCCCATCCGCTCGGCCAGCGCGGGCACCGACAGCATCGCCTTCACCCGCGCCGCGTCGCGGGCGATGCGCTCGGCCGTCTCGCGGTGCAGGGTGAGGCCCTTGTCCTTGCCGGGGCGGTACGTGGCGACGCGCGGCACGTCGACGCTCATCCCGTCGACGTCCGTGGAGATACCGCGCTCGCCGACGCGCTGCAGCCGGGCCTGCGCCCGTAGCCGCAGCTGCTGCCCGGCCACGTCGATGCGGCCCTCGGCGGCGATCTCGTGCTCGCCGACGCCCCGGAACCTCACCTGCGAGGCGCCGAGTTCACGGTTCAGGTCGGCGAAGGCCAGGAGGACATTGCCGTCCACCTGCCCGATGACGGCCCCGCGGATGTCCTTGGGCAGGTCACCGGTCAGCCGGATGTCCTTCCCACTGGCCCGCACCTTGGCGAGCGACACCCGTCCGGCGGCGACGTGCGGCACGGTGACGTCGACGCGGTCCAGCTGCTTGGCCAACACCTGGGTGAGGAAGGGGAAGCCGTGGATGTCCACCTGCGGGGCGGCCTCCAGGTGGAGCTGCTTCTGGAGCTTCCGCTCGGCCTGCTTCTCCGCGTACAGCACCGCGCAGCGGTCGGCCAGGACGAGGAAGGCGGCGGACGCGGTGACCGCGATCAGCAGCTTCGCCGCCCGGGGAACGGCCAGGTGACGGCGTCGGCGGGGGCGGCGGCGGGAGCGCTTGGCACGACGATGGCCGGCCGGGGGCGAACCGTCGTCATCGGGGGTGACATAGCTGAAGCGGAAACCGAGGAGGTTGTCGTCGTCCTCCGGTATCTCGGACGGCTCGGTTGCCCCTGGTATCTCGGGTGCTTCAGGGTCGGCCAGGGACGCGAGTTCGTCATAGGGGTTCGGGGGAAGGGGCGGCATGCGTGTGGGGGTGCGCATCACCTCATCCCATCACGCGGGGCGCCCTCGAACGCAAGCCCTACCACTGGTACACGTGATTTGAGTGCTATTTCCGGCCGTTGCGTGGCGCACACGACCCACGGGGCATGGCGCGATCTAGCGTGGCCGCATGGCACACGCTCGAAGGCATCGCGACGACCACGCGACGGTGAAATACGAGGTACGGACGGCTGTCGGGGTTACGGACGCCGTCGGGCGTGGAAACCTCCGTATCTCCTGAACGGCAACAGCAACGGCAACTCCGACACCCCTGGAAACTCTGACAACTCAGGCATCGAAAAGAGGCCCTCGTGATAGTCGTCACCGGAGCGACCGGAAACATCGGCCGCAGTCTCGTGGAACAACTCCTCGCCGCGGGCGAGTCCGTACGTGCGTTGAGCCGTGACCCCGCACGAGCCCGGCTGCCCGCGGCCGCCGAGGTCGTACGGGCCGACCTCGGCGCCGGAGAGCCCCTGGAGCCGCTCTTCGCGGGCGCCGACGCCCTGTTCCTGAACCTCGCCGCGGCCGGCCCGACCGACCCGGCAGTGATCACGTCGGCGGCGGCCGCGGCCGGCGTGCGGCGCATCGTCCTGAACTCCTCCCTCGCCGTCACCGACACCCGGGACGAGGAGGGCTTCATCTCCCGCTGGCACCGCGCGGCGGAGCAGGCCGTCCGCGACTCGGGCCTGGAGTGGTGCTTCGTACGCGGCGGCATGTACGCCACCAATGCCCTTCAGTGGGCCGATCAGATCCGTGCCGAGGCCGTGGTGCGCGGCCCGTTCCCGGACGCGGTCGCCGCCCCCGTGCACGAGGCCGACCTCGCGGAGATCGCGCTGCGGGCGCTGCTGGACGAGGACGGGACGCACATCGGCCGGTCGTACGAGGTCACGGGCCCGGCGCCGCTCACGCTCAGGGAGCAGACGGAGGTGATCGCCCGCGCGATCGGCCGGCCGGAGGTGCGCTTCAAGCGGATCTCGCTGGAGGAGGGCGTCGCCTCGATGGTGCGGGCCGGCGCGCCGAAGGAGGTCGCCGAGGACGTGATGCGGAGCTTCGGCACGCTGGTGGGCTCGGAGGTGATCGTCACGGACGCGGTGGAGCGGGTGACGGGCCGTCCCGCCCGCACCTTCGAACAGTGGGCCCGGGAGCACGCGGACGACTTCCGCTGAGCACAGCGGGCGGCCCGCTCGGCGGGCCGCCCGAGGGGCTGGGCTAGATGGCGGTGACGTTGACGGCCGAGGGCCCCTTCACGCCGTTCTCGATCTCGAACTCGACATGCTGCCCTTCGGCGAGCGTCTTGAATCCGTTGTCCTGGATGGCCGAGAAGTGCACGAAGACGTCCTTGCTCCCGTCCTCGGGGGTGATGAAGCCGAACCCCTTGGCCTCGTTGAACCACTTGACCTGGCCCTTGAGCTTGGCCATCGCTGCCTCCAGTGTGATGTGATCGGAGATCACGGTCTCACGCGGCACGGCCTTGGGGAATGCCTTCCGGCGTACTCGATCCGGCGCCGATCAGCGCACCGTCCCCGAGCGCGACATCTCCGCCAGCGTCCCCCGCAGCATCCGCTGGAATCCGGCCATCGTCCTCCGGGCTTCCGGGGTGTCGGCATAGATGGAGTTCATATGGAGCCCCTCGGTGTCCCGGTGGAACCAGGAGCAGGTCCCGTTCGCGCGCGACGACCACACGTGCGACGCGGGCCGCCATTCCTGGTGGTTCTCCGCCCCCGGGCACTTCCTCGTGTCGATGTACGAGAAGAAGTTGACCGGGAACGGCCAGGAGCGCAGGGCGAAATGATGCGGCGCGAGCAATTCCCAGGCCCTGACGAAGGGCACGTCGATGTTCCCCATCATCTCCGTGAACCCGCTCCGTACGCCCGCCATGACCTCGGCGAAGTCCTTGCCCTCCGCCACCGAGAACTCGATGGGCATCGTATTCACGAACCACCCGACCGAATGCTTCCAGGGCCCCCGGCCGCGCTCGCTCACCGGCATGAACCCCCGGTAGACCCCCGGCCCGCCGGCCTGCCGGAGGGAGACCGCGACCGCCGCCAGCACCCCCATGAACGCCTTGCCGCCGACCTCCAGGCACCGCGCTTCCAGTTCTTCCGTCTCCCCCGCGTCGAGGATCCGGCCCGCGTCGTTCACCGTCGGGTACATACGGCCCGATTCCACGCCGAGTTCCAGCGGGAAGCGCGGGAAGAACTCCCCGTTGCGCTCGATGAACGCCTTCCAGTAATCCAGCCGGGCGTCGTCCGCGTCGATGGACAGATAGCGCTCGCACTGCTCGTGCGCGAAGTCCAAGTAGCTCCCCGCCTCGGGGAGTACGGCCTGACGCCCCGCCGCGTATGCGGCATAGGCGGTCTGGATGTCGAAGACGACATTCGCCATCGACATGCCGTCGGACACGATGTGGTCGAACGCGAGGTAGACGGTCGACGATCCCTCCCGCACCACCGCACCCATCATGAACAGCGGCCACGCGAGTGTGTCGATGCTCTTCGCGAACCGGTCGGCCAGAAAGGCCCGCAGCTCGCTCGTGGAGTCGAACTCCCCCATTTCGGTGGCGTCCAGACTGATGTCCTCCGGCGCGAACGCCTCGCACGACAGGTCCCCGGCCAGCCGCTGGAACTCGCACCGCAGCACCTCGTGGCGCCGCGCGAAGAACAACAGCGCGGCTTCGAGCGCCTTTCGGTCGAGCGTTCCCCGCACCTCGAACGTCGTCGCGAGCCAGGACGCGAACGGGTCGTTCACCTTGCGGGCTTCCTCGACCACGGAGAAGTGCTTGTCCTGGTTGAACGAGGCCCGTCTGCGGGACTCCTCCGCGCACCCGTCACCGGGCGGCTCCGCGGCCCGCAGACGCCACTCGACGACGCGTCCGGGCGCGATATCGAGCCCTTCCAAAGGAAACTGCCGCATGCTGACTCTCTCCCGCCATGGAGGAACGACTCTCCGGCTGTCAACGAGAGCGAGCCGTACGGGTGACGCGGCGCACGTCAGGCGGTCAGCTGCACCACGGTCGATTTCACGCCGAGTTCGCACCACAGCAACTTCCCGCGAAACCCTGGCCCCGACAGCGGCCCGCCGAATGCTTGGCTCCCCCAGTTGTCGGCACACCCCCGCACGATGAGGAGCCCACGGCCGCGCGTGGCGCCCCCTTCGAGCCCACGTCGGATCGCCTCGGGCCGCTCACCGAACGGCGCGGGCACGTCGGGGTTCGTGTCCCACACGGTGATCCGCACCCCGCGCCGGGTCTTGCGCACGCGCAGTTCGGCGGGGCCGTCGGAGTAGCGGTAGGCGTTGGTGACGAGCTCACTCACCAACAGCTCGGCGTCGTCCACCAGTTCGTGCAGCGCGTGGCTGCTGAGCACCCCGCGCAAGGTGATGCGCGCGATTCGCGCCGAGCGCGGGTCGTGCGGCAGATTGAGCGAGTACGACCAGGGCTTCTCCGGGGATACGGTTGCCATGAGGGCTCCTTGGAGGAGGAAAATCAGCGGATGCCGCACGGTGTCAATGCCGCCTCCCCTGCGGGGTGGCGGTGCGCTTCCGCTTCGCGGCGGGCCGGGTCAGTGGCTTGGGTCACACCGTAGCGCTGCCCGCTGAAGGTATTTAGCGCGATTGGCAAAATGGCTTGAGCTGACACTCGTGTGGGTGACGTGCACCCCGCGCACGAGCAGGGAGAAACGGTAGATGCCCGTGAGAAGCAGCCCGACGGCGCGTCAACTCCGGCTTGGTGCCGAGCTGCGCAAGCTGAGGGAGCGGGCAGGGATGTCCTCGACCGAGGCCGGTCGACTCCTCGGCACCAACCAGGCGCAGATCAGCAACATCGAGGCAAGCCGCTTCGGCGTGAGCGCCGACAGGCTGCGCGCCATGGCCCGAAACTACTCTTGTGCCGACCAGGCGTTGGTGGACGCACTGATCGAGATGGCCGTCGAGCGCAAGCGTGGCTGGTGGGAGGAGTACCGGGAGATCCTCCCGGCAGGTCTACTCGACCTGGCGGAGCTGGAGCACTACGCGGTGGAGTTGCGCACCTCGTACGTTGCGCATCTACCCGGCCTCCTCCAGACCCCGGAGCATTGCCGTGAGGTATTCCGCCAGGTCGTGCCAGCGTTGTCCCCGCCAGAGATTGAGCATCGAGTCTCACACCGAATCAAGCGTCAGGCCGTCCTGTTCCGCGATGCTCCCACCTCGTATACGGCGATCATCCATGAGGCAGCATTGCGCATGCGTTTCGGCGGTCCACGGGTTGCTCGTCAGCAGTTGGAGCACATCCTGGACATGGGCGAGCACGAACACATCAAGGTGCTGGTGATCCCGTTCGATGCCGGATCATTTCCCGGATCGGGGCAGTCCATGCTGTACGCGGTGGGGCCAGTGCCACAGCTCGACACGGTGCATCTCGACAGAGAACACGGCTCGGAGCTCCTCGATGCCGAAGCCCAACTGGAGCGCTACCGCATGGTCCTTGATCGCATGGAGTCAGCGGCCCTCAAGGAAGACGAGTCCCGCGAGCTCATCAAGAACATTATTGGCACCCTGAAAGGGGCATGAGTTGTCCGCAAAGGCTTGGCAGAAGTCCTCTTACAGCGGCGAAGGCGACGCCTGCCTCTACATAGCAGCCGCAGTCGACGGCACCGTAAGACTCCGCGAGAGCGACACCCCCGCGACGACCCTCACCACCACCCGCTCGCAACTGCTCGCACTGGTCCGCACGCTAAAGGCCGGGCAGCTCCGTGGCGACCGGTGACTCCGGCCCGGCAGAAGTCCTCCTTCAGCCAGACAGGGCCGTTCGGCCCGTACGGCACGGCGAGTGAACCGTCAGACGAGGACACCGACGCGGGCGGCGAGCCCGCGTAGCTCGGTGGTCGTGCGCCCGGAGATCAGCAGTCCGGAGACCAGGGACTTCACCGCCGGGCGGGCGTGGGTCTCTTCCGGGGCGTGGTGCTCGGCGGCCAGGAGTGCGCGGATGCAGTCGTCCCGGCGGTTCCAGCGAGCGAAGGCGGTGGCAATGTCAGTGTAGTAGCGGGCGCGGCGCTCGGTGCTGGGCAGGCTTCCGGGCGCCACCGCCTTGGCCGCGGCGAGTGCGGCGGAGGGGTCGCCGGCGGAGTTCTCCGCAGAGACCAGGTGGAGCTGGACGGTGGTGGGGCTGAATCCGCCGCCGTGATCACGCAGCACGGCGGTCGGGCCGAGCTCCCGGGCGATGGCAGCGGCCTCGCCGGTCAGTTCCCGCATCCCGGCCGCGTCGCCGGCCCGGGCGGCGGTGTAGGCGGCGGACTGGATCAGCAGGCCCCGCTGGGCCGCCAGTGCCTGCTCCCCACCACGGAGGGCGGGGTGGTCGGCGGCTGCCAGGGCGATGGACAGCGCCTGATCGTGCCAGTCGGCCTTACGGGCCAGAACCGCGAGCTGCCGCGCGGCCTCCGCGACCAGCAGAGGCTCGCCGGCGGTTTCGGCGGCCTGGCGGGCCCGGTCGGCGGCCATCCAGCCGAGTTGCTGCTCGTCCAGCTTGATCAGCATGCGCGTGGCCAGCAGGTAGCTGTGCACCAGCAGCCCGTCGTTCTCGGCGCCCTCGCCACCGGCTCGGGCGTGGGCCGCGCAGATCAGCCGGGGCAGCCGTACGGCCAGGCTGCCGTATGCGCAGGCGTGGAAGTCGGTGAAGGCTCGTTCCAGATCCGTGTGCAGGACGGCCGACGGCGGCACGGTGACGTCGGCGTGGAGGCCGAGCATGGCGTCCCGCACGTGCGCGACCAGGGCTTCGCCGACGGCGGCGTCCTCGGAGGGCGGCTTGCCGACGGGCAGGACCGAGGCTCCGACGGCCGCGGCGGCCGTGACCGCGAGGTTCGCGAGCAACTTCCTGCGCCGCACCGGGTCCTCCCCGTCTTCTCGACGAGCCGTTCCTGCCACCCTAGGGCCCGGAAGGCGGGGATAGGCGGTGGCTGGGCCGATAGCGCGCCCGTGCCGGACGTCCGGTCGCGGGGTCAGGCCGAGGGCCTGCGGGGGGATACCCAGGGCGTCGGCGAAGCGCCGCAGCACGGTGACGTCGGTCAGCGGCGAGATGCCGCGCTCGTACCGGGAGACCTGGGCGGCGGAGAACCTGGTCAGCGCACCGAGCTGGGCCAGGGTCAGGCCCTGCTTCTTGCGTGTCTGCCGGACCAGGCCGCCAACGGTCATGTCCGCCACCAGCTGTGCTCGGACCGCGTCCATACAGTCCCCGCTCGTCGGCGAGAGGTGGGCCGCCGCTCACCGTACCGGCGCCCGCGTCCGCAGGACAGAGGCTTTGCACGGGATGCAAACGGCTTTGCGGCCCACGGCAGCGCCCCTGCCACCGACGACGTGGCCGCGGTGTCCTCGGAGGGCAGGCGGCCCGGACGGCGGGCCGCCGCCGCGCATCCGAAAGGGGATGTGAGCGATGAACGTACCCAAGAGGGCCGCGATGGTGGGGCTCGGCGGCCAGGCCACCGGCGACCACCTGCCCGGCCTCGCCCAGTGCCGGCTCGCCGAGCTAGTGGGGGTCTGCGACGTCGAAGCCGACCGGGCCACCGGCGTGGCCGACACGCACCAGGTGCCCGGCTTCACCAGCGTCGAGGACCTGCTGCAGGGGGTCCGGCCGGACTTCGTCATCGCCGCGGTGCCGCACCACGCCGGCCGGGAGGTCGTCGCCGCGTGCGCCGAGGCCGGGGTGCACGTGATGAAGGAGAAGCCGTTCGCCACCGATCCCCACGAGGCGGCCGAGCTGGTCGAGCTGTGCGGAAAGGCGGGGATCGAGCTGATGGTCACCGTTCAGCGCCGCTTCCACCCCATCTACGCCGCCGCCCTCCAGATGCTGGAGCGGATCGGCGCCCCGTACCTGGTCGAGGGCCGGTACACCTTCCACTGCCCGGACCCGTCCACCGGCTGGCGCGGCCGCGCGAAGCTTGCCGGCGGCGGGTGCCTGGCGGACATGGGCTACCACCTCGTCGATCTGCTGATCTGGTACTTCGGGCTGCCCGATCGCGTCCTCGCGGGCACCTCGACCGCCGCAGCGCCGAGCGCCGAGTACGACGCGGAGGACACCGCCCTCGTCCACCTTGCCTACAACTCCGGCCTGTACGGCCCGCTGTTGGTCCCCCGCTCCACCGGCCCGAAGACCGAGCGCCTGGCCATCACCGGCCCGCACGGCACAGTCGCCGTCGAGCGCGGCACCGTGCGCCTCCTCGGCCCGGGCGGGCAGGTGATCGAGTCGCTGCTGCACGAGCCGGCCCGGCCCTGCTCGCCCGCCGTGCAGATCGACCATTTCTGCCGCCTCCTGGACGGCACCGCCCCCAACCCCTCCGGTCCGGCCGCCCACCTTCCTCACGCCGCGTTCCTGGCCGCCGCCTACGCCTCCGCCAGCACCAACCGCGCTACGGACCCGAAGGAGTTCCTGACATGAGCGACTCCCCGCTCGCCCTGCTCGGCGGCGAACCGGCCGTCTCCGCTCCGGGCCCGCACTTCGTATGGCCGCCGATCGAGGACGCCGACCGGGGCGCGGTCGCAGCCCAGCTGGAGACGGCCGTCTCGATCCCCGATCGCTCCGGCATCGTCGCCGACCTGGAGGACGCGCTCGCCTCCTACCTCGGGGTCCGGCACGTCGTGACGACCTGCACGGGGACGGCTGCGCTGCACTCGATGTACGCGGCCACCGGGATCGGCCCCGGCTACGAGGTGATCGTCCCGGCCCTGACCTTCCACGCCACCGCCACGCCGCTGTTCCACCTCGGCGCCCACCCGGTTCTCGCCGACGTCGACGACCGCGGCCGGCTCGACCTGGAGGACGCCGCCCGCCGGCTGACGGCCCGGACGAAGGCCGTCGTCGCGGTGCAGCTGTGGGGGCTGCCCGAGGACATGGACGCGCTGGTGTCGTTCGCCGACGAACACGAGCTGATGCTGCTGGAGGACGGCTCCCACGCGCACGGCGCCACCTGGAACCGCCAGATGGTCGGCACGTTCGGCACCGCGTCCGCGTTCAGCCTCAACGGCCCCAAGCCGCTCTCGGCCGGCGAGGGCGGATTCGTCGCCACCGACGACACCGAGCTGTACTACCGGGTACTGCTGCACGGCCAGTACAACAAACGGTGCCGCCGCGAGATCCCCGCCGACCACCCGCTCGCGCGCTTCGCCGTGACCGGCATGGGCCTCAAACTGCGCATCCACCCCCTCGCGGCTGCGCTCGCTTGCGCCCAGCTCGCCCGCCTGGACGACTACCTCGCCGGGCGGCAGGCCATCGCAGCCCGCATGTGCGCCGCCCTCGACGGCGTGCCGGGCATCCAGGTGCCGCACGTGCCGGTCTCCGCCCGGCCGTCCTGGTACGCACTGCCGCTACGGTACGAGCCGGCCGAGCTCGGCCGGCTGCCGCTTCAGCGGTTCCTCGACGCCGTACGCGCCGAAGGCGCCACAGAGGCGGACCAGCCGGGCTCGACCTGCCCCCTGGGCACTCACCCGCTGTTCCAGGCGCCCGGTGCCCTGCTGCCTGGATACGCTGACCGCCAGGACCTCGCCGCCGGCGACTTTCCGGTGGCCGAGCATGTGCACTCCACCACCTTCAAGCTGCCGGTCTGGCACCGCGAGGAGGACGTCCGCCTCGCCGACGCCTACACCGCGGCCGTCGCCAAAGTCGTTTCTCATGCGCAGGACTTGCTGTGAGCCCGTCTCCCCTCGACATCGCTCTGCTCGACGACCTTGCCCGCGCCGCCGAACGCGACGGCATCACCAAGACCGTCGTCGGCGCCGTCATCACCGACGACGACGGCAAGGTCCTGCTGCTGAACCGGCCGGCCGACGACTACCTCGGCGGGCTGTGGGAGCTGCCCTCCGGCGGCGTCGACGCCGGCGAGACCCTCGTCGAGGCCCTGCGGCGGGAGGTCGCCGAGGAGACCGGGCTGACGGTCACGGCTGTCGGCAACTACCTCGGCCACTTCGACTACCGCTCCGGCAGCGGACGCGCCACCCGCCAGTTCAACTTCACCGCCACCGTCACGGGGGATACGGTCACGCTCACCGAGCACGACGCGCACCTGTGGGCCGACGACACCCAGCAGAACCAGGTCTCCAGCGCCGTCCAGGCCGTTCTCGACACCTGGCGCGACCAGGCAGTCCGACCGGCTCCCGGGCCAGACCGGGCCCCGGTCGCCCGCTCCAGGAGGGCGACCGGGGCCCGCCGCTGCACGGGGCCGACGACGGGTCCCTCGTAACGGTGTGTCGACCCCGTGAAGTGGACTGGTGTCACCCGCAGGCGGTCGATGTGTCGTCATGAGGCCCCAGTAGCGCCCGGATTCAATTATTCGTTACTCGTTGGGGCATTTGAGGGGCGCTGGTCTGTCGGCGGGATACCGAGGAGGCGTCGCCGCTCCCTCCACTTCTTGTCGATTCCCGTACCTGCGTACGGACCGCCTTCGGTCGGCTCATCGGACGATTTGACCGGCCCGCCCGGTGGCCCGTAGAAGACGGGTCTGTTGCCGGGTCCCACGCCTGGTGCATGCCGTGCACGCCCCGCTGGTGGGCGCCCTGGCCCCGAAAGGACCGTGTCGGATGGACGAGGGGAACATGACGATGGATCGCACGCGAGTGCCCCAGGTGAGACGTCGCGCGGCATGGGCAGCCACCGCTGTACTGGTCGGCACCCACCTGCTGGCGGTTTCCTTCAGCTCCGGTGCGGAGGCCGCGTCCCCTGCCCAGCAGGCTTTCGAGTCGTCCACGACATGGAAGCCCCCGGCGGGGGTGACCAAGGCGACCGTCTACATCTGGGGTGCCGGTGGGACCGGCGGAGGGGGAGGCGGCGGCGGCGGGGGCGGTGGTGGCGAAGCCGCCGTCACCAACTTCTTCGACGCCCAGGCCGGAGCTGATGGACGCAAGGGCGGCTCAGGTGGAGCGGGAGGGGCTGGAGGTGGCGGCGGTGGCGGCTCCTACCTGGCCTGCCAAGTGACGCTGGACGCCTCCCACACGTACCGCGTGTCGATCGCGGGGGGAGGCAGCGGGGGCGAAGGCGGCGTCAAGGGCCAGGGCGGTGCGCCGGGCACCGGGAGTTCCGGCCAGGACGGTCAGAGCGGGCGGTCGGGCAGGCCGGGCAACAACGGCAACGAGACGCGTCGCAGGACCGAGTTGTTCGACACGACGGAGGACGTGCAAGTGGCCGACGTCGACGAAGGTCCCGCCGGCAGCCGTGGGCTGGAGGGGACAGGTGGTGAAGGCGGCGGCAAGAGCGGCGGCCGTGGTCACGACGGCAAGCCGGGCACCGCCGGCACTGTCACACACAAGGCATGGCCGGGAAGGTGCCCGGGAGGCAAGGTGAAGGAAACCCTCCAGGGCGGCGCCGGCAGCCAAGGCAGGAAGCAATACTTCCCGGGAGCCGGCGGGGCGCCGGCCAAGACCACCGGGCCAGGAGGGATGAAGCTGCCTCAGGGGACCGGCGTCGGCGGGCAAGGCGGTCTGGGAGGACGAGGCGGGTCCTCGGGAATGGGCGCGGTGGTCCACCACGATCCCGCAAGCGCCGGAGGCAACGGCGGCGACGGTGTCCGTGGCAAGTCCGGTGGCAAGGGATACATGGTCATCACCTGGTAGCTCCGGTGCGAGAGCGTCGGGGAGGAGTCGGTGCGTGGGTCCGGGCCGACGGATGCCGACCGGCCGGGGGGGCTCGTACCGGCCGGGGGCTCGTACCGGCCGGGGCCCGGGTGCGGCGGTCGGGGCCGGGGCCCAGGACTTGGCCCGGCACCCAGGTCGGGTGATCGCCCGGACCCGATCACGATGGGCGTCAACCCCCGTTGCCACCAGGCCCTCAGGGGCACCGCCTCCACCGATCCGGCGGCAGCCACTCGTCACTCGTTGGTGGGGGCGGAGAGCGCGTCGGACGTGTTCCAACGCGCGACGGGGCCACACTCACCCGCATGAATCCGCTCTCCACGCCCGTAAGCCGACGGCAGTTGCTCCGCGCCGCAGGCGTGGCCGGTGCAGGGGTTGCCCTGGCCGCCACCGACGCCGAGGCCACCCATGGCGGGATGCCCACCGTGGGGCAGATCTACCGGCTCAGCCTGAACGCCTTCGGTGTCACCCTCGCCGCCAGCGCAGCGCCACCGCACACACGCGTGAACTTCGTCGGGGCGCGGACGCTGGCCATCCTGCCCGGCGGCGCCAAATTCGCCCGCTATGAAGTCCTCGACTTCGCCATGAACGCCTCGCACCCGCTGCTCGGGAGGGTCACTCTGGGGCCGCCCGTGGTCAGTACTCCGAACAGCAGGATCAGCAGATCCTCCAATGGGCTCGTGGAGGACTGGCGTCAGCCGATGGTGATGACCGTCGAACGTCTCGGCGGCCGGAAGGGACCGTTCGTCTTCGCGACCGCCAGCGCGCCGCATCTCGTCGCCCACCTCAGCCGGTTCCCGCCGCCACGGCAGAGGGTTCACCGCGATGGGTCGCCGGTGGGCGGGGCGCTGTACAGGGCGCAGGAGCCGATCAGGTTGACCTCGTCGGGCGACGGCCGCACCGTGGTCAGGCTCGAACGGTTCGACGTCAATCAGGGACGGATCTGATCAGGATCGTCGGGCCCGCACCATGAGGGTTCCGACGTCCTGGTGGTCCGGTGCCGCCAGGACGTCGGCCTCGATCTCGGTGAAGCCGGACCGCTTCAGGAGGTCGGCCCACGCCTCGGGCCCGTACGCCCAGCGCTGGACGGCGAGCTTTCGGCCGGCGTAGCCGTTGGCGTACATGGCCTGGGGGCCGTAATTGCCGTCCAGGGCCTCCGCGTGGGAGAAGGCGAAGACGCCGCCGGGGTTGAGCCGTTCGAAGACGAGGGGGAAGAGGATCTCGGGATCGGTGAACCAGACCGCGCCCCAGACCGAGTAGACGGCGTCGAAGGTGTCGTCCACCTTCGTGAGGTAGTCACATGCCTCCGCCTCCACGAACCGCACCCCGGCCGTCCGGCGCCACCAGCCCCGCGCCCGCTCGATCTGCACGGTGGAGAAGTCCAGCGCGGTGACCCGCACTCCCTTGCGTGCGAGGTAGACCGCTTCCTTGCCCTCGCCGGAACCGAGCTCCAGGACCGTGCGGGGCTTCAGCAGGAACGCGTCACCGGGGCCGTGCCCGGGGTATTGCGTCCACTCGAACGTGGCAGCGGCCGGGACCTGATCCCCGCTGTCGCCGCGCGGCTTGAACGTATCCCAGTACTCAGGCAGATCACGCGCCGATCGGTGCATGCGGCGGCTCCTCGGAAGGCTACAGAGGCAGGGCGTCCGTCAGATCCGACACCGTACCGCCTCGGACGCCCCTTCCCCGGGGCGCCTTTGCCGCTCGGCGCGGCGCTGTGCGGACCTCGTGCGCGACGAGGGCGTCGGTCCCGCCACCCGACGCCCCCGGCCGCCGGCGCACGGCCTCAGTTCATGGCCGTCTCCGCGCGCACCTCCTCGCCCGTCGTGTCCCGCAGTTCGCCGTCCAGGCGCAGCCAGCGCGTCACGCCGAGGGACTCCAGGAAGCGCAGGTCGTGGCTGGCGACGATCAGGGCGCCCTCGTACGACTCCAGGGCCGTGGTCAGTCGGCGGACGCTCGCCATGTCGAGGTTGTTCGTCGGTTCGTCCAGCATCAGGAGCTGCGGGGCGGGTTCGGCGAGCATCAGGGCGGCCAGGGTGGCCCGGAAGCGCTCGCCGCCGGACAGCGTCGCGGCGCGCTGGTCGGCGCGCGCGCCCTTGAACAGGAAGCGGGCCAGGCGTGCCCGGATGCGGTTGTCGGTCGCCTCGGGGGCGAACCGCGCCACGTTCTCGGCGACGGTCAGCTCCTCGTCCAGGACGTCGAGCCGCTGGGGCAGGAAGCGCAGCGGCACATGGGCCACCGCCTCCCCGGAGAGCGCGTCCAGCTCGCCGGCGATCGTGCGCAGGAGCGTCGTCTTGCCCGCGCCGTTGCCGCCGACGAGGGCGATCCGCTCGGGGCCGCGCAGCTCGAACTCGCCCTTCACACGGGCCCCGTACTTCAGGTGGAGCTCGCGCAGGGTGAGCACGGAGCGGCCCGGCGGCACCGCCGTGGAGGGGAGGTCGACGCGGATCTCGTCGTCGTCGCGGACGGCTTCCACGGCCTCGTCGAGCCGTTCCCGCGCCTCGGCGAGCCTGTTCTCGTGCAGGATGCGGTGCTTGCCGGCGGAGACCTGGGCCTGCCGCTTGCGCTCCCCCATGACGATCTTGGGTTCGCGCTTGGTGGCCTCCATCTTCTGGCCGTACCGCTTGCGCCGGGCGAGCTTGACGTGGGCGTCGGCCAGCTCGCGCTTCTGCTTGCGCAGGTCGGACTCGGCGGCCCGCACCAGGCGCTCGGCCGCCTCCTGCTCGGCGGCGAGCGCCTCCTCGTACGCGGAGAAGTTGCCGCCGTACCAGGTGACTTCGCCCGCCCGCAGGTCGGCGATCTGGTCGACGCGGTCGAGGAGTTCACGGTCGTGGCTGACCACGATCATGACGCCGGACCACGCCTCGACGGCCGCGTACAGCCGCCGGCGTGCGTGCAGGTCGAGGTTGTTGGTGGGCTCGTCGAGGAGGAGGACGTCGGGGCGGCGCAGCAGCAGCGCGGCCAGGTGGAGCAGGACCGATTCGCCGCCGGAGATCTCGCCGACGCCCCGGTCCAGGCCGATGTGGTCCAGCCCCAGTCCGGCGAGCGTCGCCGTGGCGCGCTCCTCGACGTCCCAGTCGTCGCCGACCACCGTGAAGTGCTCCTCGCGGACGTCGCCCGTCTCGATGGCGTGCAGCGCGGCACGTATGCCGGTGATGCCCAGGACGTCCTCGACGCGGAGCGTGGTGTCGAGCGTGATGTTCTGCGGCAGATAACCCAGCTCGCCGGCCACGCGGACCGTGCCGCCGGTCGGTGCGAGCTCGCCGCTGATCAGCTTGACCAGGGTCGATTTTCCCGATCCGTTGAGACCGATGAGGCCGGACCTGCCGGGCCCGAAGGCGACCTGGAGGTCGTCGAAGACGGTGGTGCCGTCCGGCCAGGCGTAGGAGAGCGATGCGCAGGTGATGGAAGTGGAGGGGGCAGACATGCGGGCCTCACGTGGTTGCTGGAGGAAGTGGCCAGGACAACGTGTCGGGACACCACAGGGCGACCATGCTCGGCGAGCGGGGATCGGGGATCCCCGCACCGGCGGGAGGACGGCTCGATGCTCGAGGTCGCACACGGAACGCGGGCAGCGGCGGCGCCGTGACGGCGGTGGCTGCGTGACGCGCGGTGTCTCAGGACCTCAGACGAGCAACGTCCTTCTCCGATCTACGGCAACAGGGGCGTCGCCCAACGTACGAGGGCGCCGACGACGGCGTCAACGCGTTATTCGCGATTGGCGCGCGGGCGCCTTGTCACCCGTACCGCGCCGGGATGGAATGCGGATGACGATGCTCCACGCCGATGCGACAGGAGTGGGTTGCCGCGTGATTCACATGACCGAGACCCTGGCCGTGCACACGATCGAGGGCTTCCTCACGCCCGACGAGATCTCTCAGGTGACGAAGGTGCTGGACGAGCATGTGGCGGCGACGGGCTGGGTTCCCGCGCGGCCGAGCGACGGGATGACGCCGCCCGAGGAGGTGCAGGACATCATGTCGGGCGCCGTCGAGCGCGCCCTGCCCGCCATTCGCCGGGTGTTCCCGTCCGTCGCGGGCGTCACACCGTGGGACTACCACGACCTGGGCCCCGGTGACCGGATCGATCCGCACCTCCATGGCGTGGACGACCCGGACACGCGGCCGCAGCGGGTCGCCCGGGTGGCCTTCCACTTGCAGGAGGCGGCACGCGGCGGGCAGTTCTTCGTCGACACGTGCTCGTCGGACGCGCTGTGGACCGGGCGCACCGCCACCGCGGGCAGCGGCTTCGCCCCGGGGACGCGCTTCACCCGGGAGATCTCCCACGAGGCCGGGCCGGAGGCTGTCGCGGAGCTGCGAGCCGTCCCGCACACCCGCTGGACCAGCGCACCACCGGCCGGGACCGCCGTCGTCTACGGCGCCCAGCTCGTGCACGGCGTCGAGGAGGTCGTCGAGGGACGGCTGCGCAAGCTGATCACGAACCTGCTGGACGGCCCGCCCCGCTGAGCGCACCGGGCCGCGCGGCGGTTGTACGGGGCCCGGAAGAGCCGCCCTCCGACGTACGGGGGCGTCGACGCATCATCAGGGAGCGGCCGGGAGGCGGATCCGTCATCATGCGCACCGGAGAAGCTGCAGCAGGCGATGACGAGGTCGGAAGGATCGCGCCATAGGTCCGGTTTCCTGCGCGGCCAGGCGCGCGGCGGTCAGCCCCCGCAGCCGCAGGAACGGCGGATGACCAGGGCCGACGGGAACTGCTTCAGGCGCTCGCGGCGGGAGCCGGCGACGCGGAGGCCGTCGTCGAGGACGAGGTCGACCGCCGAGCGGGCCATCGCGATGCGGTCGGAGGCGACCGTGGTCAGGGGCGGGTCGGTGAGAGCCGCCTCCTTGACGTCGTCGAAGCCGGCGACCGCCAGCTCGCCGGGGACGTCGATGCGCAGCTCGCGCGCGGCGCGCAGGACGCCGATGGCCTGGTCGTCGGTGGCGCAGATGAGGGCCGGGGGGCGGTCGGGACCGGAGAGGATCTCGAGGGCGACCTGGTAGGCGTCGTAGCGGTTGTACGGGGCCTGGAAGAGCCGGCCTTCCAGGGACTTCCCGGCCTCCCGCATGGCGCGGCGCCAGCCTTCGACGTGGTCGGTGACGGGGTCGCCGACGGTCGGGGTCTCTTCGGTGCCGCCGAGGCAGGCCACGTACGGATGGCCGTGCTCCAGCAGGTGGCGGGTGGCGAGCTGGGCGCCGCCCACGTCGTCCGTGACGACGGCGACGTCGTCGATCGCGTCCGGACGGCGGTGCATCAGCACCACCCGTGCGTCCCACGCGTCGATCTCCGTGGCGGCGTGCTCGCTCGGTCCCTGACTGATCAGGATCAGACCGGAGACGCGCATGCCCAAAAAGGCGCGCAAATAGTGCACTTCGCGCTCGTCGAGATAGTCGGAGTTGCCGACGAGCACCATTTTTCCGCGCTCGGCGGCCGCTTGCTCGACGGCGTGGGCCATCTCGGCGAAGAACGGCTGACGGGCGTCCGGGACGATCAGACCTATGAGGTCCGTCCGTCGGGACGCCATCGCCTGGGCGACCCGGTCGGGGCGGTAACCCAGCTCCTTGATCGCGGCCAGGACACGCTCGCGCGTGGCCGGGGCCACCGGCCTCGGCCCGTTGTTGATGACGTAGCTGACCACCGCGGTCGACGTCCCCGCAAGTCTCGCCACATCGTCCCGCGTCACCTTGGCCACGACGGGCAGTCTACGCGGGTCCACCTAGCGTTTGACCGGCCGAACGGTATCGGTTCGGTCAGTCTCCGGCCCCTCCGCGCGGGGCCGCTCGGACGGCTCCTTCGCCTTGGCCTCCTCGGTGCGATCGGCCCCCTTCTCCGGCTTCTCGGGGACCACGAAGCGGTAGCCGACATTCCGAACGGTGCCGATCAGCGACTCGTGCTCCGGGCCGAGCTTGGCGCGCAGCCGCCGCACATGGACGTCGACCGTGCGCGTACCGCCGAAGTAGTCGTAGCCCCACACCTCCTGGAGCAGCTGGGCCCGGGTGAAGACCCGGCCGGGGTGCTGCGCGAGGTACTTCAGCAGCTCGAATTCCTTGAAGGTCAGATCCAGTATCCGGCCCTTCAGCTTCGCGCTGTACGTCGCCTCGTCGACCGACAGGTCGCCCGTACGGATCTCCATCGGGCTGTCGTCCGTGGTGATCTGCTGGCGGCCCATCGCCAGCCGCAGCCGCGCCTCGACCTCGGCCGGGCCCGCGGTGTCCAGCAGGACGTCGTCGACGCCCCAGTCCGCGGTGACGGCGGCGAGACCGCCCTCGGTGACCACCAGGATCAGCGGGCAGCCGGGGCCGGTGGAGCGCAGCAGCTGGCAGAGGCTGCGTACGTGCGGGAGGTCGCGGCGGCCGTCGATCAGTATGACGTCGGCCCCCGGGGTGTCCACGAGCGCCGGACCCTCGGCCGGGGCCACCCGCACGCTGTGCAGCAGCAGGCCCAGCGCGGGCAGCACCTCCGTGGACGGCTGGAGGGCATTGGTCAGGAGCAGCAGGGAGCTCATCGGCTGCCACCCGCCCCGGTCGTACGGTTCTGGCGGATCTGCGCGCGTCGCTCGCCCATGACGTCGGTTCCTCCTCGGTCCCTGCGAAGGGGGCACCACCCAGGGCCTGGCTCTGGGGGAGTATGCGGCTCTGCTTCGTACGGTTACGGGCTGTGCGCGCCCTGGAGCACGCGTGCGCTCATTCGCGCGGGCGCGCGTCCGAATGCACAAAAGGACCCGGGGGCTACTCTGCCCGGATCCTCTCTGCCCAGCAGAATAGCCCACATGGCTTTCGGAGGTACGGACGATTTTGCACGACCTTGTGTTTCGTCGATCACTTCGAGTGGTCATCGTCGGGCCCTCTTGACAGCGGATGGGGTCCGCATCGAGGCGGCGTACGAGCCGTACGAGGGCCCCGCGACCGGCGCCGGGCCGGTGCCCGCGGTCGTGCTGGCGCACGGCTTCACGGGCGCGCTGGACCGTCCCGGGCTGCGCCGCGCGGCGCGGGTGTTCGCCCAGCGTGCGGCCGTGATCACGTTCTCCTTCCGGGGCCACGGGCGCTCCGGGGGCCGGTCCACGGTGGGCGACCGCGAGGTGCTGGACCTGGCGGCGGCGGTGGAGTGGGCCCGCGCGCTGGGACACGAGCGGGTGGCGACGGTCGGCTTCTCCATGGGCGGCTCGGTCGTCCTGCGGCACGCCGCGCTGTACCGGCCCGCCGGCCCGGGGCATGGGGGGCGCACTGAGGCACACGCCGACATGGTGGTCGCCGTGAGTGCGCCGGCCCGTTGGTACTACCGGGGGACGGCGCCGATGCGGCGGCTGCACTGGGCGATCTCGCGCCCTTCCGGCCGCGTGATCGCCCGGATCGGGCTACGGACGCGGGTGCATTCGGAGGACTGGGACCCGGTCCCCTTGTCCCCCACGGAGGCGGTTCCCTTGATCGCGCCTCGGCCGCTCTTGATCGTGCACGGGGACCGTGACACGTACTTTCCGCTGGATCACCCGCGGATGCTTGCCGCTGCCGCGGGTCCGGGGTGTGTGGAGCTGTGGATCGAGCGGGGGTTCGGCCACGCGGAGAATTCGGCGGGGGTTGAGCTTTTGGAGCGGGTTTCGGGGTGGGTGTCCTCAAACGCC
The DNA here is from genome assembly GCF_055560115.1 of Streptomyces sp. NPDC023527. Lineage (NCBI taxonomy): Bacteria > Bacillati > Actinomycetota > Actinomycetes > Kitasatosporales > Streptomycetaceae > Streptomyces > Streptomyces sp. NPDC023527. The sequence goes on from NZ_JBVHJJ010000006.1 coordinate 392,601, forward strand.
GGACGGGCTTGATTCCCGAGCCTTGTCCTCAAACGCCGGACGGCTGGAGTGGCGGGCCCGACCCGATTACTCGCCCCCACCGGGCTCAGCGTTGCCCTCAAACTCCCCCAGCTAACGCTGGGAGGTGCCCCCGGACGGGCTTGGTTGTGCGGGAGGCGTCGGGACGCGCAGGGTCCTTGCAGGGCGTAAAGCGAAGCAGCCCTGCAAGGACCCGGAGCGGCACGGCGCCGCACCTGACCACGGCGGGAGGCCAAACCACCCCGCACACGACGACTGCGGTCAGCAAAATCAAGCCCGTCCGGCGATTGAGGACACCTGAAGCCGCAGCCGGAAACCAGGGTCAAGCCCCAGCGACCGGCGCCGCAAACTGCGCGGCATACAGCCGCGCATACGCGCCCCCGGACGACAGCAGCGCGTCATGCGACCCCTGCTCCACGATCCGCCCCGACTCCATCACCAAAATGACATCCGCATCGCGAATCGTCGACAGACGGTGAGCGATGACGAAGCTCGTCCGCCCAGCCCGCAGCCGCGCCATCGCATGCTGGATCAAGACCTCCGTACGCGTGTCGACGGAGCTCGTCGCCTCGTCCAGGACGAGGATCTCCGGCTCGGCGAGGAAGGCGCGGGCGATCGTGATGAGCTGCTTCTCGCCGACGCTGACGTTGGAGCCCTCCTCGTCGAGGACGGTGTCGTAGCCGTCCGGCAGTGTCCGGACGAAGCGGTCGACGTGGGTGGCCCTCGCCGCCTCGACGATCTTGTCCATGGAGGTGCCGGCAGGCGCCCCGTAGGCGATGTTCTCGGCGATCGTGCCGCCGAAGAGCCACGTGTCCTGGAGGACCATGCCGATGTGCGAGCGCAGCTCCTCGCGGGACATCCCCGCGATGTCGACGCCGTCGAGGGCGATGCGCCCGCCGCTCACTTCGTAGAACCGCATCAGCAGGTTGACCAGCGTGGTCTTGCCGGCGCCGGTGGGGCCGACGATGGCGACGGTCTGGCCGGGCCGCACCGTGAGCGACAGGTCCTCGATGAGCGGCTTGTCGGGCTCGTAGCGGAAGGAGACCTTCTCGAACGAGACGCGGCCGAGCACCTGCTCCGGCTTCTGCGGGGCGGCCGCCTCCGGCGACTGCTCCTCCGCGTCGAGGAGCTCGAAGACGCGCTCGGCGGAGGCGACGCCGGACTGGACGAGGTTGGCCATGGAGGCCACCTGCGTGAGCGGCTGGCTGAACTGGCGCGAGTACTGCACGAACGCCTGGACGTCACCGATGGACAGCGAGCCGGAGGCGACCCGCAGGCCGCCGACGACGGCGACGAGCACGTAGTTGAGGTTGCCGATGAACATCATCGCGGGCTGGATGATGCCGGAGATGAACTGGGCCTTGAAGCCGGCGGCGTAGAGGTCCTCGTTCTCCTTGCGGAAGGTCTCCGCGGACTCCTTCTGGCGGCCGAAGACCTTGACCAGCGAGTGGCCGGTGTACATCTCCTCGATGTGGGCGTTGAGCTTGCCGGTGGTCTTCCACTGGGTGACGAACTGCGGCTGCGCGCGCTTGCCGATCTTCGTGGCGACGACGACGGACACCGGTACGGTGACCAGCGCGACGAGGGCCAGCAGCCAGGAGATCCAGAACATCATGGCCAGCACGCCGACGATGGTCAGCAGGGAGGCGACTATCTGGCTGAGGGTCTGCTGGAGGGTCTGCGCGATGTTGTCGATGTCGTTGGTGGCGCGGGAGAGGACCTCGCCGCGCTGCTGCTTGTCGAAGTAGCTCAGCGGCAGCCGGCCGAGCTTCTCCTCGACCTCCTCGCGCAGCCGGAAGACGGCGCGCTGGACGACGGTGGTGGCGATGCGGGCCTGGACGAACCCGAAGAGGGACGCGCCGACGTAGATCAGCAGGACCCACAGCAGGACCTGGCCGACGGCGTCGAAGTCGATGCCCCGGCCGGGGGTGAAGTCGACGGAGGCGAGCAGGTCGGCGACCTGGCCGTGGCCCTCGCGCCGCATGGTCTCGATGGCCTCGGCCTTGCTGACGCCCTCGGGGAAGCGCCGTCCGACGACACCGGCGAAGATCAGGTCGGTGGCCCGGCCCAGGATCTTGGGGCCGAGGACGGTCAGCGCGACGCTGGCGACGCCGAGGGCCAGCGCGAAGGCGATGATCGCGCGCTCGGGGCGGAGCGTGCCCAGGAGCCGCTTGCTGGAGCCCGCGAAGTCCATGGACCGCTCGGTGGGCTGGCCGCCCATGAAGCGGGCGATGCCGGTCGCCGGGGCGGGGCCTCTGCGCGCCGGGGCGGCGGGCTGTTCTTTTCCGCCCTGTCCGGGCTTTTCCGGGGTCGTCACGCCGCCTCCTCCTCGGTGAGCTGGGAGAGCACGATCTCCCGGTAGGTCTCGTTCGACGCCATCAGCTCGGTGTGGGTGCCGGTGCCGACGACGCGGCCCTCGTCCAGGACGACGATCCGGTGGGCGTCGCGGATGGTGGACACCCGCTGGGCGACGATGACGACGGTCGCGTCCTCCGTCTCCCGGGCCAGCGCGGCGCGCAGCCGCGCGTCGGTGGCGTAGTCGAGGGCGGAGAAGGAGTCGTCGAAGAGGTAGATCTCCGGGCGGCGGACCAGCGCGCGGGCGATGGCCAGGCGCTGCCGCTGGCCGCCGGAGACGTTGGAGCCGCCCTGGGAGATGGGCGCCTCCAGGCCCAGTTCCATGCTCTCGACGAAGTCGCGGGCCTGCGCGGTCTCCAGGGCCCGCCACAGCTCCTCGTCGGTCGCGTCGGGCTTGCCGTAGCGGAGGTTGGAGGCGATGGTGCCGGAGAAGAGGTAGGGCTTCTGGGGGACGAAGCCGACGGTCTCCGAGGCCAGGACCGGGTCGAGCTCGCGTACGTCGACGCCGTCGACGAGGACCGAGCCGCCGGTGGCGTCGAACAGCCGGGGCACGAGGCCGAGCAGCGTGGACTTGCCGCTGCCGGTCGAGCCGATGACGGCCGTGATCTCACCGGGGCGGGCGACGAGGGAGACGTCCTTCAGGACGGGCTCCTCGGCGCCGGGGAAGCGGAACTCCACACCGGACAGCTCCAGGTGCCCGGCGCGGCGGAGCTCGGTGACGGGCGCGGCCGGGGGCACGACGCTGGAGTCGGTGGCCAGGACCTCCTGGACGCGCTCGGCACAGACCTCGGCGCGCGGCACCATCATGAACATGAAGGTGGCCATCATGACGGCCATCAGGATCTGCATGAGGTAGCTGAGGAAGGCCGTCAGCGCGCCGATCTCCATGTCGCCGCTGTCGATGCGGTGGCCGCCGAACCACAGGACGGCGATCGAGGAGAGGTTCACGACGAGCATCACGGTCGGGAACATCAGCGACATCAGCCGGCCGGCGCGCAGCGACACGTCCATGAGCTCGGTGTTGGCCGCTCGGAAACGTTTCCGCTCGTGGGTGTCGCGGACGAAGGCCCGGATGACACGGATGCCGGTGATCTGCTCGCGCAGGACGCGGTTGACCGTGTCGATGCGCTCCTGGACGCCACGGAAGATGGGCCGCATCCGCCAGATGATCAGCGAGACGATGATGCCCAGGACCGGGACGATCACCAGCAGCAGCGCGGAGAGCGGCACGTCCTGGTTGAGGGCCATCATGATGCCGCCGACGCACATGATCGGCGCGGACACCATCAGGGTGAAGGACATCAGGACCAGCATCTGGACCTGCTGCACGTCATTGGTGGTACGGGTGATCAGCGAGGGTGCGCCGAACTGGCCCACCTCGCGGGCCGAGAAGGACTGCACCCGGTCGAAGACCGCGGCCCGCAGGTCGCGGCCGAGCGCCATGGCCGTACGGGCGCCGAAGTAGACCGCTCCGATCGCGCAGACGATCTGGATGACGGAGACGCCCAGCATCCAGCCGCCGAGCTCCAGGATGTAGCCGGTGTCGCCCTTGACGACACCGTTGTCGATGATGTCGGCGTTCAGGGTGGGGAGATAGAGCGTGGCAAGCGTCTGGACGAGCTGCAAGAGCACGACCAACGCGATCGGTTTGGAGTAGGGCCTCAAATACGCCCGCATAAGTCGTACCAACACACCGCGCAGCCTATGGGAACGCCCCGCCGCGCGGCCTCCCGTTTTACCGGCGGCGGGCCGTGGGCCGCCCGGCACCCGTCATCATGGGAGGCGCAGATGAAGGAAAGGGGTCGCCGTGGCGACGACACAACCGGCACATCCGGTGAAACCGGCTCTGTCGGGTGAGCTGCCGAAGCAGCCGGGACCGGCGGGCACGATCCGGTACTGGGCCGCGGCGAAGGCCGCCGCCGGCACGGCCGAGGAGCCGTTCACGGCCCGGACGCTGGCCGAGGCGCTCGACGCCGCACGGCGGCGCCACGCGGAGCGCCCGGAATTCGCGCGGGTGCTGCTGCGCTGCTCCTTCCTCGTGGACGGCGACCCGGTCGGCACGCGCGACCACACGACGGTCCAACTGGCGGAGGGCGGCACCATCGAGGTGCTCCCGCCCTTCGCAGGAGGGTGACCCCGCCACCATGAGCGATCAGCCGCACAACCCGTACGAGCCGCGAGAGCCGTACGACCCGTACCAGCCGCACGAGACCTACGGGCAGCAGCACGAGGGCTACGCCCAGCGGCGTGGGCAGCAGCACGAGGGCTACGGGCAGCAGGAGAGCCACGGGCACTACGACCAGCAGGGCGCGCACCCCCCGGCGCAGGCTCCGGGCGCGTACGACGCGCACAGCCCCTACAACGGCGCGTACGACCCGTACGCGGCGCAGGGGCAGGCGCACGCGCAGCAGCCCCCGACGCCCTCGGCGTGGCCCACGACACAGGGCGGGCAGCAGGGTTACGCCCAGCAGTCCGAGCCCCTGACCCAGACCTGGCAGACGCCGACCTGGGACACCCAGACCTGGCAGCGGCCCGAGCCCGAGCCCGCCCCCGCGGCGGATCAGGGGTACGGCTCGCAGCGGCCCGGCGGACCGCTGCCGGACGCCGTCCCGGGCCACCCCGACGGCTCTTCCGGCGCCTTTGGCCCGTACGCGCACCGGACCGGCGGCCACCGCCGTGCCGACGACGGCGCGGCCGGCGCCGCCGACCGGCCGCGCGCGGCGGAGTCGCGCGCGCCGGGCCGGCACGCGCAGCCGGCGCCGCCCGTACCGGACCGGGTGGCGGAGCCGACAGCCGCGCCGTCCGGGCCGGACGCCGGCGAACGGCCGATGACGGCCGCGGAGAAGGCGAAGGCCGAGGGCCGTCCGCAGATCCTCTCGCCGGGCCTCAAGCCGGCCCTGCTGACGACCGTGCTGGCGGCGCTGCTCGCGCTGACCGCGCCCCTGGGGCAGGTGGCGCTGGCGGTGCCGGTGGTGCTGCTGCAGGCGGTGACGGCGGCGGGCTGGTTCCGGCTGAACGGGATGTGGCCCGCGCGGCAGGGCATCGCGCTGGCGTTCATGGGCGGTCTGGCCGCCGACATCGGGCTGCTGGCCACGGACGCCGACCAGGCACCGACCGTGCTCATCGGCACGCTCGGGGTGTGGCTGCTGCTGACGCTCGTCCTCCAACTGCGCAGCCACGCGGGGCCCGACGAGCGCTTGCAGGGGCTGATGGTCGCGGGCGCCTCGGCGGCCCTCACCGTCGTCGCGACCGGGCACCTCGCCTCGGCCGCCCACTCCGACGCGGTCGTGGTCGGCGCGGTGGGTGTCGCCGTGGCGGCCCTGGCCCGCGCGCTGCCGCTGCCGTCCTTCGCCTCCCCGATCGTCGCGCTGATCGCGGCGGCGGGCTCCGGCGTGGCCACCGGCGGACTGACCGGCATGGGCACCTCGGCCGCGCTCCTCGCGCCGGCGGCGGGCGTCTGCGCGCTGATCGGCCTGCGGGTGGCGAGCTACGACTACCCCTCGCGGTTCGTCCACATGACGGCGGGCGTCGCCCTGCCGCTGACGGTGGCCGCGCCCGCGATCTATGTGATCGGCCGGGCGCTGGCCTGACCGGCGCCCCACCCGTCCCGGTGACCTCCGTGGCCACGGAGGTCACCGGTCGTTCCATCGGCTTCCCGACCGGGTCCGGTTAGGCTCCCTGCACAGGCAAGGGGCCTGACCGAAACCCGGGGGAGCGAGACATTCGATGCGCGCAATACGGATAACCCTGATCGTCGCCGTGATTCTGGGGGCACTCTTCGTGGGCGCGGACCGGCTCGCGGTGTACCTCGCCGAGGACCAGGCCGCCGAGAAGATCCGCAGCAGCCAGGGCCTCTCCGGCACCCCGGAGGTCTCGATCAAGGGCTTTCCGTTCCTGACCCAGATAGCCGGCTCCAGCCTCGACGAGGTCGAGGTCAAGATGGACGGCGTCACCGCCGGTTCGGGCCGTGAGTCGGTGCGGGTCTCGGCCTTCGACGCCACGCTGCACGACGTCCGCATCGACAGCAGCTTCTCCTCCGCCGTCGCCGACCGCGCGACGGGCACCGCGCGCATCACGTACGAGGAGCTCACCAAGGCCGCCGCCGATCCCGGCGTGACGATCGCCTACGGCGGCACGAGCGCCTCCGGCAAGAGCCAGGTCAAGGTCACCGGCAAGGTGATGATGATGGGCCAGACCGTCGAGCGCAGCGTCGTCTCCACGGTGAGCGTGCAGAACGGCGACACCGTCCGCGTACGGGCCGACGAGGTGCCGTCGCAGGGCATCCCGGGCCTGGAGGACGCCGTCCGCCGGAAGATCGACCTGGACCGCCGAATCAACGGCCTGCCCAAGGGCATCAAGCTGGACAAGGTCGTCACCACGCCGGAGGGCGTCGACATCACGCTCACCGGTTCGCAGGTGAACCTGGCGGGCTGAGGCCCGTAACCCGCACGGGGCGCCGGTCCCCCACCCGGAGCCCCGTCCAGCACGGTCCAGCACGCGAGACGCGCATGTCCGTACGACAGAACACGTACGGACCCCCGGCCCGGAACCCGCTCGTCCGGCCTCTCCTCAGGCGAGGCGATCCCACATGGTGGAAGATCTCGTCTCGCAATTCGACACACCGGTGACACGCACGCCTGTCCGTCCCTACGATCGGACGCATGAAGCGACAGGCGGATCTCACGAAGCGGCGGGCAGTAGACCTGTGCCGCGTCGCCGCCATGCTCTGTCGTCATGTCTGACGGGGACCAAGCCCCCGGCGGTCCCTCCCTTCCGCCGGCCGCTCGTCCCCCGCTTGTTCCGCCTCGCCCCGTCGAGGCCCTCCCACACCATCAGCTGCGCGGCGCCACGCCCCCTCTCTCGCGTACCCGCGCACATTCCGCAACTGCCCCGGAGGAGAACAGCATGAGCCGCAGTGACGTCCTGGTGGACGCCGACTGGGTACAGGCCCGCATCGACGCAGGCGACCCGAAGACCGTCATCGTCGAGGTCGACGAGGACACCTCGGCCTACGAGAAGAACCACATCAAGAGCGCGGTCCGCATCGACTGGAAGTCCGACCTCCAGGACCCGGTACGCCGTGACTTCGTCGACCAGGCCGGCTTCGAGAAGCTGCTCTCGGAGAAGGGCATCGCCAACGACGACACCGTCGTCCTCTACGGCGGCAACAACAACTGGTTCGCCTCGTACGCCTACTGGTACTTCAAGCTCTACGGCCACCAGGACGTGAAGCTCCTCGACGGCGGCCGCAAGAAGTGGGAGCTGGACTCCCGCGACCTGGTCGCCGAGGTGCCGGAGCGCCCGCGCACCGAGTACCGGGCCAAGCCCCAGGACGCGTCGATCCGCGCGTTCCGCGACGACGTCATCGCCGCCATCGGCTCGCTCAACCTCGTCGACGTGCGCTCCCCCGACGAGTTCAGCGGCAAGCTGCTCGCCCCGGCGCACCTCCCCCAGGAGCAGTCGCAGCGCCCCGGCCACGTGCCCAGCGCCCGCAACATCCCCTGGTCGAAGTCGGCCAACGACGACGGCACCTTCAAGTCCGACGACGAGCTCAAGGCGATCTACGAGGGCGCCGGCGTGGACCTGTCCAAGGACACCATCGCCTACTGCCGCATCGGCGAGCGCTCCGCGCACACCTGGTTTGTGCTGCACGAGCTGCTGGGACAGCCCAACGTCCGCAACTACGACGGCTCCTGGACCGAGTACGGCTCGCTGGTCGGCGTGCCGATCGAGCTCGGCGCCGGCAACTGACCCGTCCCCCCAACCCTCAAGGATCACTTATGTGTGGAGCAAAGGCCGGCGGCCCGGACGCCTCGACCGCCAAGCCCGGTGAGACCACCATCCAGGGTTCGGTGACCCTGGACGGCCAGCCCGTCAGCGGTTACGTCCGCCTGCTGGACAGCACCGGCGAATTCACCGCCGAGGTGCCCACGTCCGCGACCGGACAGTTCCGCTTCTACGCGGCCGAGGGCCGGTGGACGCTGCGGGCGCTCGTGGCCGGCGGGAAGTCCGCCGACCGTACGGTCGTCGCGCAGCAGGGCGGCCTGGCGGAGGTCGCCATCGCCGTCTGAGAACGGCTCACCTACGGCCGAAGGGCCGCACCCCGGGGTTGGACGCCTTGATGGGGGTGCGGCCCTTCGCGCCGTCGCCTGTTCGCACGGCCGCCTCTTCGCACCGCTCGCGGCCGGTCGTACGGTGGATGCATGTACACGCGGCGCCGCCACTGGTACTTCGCCATGATGGGCACCTGCATCGGCCTGTTCGTCCTGGCGTGGGCGGTGGTGCGCCTGTGGTCGGTGCCGGCCGCGGTCGCGATGTGCCTGGTGGCGATGGTGATCCCGCCCGTGGCGGCCGTCGTGGCCAACCGCAGGGGGCCGGACGACCGCTGGTGGGACGACCCCTCGGGCGACCCGAAGTCGGACGAGTGGTGGGACGAGCTGGACGGCAAGCGCCGCCGATGACGGCGAGCGGCGGCCGACGGGCGAGCGGCGGCCAGTGGACGAGCAGTGGGCCGGCGGCGGCTAGTAGACCAGCGCCTGCGCGCCCTCCGCCATGATCTCGCTGACGAAGACCTGCGCCCCGGCGATGCGCGCGCCCTCGATGAGGTCCTTCTCCTCGATGTCCCGGCGCGCCGCGCACTGCGTGCACACCGTGATCATGCCGCCGCCGACCCGGATCCCCTCGATCAGGTCGGGCAGCGGCGCCGCGTGCGGCAGCTCGAACTCCGCCGCCCGCCCCGGCAGCGCGAACCACGACGACTCACCGGTCAGCCACAGCGACACCTCGACGCCACTCGCGACGGCGACCGCCGCCACCGTGAACGCCTGCGAGCACCGCTCGGGCGCGTCCGCCCCGGCCGTCACCTTGATCACGAGCTTCTTGTACGCCATGCGATCACTCTAGGGCCCGCCGCCACCGTGCGGGCCGGGGGACGATCGACCTCACAGCGCCGCTCCGGACACGTCCGACTAGACTCGGCAGCGGTCCGTACACCCTCACTCCGACCGAGGAGCGCGCTCGTGCTTGAGGCAGTCTTCACCTCCCTGCTTGTCCTGGTCGTCGTCGGCGTTCTCGCGTTCGCCGGGCTGACCTGGAAGAAGCTGTACCAGGGCCAGCGCTGACCTTGTCGTTGACCGTTCACCTAGAGATCGTCTGAGCCCTCCATGATCGAGATTCCGTCCGACCTCCACCCGGACCTCGTGCCCCTGGTCTTCCTCCTCGGCAAGTGGGAGGGCGCGGGCGTCGCCGACTTCCCCGGTGCCGAGAAGTGCAACTTCGGGCAGGAAGTCGTCTTCACCCACGACGGCCGTGACTTCCTGGAGTACCACTCGCACAGCTGGGTTCTCGACGCCGAGGGCAAGATGGGCCGCCCGCTGGAGTCCGAGAGCGGCTACTGGCGGATCGACAAGGACCGCAAGGTCGAGGTCGTCATGATCCGCGACGCGGGTGTCGCCGAGGTCTGGTACGGCGAGCTCGCCGACCAGAAGCCGCAGATCGACCTGGCGACCGACGCCGTCGCCCGCACCGAGGCGTCCGGCCCGTACACCGGCGGCAAGCGCCTGTACGGCTACGTCAAGGGCGACCTGATGTGGGTCGGCGAGAAGGCGACCCCCGAGGTGCCGCTGCGCCCCTACATGTCGGCGCACCTCAAGAAGATCGCCGACCTCCAGGAGTGGGCGCAGAACCTGCCCGACGACATGCCGGACGGCGTCGCCTTCTTCAACCCGGACGGCACGCCCTACACCGGCTGAGCACGACCTACGAGAGCCTCGCTCTCACCACGCCCCGCGGGGGAAGTCCGGTCGAAGTCCGGCGCTGACCCGCAACGGTGGGCGGAGGGACCCTTGACGGTTCCCCCCGCGAGCCCGATCACCCGCGGCGGCGTCAGCTCCTGACAACTCGCCGTGGACTGCGAGGGGACGCCCCCGCGGATCGCGTTCGGGGCCGCTCCTTGGGACGCAGGGAAGCGGCCCGAGCCGAAGGCGTACCCCGTGGGGATCCCCTCCCAGGTCACCTCTCCCAGCACGACGGGCCCGCCCGGCAGGCCACCGGCTCCGCGCCGGGTGCCGCTGCCGCCCCTGCTGGCCGGCCTCGGGGCAGCGCTGATCGGCTCGCTGCTGTGCTGTATCGGCCTCGGTTCCTCCGGGGTGACCTGGTCGCGGACGCTGCGCTATCTCTGGGCCGGGCTGAGCGGCGGGTCCATCGCGCCCGACGAGGTCTCCGCCTACACCATCATCTGGGAGCTGCGCTTCCCGCGCGCCCTGCTCGCCGCCGTCGTCGGCGCCGGGCTCTCCGCGACCGGCGTCGCCGTCCAGGCCATGGTCCGCAACGCCCTCGCCGACCCCTTCGTCCTCGGGATCTCCTCGGGCGCCGCCGTCGGGGCGAACGCCGTGCTGCTCTTCGGGGCCCTGGGCTCGCTCGGCGTGTGGGCGCTGTCCGGCGCCGCGTTCTCCTCCGCGCTCGCCGCGATGCTGCTCGTCTACGCGGCGGCGCGCACCGCGCAGGGGCTGACCCCGCTGCGGCTGGTGCTCACCGGCACCGCCATGCACTACGGCTTCGCGGCCGCCACCACCTTGATGGTCTTCAGCGCCGACCGCGGGGAGGCGGCCCGCTCCGCCATGATGTGGCTGCTCGGCAGCCTCGGCGGGGCCACCTGGGGGTCCGTGCCCATCGCGGCGGGCGTCGTCGGCTGCGGGCTCGGCTTCCTGCTCTGGTCGGCGCGGAACCTGAACGCCCTCGCCATGGGCGACGAGACCGCCACCGCGCTCGGCGTGGACCCCGAGCGGATGCGCCGGCGGCTGTTCGTCGTCACGGCCGCCGTCACGGGCGCCGTCGTCGCCGTCAGCGGTGCGATCGGTTTCGTCGGCCTGATGGTCCCGCACGTCACCCGCATGCTCGTGGGCGCCGACCACCGCCGGGTGCTGACCGTCGCGCCCCTGCTGGGCGCGGTGCTGCTCCTGTGGGTCGACATCCTCTCCCGGCTGCTGCTGGCGCCCGTGGAGCTGCCGGTCGGTGCCATCACGGCCGTCATCGGCGTGCCGTGCTTCGTGCTGCTCATGCGGCGCCGCGGCTACACCTTCGGAGGGGCTTAGAGCATGCGCGTCGACATCGAGGACCTGTCGGTCGAGATCGCGGGCGCCCGGCTCGTCGCGGACATCGCGCTCCGGGCGGACAGCGGCCAGTTCGTCGGCCTGGTCGGGCCCAACGGCAGCGGCAAGTCCACCCTGCTGCGCTGCGTCTACCGCGCCCTGCGGCCGGCCACGGGCGGCGTCCGCCTCGACGGCGACGACCTGCACGCGCTGAGCGCCCGCGAGGGCGCCCGCAGGCTGGCGGCGCTGCCGCAGGAGTCGGCGAGCGAGTTCGACTTCACCGTCACCGAGATCGTCGCCATGGGGCGGCTGCCGCACCAGAGCGCCGCCGCGCGCGTCACGGCGGACGACACCCGGGTCTGCGCGGCGGCCCTGGAGCGGGTCGGCGCGGCCCACCTCGCGGGGCGGGGCTTCCTGACCCTGTCGGGCGGTGAGAAGCAGCGGGTGCTGATCGCCCGGGCCCTGGCACAGCAGCCGAAGGTGCTGGTCCTGGACGAGCCGACGAACCACCTGGACATCGCGCAGCAGCTGGAGGTCCTGGCGCTGGTGCGGGGCTCCGGGCTGACGGTGCTGGCCGCGCTGCACGACCTCAATCTGGCCGCCACCCACTGCGACGCGCTGTACGTCATCGCGGACGGCCGCATCGTGGCCTCCGGCCCGCCGCACGACGTGCTGACCGCCGAGTTGCTCGCGGACGTCTTCGGCGTACGGGCCCACCGGGTGCCGCACCCCGAGTCCGGCGCCCCGCAACTGCTCTTCGACCGCCTCCCCACCCCGTAAGGCTTCCCCCAGTTAAGGACGCGCCATGGCCACCGCCGCCGCCCGTACCGCCCGTACCCTCACCGCGCTTCTCGCCGCCGTCGCCCTCGCGGGCTGCGGCGCGAAGGTCGACGACTCCGGGGACGGTGAGCATGCCAAGGGGGCCGGGGGGAGGAAGGGGCACTACCCCGTGACCGTCGAGAACTGCGGGGTGAAGACGACGTACGACAAGGCCCCGCGGCGGGTGGTGACCAACGACGTCGGCATCGCGGAGATCATGTTCGCGCTCGGCCTGGAGGACCACATGGCGGGGTACGTGGCGCCGGACTACAAGGGCGACCGCGAGGCCGTGGCCTGGAAGGACGGCTACAAGAAGGTGAAGTGGCTGTCCAAGAAGGAGATCACCAAGGAGATCGCCCTGGACGCCAAGGCGGACCTGGTCTTCGCGGGCTGGAACTACGGCTTCGGCGAGGGCAACGGCTTCACCCCCGCGTCCCTGAAGAAGCTCGGCATCGGCAGCTACGTCCTCACCGAGTCCTGCCGCAACGGCGGCAGCGCCAAGTCCCGCGGTGTGATGCCGCCGCTGGAGGCGCTGTACACCGATCTGGAGACGCTGGGGAAGGTCTTCGACGTCGAGGAGCGGGCGGCGAAACTCGTCGCCGGGTTCAAGAAGCAGGTCGCCGACGCCCAGGCGCGGATCCCCGAAAACGGCGAGCGGCCCAGCGTCTTCCTCTACGACGACGGCCGGGACAAGCCGCTGACCTCCGGCGCGTACGCCGGTCCGCACGACATCATCACCAAGGCCGGCGGCGACCACGTGATGAAGGACCTCAAGGACTCCTGGACGTCGGTCAGCTGGGAGACGGTCGTGGACCGGAACCCGGACGTCATCGTGATCAACAACTACGGCGACGTGACGGCGGAACAGAAGAAGGAGTTCCTCAAGTCCTACGCCCCGCTCGCCAACGTCTCGGCGATCAAGAACGACCGCATTTTCGTCCTCGACTACGTCGACCTCGTCGAGAGCCCCCGCAACCCCGCGGCCATCGCCGCGCTCGCCGGGTATCTGAAGGGGGTACGGACCGGCTGACGCTGCCTAGACTGGGGGCGTGGTGGACACCGACTGGCAGAGCAACCTCCGTAAGCGCGGGTACCGGCTGACCCCGCAGCGCCAGCTCGTCCTGGAGGCGGTCGACCGGCTGGAGCACGCGACCCCGGACGACATCCTCACCGAGGTCCGCAAGACCGCGGGCGGGGTCAACATCTCCACGGTCTACCGGACCCTGGAGCTGCTGGAGGAGCTGGGGCTGGTCAGCCACGCCCACCTCGGGCACGGCGCGCCCACCTACCACCTCGCCGACCGGCACCACCACATACACCTCGTCTGCCGGGACTGCACGGGCGTGATCGAGGCGGATCTGTCGGTGGCGGGGCCGTTCACCGATCAGCTGCGCGAGACGTTCGGCTTCGAGACGGACATGAAGCACTTCGCGATCTTCGGCCGGTGCGCCGACTGCGCGGCGAAGGGCGAGGGTGGCGGGTCGGGCCCCGGCGCGGGAACCGATTCCGCTTCCGGCGCGGGGACCGGCTCCGACGCCGGTTCCGGCGGCTCTTCGGGGGCGGTGGCGGGCGGGTCGTAGGCTTGTGCGCATGCTGCGTCAATCGAAAGCCAGCCCGCTGTTGTCGCTGCCCGGTGCCGTCGGCGCCGAGGGCCCGGACGAAGGCGTCGCCGCGCACTACGGCGAACTCTTCCGCGAACAGCGCGCGCTCGCCGGCGGGTCCGGTTTCGTCGACCTCTCGCACCGCGGGGTCGTCACCGTCACCGGCGCCGACCGGCTGAGCTGGCTCCACCTGCTCATCACCCAGCATGTGAGCGAGCTCCCGGCCGGACAGGCCACGGAGGCGCTGATCCTCTCCGCCAACGGCCACATCGAGCACGCGCTCTATCTGGTCGACGACGGGGAGACGACCTGGGCGCACGTGGAGCCGGGCACCCAGGGCGACCTCATCGCGTATCTGGAGAGCATGAAGTTCTTCTACCGCGTCGAGGTCGCCGACCGTACGGACGACTTCGCCGTGGTGCACCTGCCGGCGGGCTCGATCGCCGAGGTGCCGGACGGGGTGACCGTGCGCGAGACGGCGCACGGCCGCGACCTGTTCCTGCCGCGCGAGCGGCTGACGGACTTCGCCGCCACGCACGGCCCCGCGGTGGGCGTCCTGGCGTACGAGGCGCTGCGCGTCGAGGCGCACCGCCCGCGGGTGGGGCTGGAGACCGACCACCGCACGATCCCGCACGAGCTGGGCTGGATCGGCACGGCGGTGCACCTGCAGAAGGGCTGCTACCGCGGCCAGGAGACGGTCGCCCGCGTCCACAACCTCGGCAAGCCGCCGCGCCGCCTGGTCTTCCTGCACCTGGACGGCAGCGAGGTGTCCCTGCCGGGCCACGGCGCCCCGGTCCGCCTGGCCGCCGACGGCCCCGAGGGCCGCCAGCTGGGCTTCGTCACCACCTCCGCCCGCCACCACGAGCTGGGCCCGGTGGCCCTGGCCCTGGTCAAGCGCAACGTCCCGCTGGACGCCCCCCTGCTGGTGGGAGAGGCGACGGCGGCGTCCCAGGAGGTCGTGGTCGAGCCGTAGCGGCCGCGCCTGGGCTGCTCAGACCTCGATCAGCACCGTGAACGGGCCGTTGTTCGTGAGGGACACCTTCATGTCCGCTCCGAAGCGGCCCGTCTCCACGTGCGCGCCCAGCGCGCGAAGCCGAGCGACGACCTCGTCGACCAGGGGCTCCGCGACCTCGCCGGGGGCGGCCGCGTTCCACGTGGGGCGCCGCCCCTTACGGGCGTCACCGTAGAGAGTGAACTGGGAGATCACCAGCAACGGCGCCCCCACATCCGAACAAGACTTCTCGTCTTCAAGAATGCGTACGGACCACAGCTTGCGGGCGAGCTGCGCGGCCTTCTCCGGGGTGTCCTCATGCGTCACTCCGACAAGGACGCAGAGCCCTTGTCCGATGATCTCCCCTACCGTCTCGCCGTCCACGACGACGGCGGCCCCGTCCACTCTCTGCACCACTGCACGCATACGGACCATGATGCCCTGCGTCCATCCAGGGCCGTTCGGGTGCCAGGACCCTGCGCCCGGACCTCACGGAGTGGCACGATGCGTGCAGGCGGTGCTTATGCGGGCAACGTGACCCGGGACGCCCACCGCCCGAGGGGAACGGAAACGCATGACCACACCCATTGAGGACGGCCCCATGCTCAAGGCAGCCGACAGCCTGCATCCCCGGCCGCCCAGCCAGCGCACCGGCCGGCAGGCGGACGTCCCCGGGCGGGCGCTGTGCGAGCTGCGCCTCACGGAGCTGCGCGGTCTGCGGCGGGAGGCGCAGCGGGACGAGGCGGACCTGAGCTATGTGCGGCGGCTGCTCCAGGGGCGGATCGACATCCTGCGGGCGGAGCTCTCGCGGCGGGCCTCGCCGGATGCGCCGGTCATGGCCAGGCTCGTCGTCGACCGGCTGTCGGAGATCCTCGCGGACGACCCGTCCACCCAGCGCTCCTCCGCCCGCCATGTGACGCTGGGAACCCCGCACAGCGAGCAGTACCGGCGGCTGGCCGAGGACATGCTGTCCGAGGTGGAGCTGTCGGACCTCGGCGCCCGCACCGACCACGAGCTGCACGAGGGCATGCGCCGCCTCATGTCGTACGAGCGGCAGGTCTCGGTGCGCCGCCAGCACCTTCAGCGAACGGCCGACGATTGCAGTGCCGAGATCGCCCGCAGGTACCGTGAAGGGGAAGCGCAAGTAGACGACCTCCTCTCGTGATCCACCGGGGGCGGTCCGCACCACCTCCCCCGGAAGGCCGACGATGACCTCCTCGACCCCACTCTCCTCCGCCGTCATACCCCCGGTCCTCGCCGAGGTCGTGCGTTCCGGCTTCGTCGAGGGCCACCATCGCGGTTCGCTGGTGGTGCTGGCGGCCGACGGCAGTGTCGAGCTGGCGCTGGGCGATCCGGCCGCCCCGGTCTACCCGCGCTCCGCGAACAAGCCGATGCAGGCGGCCGCCGTGCTGCGAGCCGGCCTGGAGCTGTCCGGTGAACGGCTGGCCCTGGCGGCCGCGAGCCACTCCGGGGAAGCCTTCCACCTCGATCTGGTCCGGAAGATGCTCGCCGAGTTCGAGATCTCCGAGGACACCCTGCAGACCCCGCCCGACCTGCCGCTCGACCCGGCGGAGGCCGAGACCTACCTGGCGGCCGGCCGCTCCCGCGACCGCGTCACCATGAACTGCTCCGGCAAGCACACGGCCATGATCGCCGTCTGTGTCGCCAACGGCTGGCCGGTGGACTCCTACCTCGCCCCCGAACACCCCCTCCAGCTCCTGGCCCTCCAGGCCGTGGAGGCGGCTAGCGGCGAGCGCGTCCACCACGTCGGGACGGACGGCTGCGGGGCGCCCCTGATGGCGATCTCCCTCATCGGCCTGGCCCGTGCCTTCCGCAGCTTCGTCCTGGCCGAGCCGGGCACCCCGGAGCGCCGGGTCGCGGACGCGATGCGCGCCCACCCGGAATACGTGGCCGGCTCCCGCCGCCCCGACACCTGGGTGATGCGCGAGGTCCCGGGCGCGCTGTCGAAGATGGGCGCCGAGGCCGTCCAGGCCGTGGCCCTGCCGGACGGCCGCGCCCTCGCGTTCAAGATCGACGACGGTGCGATGCGGGCCATGGGCCCCGTCCTGGCCCGCGGCCTGGAACTCCTCGGCGTCGACTCCCCTGTCATCGCCCGCATAGCCGACGCCCCCCTCCTGGGCGGCCCCCACCGCGTGGGGGAGGTCCGGGCGGCGTTCTGAGGGGGTCGGTCTGGGGCGTGGCCTGGGGCGTGGTCCGGGGCGTGGTCCGGGGCGGGCCGGCTGATGGACCTGCCGGTCCACCGGGAGGCCGGCGGCAGGCGTCGGGCAGCGGTGGTCCGCCCGCCCGCCCGGAAAACCGTGTGCGGCTCGCGAAAGGCCGCACCTAGCGTGACCGCATGAGCCTTGATGTCCGTACGATCACCCCCGACCTCGACCTCCCCGACTGGATACGCGCGCTGCACACCGGGTTCCTCCGCCCGCCCACGGTCAGCAAGCAGGAGATCGAGTCCCGGCGCACGTCGATCGACTGGTCGCGCGCCCAGGGCGTCTTCGACGCCGGGCGCTGTGTGGCCACCTACCGCAGCTTCCCCCAGCGGCTCACCGTCCCCGGCGGTACGAGCATCACCGCGAACGCGGTCAGCAACGTCACCGTCTCGCCCACGCACCGCCGGCGCGGGCTGCTCAGCCGCATGATGGACAGCGATCTGCGGGCCGCCAAGGAGCGGGGCGACGTCGCCGCGACCCTGATCGCCGCCGAGTACCCCATCTACGGGCGCTACGGCTTCGGTCCGGCCGCCTGGGTCACGGAGTGGGACATCGAGGTGGCCCGTACCGGCCTGGACCCGCGCTACGCGGGCCCGGCGGACGGCGGCCGCGTGGATCTCGTGGACGCCTCCGACGTCCGCGAACACGGCCCCGGCCTGCACGAGCGGCTGCGCGCCACCCGGCACGGCGTCATCAACCGCACCGAGCACTGGTGGCAGCGGAACACCGGCGGGATCGCGATGGACGACAGCCCGTGGACGGAGCCGTTCTACGCCCTGTACCGATCCCCGGACGGCACCGTCGAGGGCTTGCTGGCGTACACGACCGATGACAAGTGGGAGGCCAAGCTCGCCCACCACACCGCCACCGTCCGCGACCTGATCGCGGTGACCCCCGAGGCCGAACGGGCCCTGTGGTACCTCCTGTTCTCCACGGACTGGGTGACCCGCGTCCGCACCGGGTACCGCGCCCCCGACGACGTCCTTCCCCTCCTGCTGCCCGATCCGCGCGCGGCCCGCGTCGTCACCCAGGCCGACTTCCTGTGGCTGCGGCCGCTGGACGTACCGGAGTTGCTGACGGCCCGTACGTACGCCACACCGGGCTCGCTCGTCCTCGACGTCACCGACCCGGCCGGCCTGGCCGCCGGGCGTTTCCTGCTGGACGCCGAGCCGGACGGCGCCCGTTGCACGCCCACCACCCGCTCCGCCGACCTCTCGCTGGGCGTCGCCGAGCTGGGCGCGCTCGCCCTCGGCGACGAGTCGGCCTCGCGGTTGGCCGCCCTGGGCAGGATCACCGAGGAGCGGGCCGGTGCCCTCGCGGTCGCGGACGGCCTGCTGCGCACGGCGCGGCGGCCGTGGTGCCCGGACATCTTCTGACCGGACCCCAGAGGGCTGTGGCGGCAGGGCTGGCGCCGGTGGCGCCGGGAGCGGTGACCTGATCGGCCGGCAGGTCATTCGCCGGGCCGGCTTCGAGCGCCTTCCCGGGGACTCTTCAAGGAGCCCCGGCGGGCCCTCGGGTCCGCGACCCTTCCGAAACGGCCACAAATCCCGGACCTTCCAGAGCAATTGCCGCCGCCGCAGGCCCTCGCTTGACCTCAACCACGCTTGAGGACGCAAGCTTCTTATCAACGGTTCAACGGCCCGCCACCGAGGCGGCGCGGAGATCCGCTCGGTCCACCACTTCAGGAGAGGGACATCATGTCCGAGAACACGTACCGCCTCGCCGTCATCATCGGTTCCGTCCGTGACGGCCGCTTCGGCCCCACGGTCGCCAACTGGTTCACGACGCAGGTCGCCCAGCGCGACGACATCGAGCTCGACATCATCGACCTCGCCGACCACCCGCTGCCGATGACCCTGAGCCGTGAGCCCGGCGCGGAGGACGCCGCTCTCCTCGCCAAGGTCACCCCCCGGCTGGAGCAGGCCGACGCCTTCGTCGTCATCACGCCCGAGTACAACCACAGCTACCCCGCCTCCCTCAAGAGCCTCATCGACTGGCACTACACCCAGTGGCAGGCCAAGCCGGTCGCGTTCGTCTCGTACGGCGGTCTCGCCGGTGGTCTGCGCTCGGTCGAGCACCTGCGCCCGGTCTTCTCCGAGCTGCACGCGGTCACCATCCGCGAGACCATCAGCTTCCACAGCCCCTGGGGCAAGTTCGCCGAGGACGGCAGCCTCCTGGACGAGGAGGCCGGCATCGCCTCCGCCGGTGCCGCGAAGGTCATGCTCGACCAGCTGGGCTGGTGGGCCCTGTCCCTCCGCGAGGCCCGCGCCGCCCGCCCGTACGGCGCTTGATCTCCCCGGGGAGCCTGGTCGCCAGCCCCTCCCCCCTCCTCTCCGCCCGCACGGCGGCCCTTCCCCCGGCCGCCGTCCCCCGGAACTCCTGCCGCCGGACTCACCCCCGTCAGGCCGGCGGCAGGAACATTTCCGGGCTCGACGCGACCATCGCCTTCCGTGCCGTTCCGATCGCTTCCGATCCGTTCCGGTCTACTGCATCAGGCCGACGTGCTGGCCCAGGCCACCGTCGACCGGCAGCTTCACCCCCGTGGTGAACGTCGCGTCGACGGCCAGGAAGAGTGCCGCGCGGGCCACCTCGTCCGAGGAGCCGTGGCGCTTCATCGGCGTGACGGCGTCGCCGATGGCCTGGAACGCCTGCCGCTCCTCGTCGCTCAGGCCGGCGGCCCCCATCGTGGGGGTGTCGATGAAGCCGGGGCTCACGGCGTTGACGCGTATGCCGCGCCCCACCAGCTCCGACGCCAGCACCTGCGCGAAGGACCACAGAGCCGCCTTCGTACCGGAGTAGACGGCCATGCCCGCAGGGCCGGTGGTGTCGGCGACGGAGGTGGTGAAGACGATCGCGCCGCCGTCCCGGAGGAGCGGGATCATCCGCTGCACCGTGAAGAAGGCACCCTTGGTGTTCACGGCGAACTGCCGGTCGTACGACTCCTCCGTGGTCTGCTCGACAGGCGTCATCTCCGATATGCCGGCGTTGATGAAGAGGTAGTCCACCTGCCCGAACGTCTCCGCCACGGTCCCGCCGAGCTCCGCTATCTCGAACAGGCTCGCCGTGTCGGAACGCACCACGTGGGCTCCGGAACCGAGTTCGGCGCGGGCCTGCGCAAGGTGCCTCTTATTACGGCCCGTCAGGAGCACCTCGCCGCCGCCTTCGACGAACCGCTTGGCGATGGCGAGGCCCATGCCGATCGTGCCGCCCGTGATGACGGCCTTCTTACCCGCGTACTTGGTCATTTCGCTGCTGCTCCTTCGCCGGTGATGTGTGATCACTTTGCGCGGCGGCGCTGATGGTTCGCTGCGGATCCGCTGCGGGCCGGCTGATGGGCGCTGACGCTCGACTTCCGGTACCTCGGATGGCCGCCGACCTGCACCGACAAGGGCCGGCGGCCCGTTGTCAGTGGTCCCGGTTACGGTTTCGGCATGCGGTTCGGGGTGCTCGGCCCACTCGTGGTGTGGGGCGAGGAAGGGGAGCAGGTCAGGGTGCGCGAGGCGAAGGTCCGCGCGCTGCTGGCCGATCTTCTGGTGCACGAAGGCCGGACGATCTCCGCGGACCGGCTCGTGGACGACCTGTGGGGCACGCGGCCTCCCGGTCATCCGGCCAATGCCCTCCAGGCCAAGGTCTCGCAGCTGCGCCGGGCCGTGGGCCGCGACCGGGTCGTCCACCAGCCGCCCGGCTATCTGCTGCGGCTGGGCGCGGACGACGTCGACGCCGCCCGCTTCGAGAGCCTGCTCCTGCGCGCCCGATCCACCGGCGACCCCCGCGCCCGCACGTCCCTGCTGACGGAGGCGCTGGACCTGTGGCGCGGCCCCGCCTACGCGGACTTCGCCGACGAGGAGTTCGCCCGCGCGGCGGCGCAGCGCCTGGAGGAGCAGCGCCTGACGGCCCTGGAGGAGCGGGCCGAGGCACGGCTGGAGTCGGGGGCGGCCGACGGGCTCGCCTCGGAGCTGAGCGCGCTGGTGGCGCGGCATCCCCTGCGCGAGCGGCTGCGCGCGGCTCACGTGCGCGCCTTGTACCGCGAGGGTCGGCAGAGCGAGGCCCTCGCCTCGTACGGCGAGCTGCGCGAGCGGCTGGCCGAGGACCTCGGCCTCGACCCGGGCCCCGAGCTCGCCGCCCTCCACCAGGCGGTCCTCACCCAGTCCCCGGAGCTGTCCGCACCCCCGGCCGCCCCGGTGCCGCGTACGAACCTGCCCGCTCCGCTCACCGAACTCGTGGGCCGGGAAGGAGCGGTCGCGGACGTCCGGGCCCTGCTCGCGTCGGGGCGGCTGGTGACGCTGACGGGACCGGGCGGGGTCGGCAAGACCCGGCTGGCGATCGAGGCCGCGGCCCGGGCCGCGGACGCGTTCCCCGACGGTGTGTGGCTCGTGGAGCTCGCGGGGCGGCACGGTTCGGCGGCGGAGCTGATCGCGGAAGTCCTGCGGATCCGTGAGGACGGGGCGGAGGGCGCGGGGCCGTCGGCGATCACGCCGGACGCCCCGTCGGCGGGGAGCGGTGCCGCCGCGCGGCCGGCCGCCCCGCGCCT
The DNA here is from genome assembly GCF_055560115.1 of Streptomyces sp. NPDC023527. Classification (NCBI taxonomy): domain Bacteria; kingdom Bacillati; phylum Actinomycetota; class Actinomycetes; order Kitasatosporales; family Streptomycetaceae; genus Streptomyces; species Streptomyces sp. NPDC023527. The sequence goes on from NZ_JBVHJJ010000006.1 coordinate 414,230, forward strand.
TCTGGCCGCCCTCCGCGACCGGAAGGCGCTCCTGGTCCTGGACAACTGCGAGCACGTCGTCGAGCAGGTCGCCGAGCTCGCCGGGATACTGCTGCGGGCCGCGCCCGGCCTGCGCGTCCTGGCCACCAGCCAGGAGCCGCTGGGCATCGAGGGCGAGACCGTACGGCCCGTGGAGCCGCTGCCGCCCGCCGACGCGGCCCGGCTGTTCGCCGCTCGGGCGGCCGCCGCGGCGCCCGGGTTCGCCCTGGACACGGCCGGCCAGGACGCGGTGGAAGTGATCTGCCGACGACTCGACGGCATCCCGCTCGCCCTGGAACTGGCCGCCACGCGCGTGCGCGCGCTGGGCGTGCAGGAGCTGGCCGCACGGCTGGGAGACCGCTTCCGGCTCCTCGCGGGCGGTCGGCGCGGCGCGCCGCCGCGCCAGCAGACGCTCCGGGCGGTGATCGACTGGAGCTGGGAGCTGCTGACCGCGCCCGAGCGCATCGTGCTGCGTCGCCTCGCCGCGCACTCCGACGGCTGCACGCTCCAGGCCGCGGAGGTGGTGTGCGCGGGTGACGGAGTGGCGTCCGAGGAGGTCCTCGGCCTGCTGGCCCGCCTGGTCGACCGTTCCCTGGTGGTCGTGGCCGAGGGGCCACGCGGTCCCCGTTACCGGCTGCTGGAGTCGGTGGCCGCGTACGGTGTGGAGCGCCTGCACGAGTTCGGTGACTTCATGCCCGTACGCCGCCGCCACCTGCGCCACTACACCCAGTTCGCCGAGGCCGCCCGCCCTCACCTCCAGGGTCCCGAGCAGAGCCTGTGGCTGGAGCGCCTCGACGCCGAGACCGCCAATCTGCGCACCGCGCTCGACACGGCCGTACGGGACGGCGCCGCGGCGGTGGACGCGCTGCGTCTGGTCGTCGCTCTGTCGTGGTACTGGCTGATGCGAGGGCGCCTGACGGAGGCGCGCAGATCGGCGGAGAGCGCGCTGGCGGCGGCGGGCCCCGTGCCGCCCGGCTTGCGCGCGGAAGTGCGCGCTCTACACGAAGGTTTCACCCTGTTGGCGGGCGCGCGCACGCCGATTGCCCCGTACGGGGAGATCGAGGATCCCGGCAGCCGGGCGAGGGCGCAGTGGTTCCACGCCTACGCCCTCTTCAACACCGGCGATCTGGCCGCGAGCGAGGAGCTCACCGAGCGCGCGCTGACGGGCTTCCGCGAGCTCGGCGACCGCTGGGGCACCGCCGCCGCGCTCGGCCTGCGGGCGACACATCACCTGATACGGGGCGACATGGCGGCGCTCCGCCGGGACGGCGAACGCAGCGCGGAGCTCTTCCGTCAACTGGGTGACCGATGGGGGCAATTGCGCAGCCTTTCCGTGCTGGCCACGCTCGCCGAGATCAACGCCGACTACGGTCGGGCCGCCGATCTGCTGCGGGACGGCCTGCGCATCGCGGAGGAGCTCGGCCTCGCCACGGAGGCTTCCTCGCGCCTGTCCGGCCTCGGCCGGCTGGCGCTGCTCACCAAGGACTGGGAGCGTGCCAGGGAGTTGCACGGCCGGGCGCTGCGCCTCGCGGCGCAACAGGGCTTCAAGTTCGGCGAGATCCACGCCGAACTGGGCCTCGCCCTGGGCGCGCGCAGGCAGGGCGACCTGGCGACCGCCGAGGCCACCCTGCTGCGCATCCGCGACTGGTACGGCGAGGTGTCGTCGGAGGCCGGCAATTCCCTGGTCCTGGCGGAGCTGGGCTTCGTGGCGGAACAGCGCGGCGACGCGGCCGCCGCCCGCGCCCTGCACCTCGACGGCCTGGCGATGGCCCGCGCTCTGGGCGACCCGCGCGCCATGGCCCTGGCCATGGAGGGCCTGGCGGGCACCGAGGCCCTCCATGGCCACCCGGACCGCGCCGCGCTCCTCCTCGGCGCGGCGGCCGCCGCCCGCGCCTCCGCCGGGGCCCCGCTGCCCCCGGCCGAGCGCGGCGACGTGGACCGCGTCACGGCATCGGCCCGTTCCGCCCTGGGCGCCGGGGCCTTCGGCGAGGCGTACGCACGCGGGGAGAGGCTGGCTCCGGACGAGGCACTGAGCGAGCTCGCGGGGCGATCGTATGACTCTGCGATGAATGATGATCAGCTGGCGCGGGTCTGAGGACAGGGCCTCCGGCCACCTCCGCGACCGTGCTTCACGCCGAGCTCGATGGCTACGCCGTGCTTCACGCCGGGCCCGGTACGCCGTGCTTCACGCCGGGCTCGATGGCGGTGTCAGGCCCGGTTCGATCGTCGACCTGACGTAGATCCGCGTGGTGCCCGGCCGGAAGTCGTGCGCGAAGACGTCGACGCAGCGGCGAAGGTGCCGCCCTTCGGGCGAGGTGAGGTCGTCCGGGCAGAAACCATGCTTGCGCAGGCCGTCGACGAGGGTCTCCGGCTCCGGAAGTCCGAGATGGGCGAAAGCGGCACTCGGCGCATAGCCCTTACCCTCCGGGTGCGCGTTGGAGATCATCGTGGTCCCCTCCGGAATGAGGCGGGAGAGGTAGGTGTCCGCCTCCTGGCGGGGCAGCGTGAAGGCGAGCAGCCCCTTGTCGTAACGGGATCCGGCCTTGTAACCGGAACGTCGGTCCGTGGCGCCGACGGGGATCCGGATGCCGATCTGCTCGCTCATCCAGGTGGGAGAGGCGCCGCTCTTCCAGCAGCAGCTCTTCTCCTTCTTCGCCTCGTTGTCCGAGATGCGGTCCGCGACGATCGCGAAGGCGACGACGGCCGTCACCGCGACCGCGAGGACGCTCGCCCCGATGATGAGCAGATAGCGGAGCACGGACAGCTCCTGCTCGGTTCTCTTGCCGACGGTGCTCATCGTGTGGGATTCCCTCTGCCTTCGCCCCTGCCGGAGGTCGATCCACCCAGGTCGTGGTGGTGCACCGAGCTGCTGCCCGACATGTCGAATTCCCGGGCCAGGCCGGTGGTGTGCAGGCGGGCCATCTGCCCGTCAGGAATGTCCAGCGGCCCGACGTCGACGCCTTTCCCCTCGTCCCAGTTGTAGCGGTCCCAGGCATTGACCTGGTATTCGAGACCGGCCTTGGGTCTGCCGTGTGCGTCCGGTACGACCGTGACCACTCCGGTGACGTTCGACCGGGTGGAACCGACCGCGTAGAACCAGTTCTCGTTCGTTTCCCTGTCGAAGCTGTAGTCGTGGTTCCCGGTCTCCACGGGGACGGCGACCGGCCGGCCACCATTCCTCCGGAATTCTTCGAGCGCCGCCCTGCGCCACTTGTCCTGGTTCGCCTTGATGTCCTCGCCGATCCAGCTCTTGAACCCTTTTCCGTCCGACAACATCCGGTCCACGGGTAACTCCATGGGAGCGCCGCTGTTGTCCAAATAGCGCTTCATATGGCGCGCCGCGTCCTCGTTGCCGTCCCATTCGGCTCCCTCGGCCAGCAGTCGCATCTTCTGCTGTGCCAGTCGGTCGTTCCAGCCGGGAGCCTTGACGCCGTGCGGCCCGGCCCCTTCGTCCGGTGCGATTCTCTTGACCGTAGGGCTCAGCAAGTCCGCCGCCAGCAGATCGTCCTTGTGTCCCTTCCACAGCTCCGCCCGGGCGGCGGGGCTCAACGACTGCCACAGCCGGCGCAGTTCCGCCCGCTGTTCCTGATTCGCGTTCCCGCCCAGCGAGGCGAGCTTCGTGGCGCGCGGGAGCTGGTCCTCGTCGAGCGAGGTGCAGGTCGCGTGACCGGCGTTGTACGGGTCTCCGCCGTGGCTCTTCCTGAGAGCGCGTACGACGGCGGCGTCGATTTCCGATGCGTGCGCGACCAGTCCGGTGAGGGTATCGGCGTACCACCGCATCAAATCCTTGGTGCGCTGTGTCGTCCCCTCGGTCGTGCACACCGCTTCCATCACCCTTACGGTGCCATCGCCCCCGTCCATGACCAGCAGCGCGGGATCCTTTTCGCCGCCTCTGCGGGCCTCTTCGGTCAGAGCCTTCGCTTGCCTCTGGAGTCCCGTCAGCTCGGCGTGAGCGTCCTCCAGAACGTGATGGATGCTCCGCGCCTCGGCGTGCAGGTCGGTGAACTCCTTCGCCGTACGGTGCACGAATTCCCGGCCGGCCGAGGCATTGACGCCCTGCCACCGCGCGGATTCGGCCCGCTTCACCAGTCCTCGCGCCACGTCGGACTTGAGGTCGGCCAATGCGCCGACCATTCGGTGCCAGTCATCGACCGCCGTGCCCAGCTTGCCCAGGTCCAGCGCGATGAGGTCCGTATACGTGAACGTCGCCACTCGGCTCCCCCTCCCCCGTTCCTACTTCGCGTACTTGGAGATCTCGGAGACCGTCATCGCCGAGCCGTCCCGGTGGCGCATCGAAGCCGCGATCAGTGCGTCGTCCTTCGCGTGGGCCTTCCGGGAATGGTCCAAGTGGTTCGAAAGGTGGGCGCACATCTGGAGGACGGTCTTGACCTGTGCGTCCCAGACCGAAAGGGCGACGGAGAGCTCGTCACCCGTCGCGAGGTGGTGCGACGACAGTTCCTGGGCGGCCTGTGCGGTCGAACCCGTCCCGCTCCTTTCGCTGCCCGCGCCCGCGATGTCGGCCTTGGCGCGCAGCAGCCCGTGCAAGCGGAAGGCTTCGTGGCCCACAGCGCCCAGATCGTCCTGGTGCACGACGAGAGCGCCCTCGGGCCCGCCCGCCCCCGGTCCGGCCCCGTTGAGCCGCGTCCCGACCGGCCGGTGGCCTCTCGCGGCGGAGACGAGCTCCGCCCATTCCTGATCGAACGTCATCAGTGGATTCCCCCGTCGCCTTGCTCAACGTCCCGCTGTTCAACGCGACAGGAGCCCGTTGGTGCCGCGCCCCGGGTCGCGGGCGCCGATGAAGTCGGCAAGATGCGCGTAGACAGTGTCTACACACTCTGGTAGACACTGTCTATGAGCGAGCGGGAGAGGGACCTGCGGTCCCGTCTGGTGGAGGTCGGCGTCGAGCTGCTGGCGAGAGAGGGGGTGCAGGCGCTGACCCTGCGGGAGATCGCCCGCCGGGCCGGTGTCTCGCACGGGGCTCCGCGCCGGCACTTCCCGACCCACCTCGCGCTGCTGTCCGCCATCGCGCGTCAGGGCTTCGCCGATCTGGCCGACAGGGTCACCGAGGCGGACGGGGGTCCGGGCAGGGGCACGGCCAGCGACCCGGCCGGGGCACGCGCTCAGCTCATGGCGCTCGGACGCGTCTACGTCGACTTCGCGCTGACCAACCGCGGCATGTTCGAGCTGATGTTCCGTCACGATCTGCTGGAAAGCGATCACCTCGGCCTGCGGGAGACCAGCCTGCCGCTCTTCGACGTGCTCGTCGGCCTGGTCGCCCGCGCCCGGCCGCACTCCGACGCGGAGCCCTCTGTCGTCGCGGGCGCGCTGTGGGCGAACCTGCACGGCATCGCCCAGCTGTGGCTGTGGGGCAGCCTGCCGTTCGCGGCGGGCGTCGACGACTTCGAGCCGCTGCTACGGGCCGCGCTGGACGCCCACCTCGGGTCGGAGGGCCGATGACCTCACGACGCCATCGGCGCCTCACGCTCACCGGCAGCATCACCGGAGCCGCGATCGTGGCCCTGGACGGCACGGTGCTGACCGTCGCGCAGCCCGCCCTTCAGCGCGATCTGCACGCCTCGTTCGTGCAGGTCCAGTGGACCAGCACCGGCTATCTCATCGCCGTGGCCGGACTGCTCGTCTTCGCCGGCCGCCTCGGCGACCGGTACGGCCATCGGCGGGTCTTCGCCGCCGGGATCCTCGGCTTCGGCGCGACCTCGGCCGGGATCGGGCTGGCCCCCGGCATCGGCTGGGTGATCGGCCTGCGCGTCGCCCAGGGGATCTTCGGCGCACTGCTGCAACCGGCCACGCTCGGAATGTTGCGCGCCACGTTCCCGCCCGACCGGATCGGCATGCCGATCGCCCTGCGTACGAGCGCGATCGGGCTGGCGGCCGCCGCCGGCCCGGTCATCGGCGGCGCGCTGACCACCCACCTGGGCTGGCGCGCCGTGTTCTTCCTGAATGTCGCGCCCGCGCTCGTGATCGGGGTCCTGGCGCTGGCCGTTCGCATACCTCAGGACGGCCTCTCCCCCGCCGCCCCGAATCGGCTCGACCTGCCCGGCGCCTGTCTTCTCGCGGTGACTCTGGTGTGTCTGGTGCACACACTCGTCGGCATCCCGGAGACCGGCTGGACGCCGGCGACCGCGCTGGGCTTCGCCGCGGCCGCGGCCACCGGCGGCGCGTTCGTCCTGCACGAACGGCGCACGGCGAGCCCGCTGGTACCGCCCGACCTGCTCGGATCGGCGACCGTGGGATCGGCGCTCGCGATCCTGCTCGCCGCCTCGGCGTCGATGTTCGGCGCGCTCTTCGTCGGCACGTATTTCCTCCAGGACGTCCTGGGGATGGACCCGCTCCACAGCGGCCTGACCGCGCTGCCCCTGGCCGTGACGATGGTGCTGAGCGCACCGGCCACGGCGGTACTGCTCCGCCGACAGGGCCCACGCCGTACGACGGTGGCGGCGATGGCTCTCCTCGCCCTCGGCATCCTCCTGCTGTCCCGCCTCGACCGCACATCGGCGACAGCGGCGATCAGCTGCGGCTTCCTCCTGCTGGGCGCCGGTTTCGGCACGGTGATGGTCGCCGCGACATCCGTGATCGTGCGGCACGCGTCCGTGCGCCACGCCGGGGTGGCCGGCGGACTCCAGCAGACCGCGATGAACATCGGCCCGGCCCTGGGCGTCGCCACCGCGACGATGCTCCTGCCCCTGACCGCCGACCGCTCGTCCGGCGACGCCCTCCACGGGTCGGGCGGAGCCCTCACCTCGGCGATGGGCCCGACCCTGACCGCCCTCGCGTCCATCGCGGCGGCCGGCGCACTCCTCGCCCTCAAACTGCCCGGCCGCACCGGAGTCGCCCCAACCGCCGTGCGTCCCAACCCCTCGCACGATTCCGGCAGTAGCAGGTCGGCCGTCGTACGCCGCCTTGACGGATGAAGGGACCGCCTACGAAGCGGGGTTCGCCCCACCGGACGGCAGGTCAGCCACGGCCCACCCGCTCGCCCAGGAAGTCCTCCCAGGTCCGCACGCCCACGGCAGCCCCCTCAAGCGTGAGGTTCTCACCGGCCCGGTACGCGCGGCCGACCTTGCCAGGCATCCTGACCGGCATCATCAACCGGTTCTTGCCGCGCGCCCGCAGGTAGCCGCGGCTCAGGTCGGCCATCCCGTACACCTTCGGTCCGGCCAGGTCGGGCACCAGGCCGGCCGGCTCGCCGAGGGCCAGCTGTACGAGCCGGGCCGCGACCTCGCGCGAGTCGACCGGCTGGAACCGGAGTCCGCCCGGGCAGGGCACCACCGGCATCTTCGCCATCTTCTCCACCACGTTCAGGACCAGGTCGTGGAACTGGGCGGCTCGCAGCGTCGTGAACGGAATGCCGGATTCCGCGATGGTCCGCTCCGCGGCCAGCTTGGTCCTGAACCAGCCCAGCGGCATCGTGTCCGTGCCGATGACCGAGATGTACACCAGGTGCTTCACCCCGGCCCGCGCCGCGGCCCGCACCAGGTTCCGGGTCGCCTCGTCGTCGCCCTTGGGGCCGCCCGCGAGGTGCAGGACGGTCTCGACCCCCTCCAGCGCTGCCTCGACGCCCTCGTTCTTGAAGAGGTCGGCGGTCACGTGCTCGATGCCGTCCCCGGATTCGCCGCCGCGCCTGCTGAGCACCCGCACCTCGCGTCCGGCATCCCGCAGGAGCGGCACGACGAGGCGTCCGAGCGTGCCCGTGCCGCCGGTGACCAGAAGGGGGGAGGTCGTCGCGGTCATCTCACATCTCCGATTCGCTCGTCCGGGAGATGATCTCCCGGCTGCAACCCGTTGTTTTCGTGGGTCTATCGCTATGACCCGCCGCGAAGAAGGAATGTGACAGGTGGACGAGACTTCATTGCCGGCACCGCCGACATCGACGGCATCGCTGGCATCGACGGCATCGCCGACAGAGCGTTTCGAGGAGCACCGGACTCATCTGCGCGCGGTGGCCTACCGGATGCTCGGCTCACTCAGCGAGGCCGATGACGCCGTTCAGGAGACGTGGCTGCGCTTCGCTCGTACCGACACCGGCGACGTCGAGAACCTGGGCGGTTGGCTGACCACGGTGGCGGCGCGGGTGTGTCTCAACCTGCTGCGGACACGCGAGCAGCGGCGGGAGGACCCCCTGGAGGCGCGTATGCCGGACCCGGTCATCAGCCCCGAGGGCGGCATCGACCCCGAGCAGGAAGTACTGCTGGCCGACTCGGTCGGGCTGGCGCTGCTGGTGGTGCTCGAATCGCTGGCACCGGCCGAGCGGTTGGCGTTCGTGCTGCACGACATGTTCGCCGTGCCCTTCGACGAGATCGCCCTCTTGATCGAGCGGACTCCGGCCGCGACGAGGCAGCTCGCGAGCCGCGCCCGCCGCCGGGTTCAGGGGCAGGCTCCGGCCCCCGACCCCGATCTCGCCCGCCAGCGCGAGGCCGTCGACGCGTTCTTCGCCGCCGCCCGCGACGGCGAGTTCGACGCGCTCGTCGCCGTGCTCGACCCCGACGTGGTCCTGCGTTCCGACGGCGGTGTCTCGCGCGCCCGCCACACGGTCACGATCCACGGCGCCCGGACCGTGGCGAGCCAGGCGCTCACTTTCGGCCGCCTGTCCCCGTTCGCCCGACCGGTCCTCATCAACGGCACCGCCGGGGTCGTCGTCGCGGCTCAGGGACGGCCGTTGTCCGTCATGGCGTTCACCGTCACGGACGGGAAGATCGTCGCCATCGACGTCCTGGCCGACCCCGAACGGCTCCGGGAGCTCGACCTGGCAGCACTCGACCATTGAGGACCGACCGCACTCGACCACTGAGGACTGCCGTGGAGGCACTCGGGTAAGGGCACTCAGAGCCCCCGAGTCCCCTCGGGCTCCGGCCTCCCCCGCCGCTGGCAACTTTTGCAAGCATCTGCTTGCAAAAGTTAGCGGAGTGGGGCAGCATCGTCCGCATGGCATCACTCAACGTCGGCAATCTCGGCGAGTACCTGCGGGAGCAGCGGCGCAACGCGCAGCTCACGTTGCGGCAGCTCGCCGATGCCGCCGGGGTGTCCAACCCGTACCTCAGCCAGATCGAGCGCGGCCTGCGCAAGCCGAGCGCCGAGATCCTGCAGCAGATCGCCAAGGCGCTGCGGATCTCGGCCGAGACCTTGTACGTCCAGGCCGGGATTCTCGACGAGCGGGACCGGGACGAGGCGGAGGTCCGCAGTGTGATCCTCGCCGACCCCTCGATCAATGAGCAGCAGAAGCAGGTGCTGCTCCAGATCTACGAGTCCTTCCGCAAGGAGAACGGGCTCGCGACGGACGACGACAGCAAGCCTTCGAGCTAAAACCTTCGAGCTGATTCTGGAGACCATCGCCATGGCCACCACGCAAGACATCCGCAAGGTCGCCGCCGACACCGCCTACGCCGCCGCCGGTGCCGCCGACCTCACCGCCGAGAAGATCGGACAGCTCGTCGCCGAGGCGCCCGAGCGGTTCGAGCAGCTGAAGAAGACCGACCCGAAGGCCGTGCAGGAGAAGGTGACCCAGCGGGCCAAGGAGGCCCAGGCCACCGTGACCGCGAAGGTCACCGGGATCGTCGGCTCGCTCGACACCGACCTCAAGAAGCTCGGCCAGACCGCCCAGGACCTGGCGCTCCAGGGCGTCGGGCAGGCCGTGGGCGTGGCGGCGAAGGCCGGCGAGCAGTACGAGAAGCTGGCCGAGCGGGGCCGGGAGGCCGTGAAGACCTGGCGCGGCGAGGCCGCCGAAGAGGTCGCGGACATCGCCGTGGCCATCGAGCCGGACAGCGCGAAGACCGCGACCGACAAGCCCGCGGACGACAAGTCCGCGAGCGGCGAGTCCGCGAGCGACAAGTCCGCCGGCACCGAGCCCGCCGCCGAGGAGTCGGCCGACGCCGACGCCAAGGCCGGCGCCCGCAAGCCCGCCGCTCGCAAGCCCGCCGCCAAGAAGGCGGACAGCAAGACGGGCGACCAGTAACCACCGCCGCACCGACCGGCACGTTCCACGGCGGCCCGGGCACCTTTCCCGTGCCCGGGCCGTTCTCCCGGTACGGTGGCGACGGGTCGCCGGCCGGGCGGCCCGGGAGACGACCAGCAAGAGCATGAGGTGAGTGACGTGCTGCTAGAGGGCTTCGGCAAGGCCATGTACTGGGTGTCGATCGGCCTGCTCGTCTTCAGCCTCTTCGCGTTCGTCAACGCCGCGATCCATCGCGAGGACGCCTACCGCGCGGCAGACAAGCAGTCCAAGCCGTTCTGGCTGATCATCCTCGGCATCGCGGTCGCCGTGAACCTCTTCATGGGGATCCTCAGCTTCCTGCCGATCATCGGGCTCATCGCCACGATCGTCTACGTCGTGGACGTACGGCCCGCCCTCAAGCAGGTCTCGGGTCGGCGCGGCCCACGCCGCCGGGGCGGCGGCTCCAGCTCGGACGGCCCGTACGGCCCGTACAACGGCCGCCGCTGAGCCGGTCCGAGCCGCACCTCTCACACGCTCGGCGCCCGCGTCTCCGCAGGCGCCTTCGCCTGTGCCGGGATCGTCCGCAGCCCGCCGTTGCCGCGCTCGCCGACGCCCGGGCGGCCGCCCCGCTCGCCGTACGCGCTCCGCTCATCGCGGCCCTCACGGCTCTCGCCGCGGCCCCGGTCGAGCAGCAGAACCGCGAGGTCGTCCGTCAACTCCCCACCGTTCAGGTCCTGCACCTGCGCGACGGCCGCGTCGAGCAGTTCCTCGCCGCGCAGCCCGTCCAGGACCTGGCGGGTGATCAGTTCGACCATGCCCTCCTGTCCCAGCCGTTCCGAGCCGGCTCCGACCTTGCCCTCGATCAGACCGTCGGTGTACATCATCAGGCTCCACCGGCCGCCGAGTTCGACCTGGCGGCGCGGCCAACGGGCGCGGCGGAGCAGGCCGAGCGCGGGGCCGCCGTCCTCCTGCGGCAGCAGGCGCGGGGCCTGACCGGGCAGGACGAGCAGCGGGGCGGGGTGCCCGGCCAGGCTCAGGCCGGCCCGTCGCCCGTCCGGCGAGATGTCGACCGCGCACAGCGTCGCGAAGGTCTCCTCGTCCGCGCGCTCGTGCTCCAGCACCTGCTGGAGGGTGGCGAGCAGTTCGTCACCGCACAGCCCGGCGAAGGTCAAGGCCCGCCACGCTATGCGCAGTTCGACGCCGAGGGCCGCCTCGTCGGGGCCGTGGCCGCTGACGTCGCCGATCATCGCGTGCACGGTGCCGTCGGGGGTGCGCACGGTGTCGTAGAAGTCGCCGCCGAGCAGGGCGCGGCTGCGGCCCGGCCGGTAGCGGGCGGCGAAGCGCAGGCCCGAGCCGGCCAGCAGCGGGGTCGGCAGCAGGCCGCGCTCCAGCCGGGCGTTCTCCTGGGCGCGCAGCCGGGATTCGGTGAGCTGGCGCTGGGCGAGGTCGGCACGCTTGCGTTCGACGGCGTAGCGGATGGCCCGGCTGAGCACCCGGCCGTCGAGCTCGTCGCGGAAGAGGTAGTCCTGGGCCCCGACCCGTACGGCCTCGGCCGCGCGTTCGGCGTCGGCCTCCGCCGTCAGCGCGAGGACGGCGTGGCGCGGGGCGAGCCGCAGCACCTCGTGGAGCGCGGCCAGCTCGTCGCCCGGCCCGTCCTCCGGGGCACTGTCGGCGAGGGACAGGGCGAGGTCGAGAAGGATGCAGTCGACGTCGTCGGTGAGCAGCCGCTCCGCCTCGGTGAGGTTACGAGCGGTGCGGATCCGGACCGGCTTGCCGACCAATCCCGGCATTTCAGCCATTTCCGGCACCGGAACCGACAGCGACCCACCCGGATCACCCTCGATCACCAGGAGGGTCAGCCCGGCGTCGGGCGGGGTCGCGGAGGGCTCCGCGGGCCTCGGCGCGGGTACGGGCATGGTGAAGGCTTCCTTCCGTTCCCCCCGGGGATGCGGCCCGCCGACCGGCGGGTACCGAACGCGACACTAGCGTCAGGCACGGTCGAACGGAATGGAACGAAGCCACTCGCCGCTGTCATATGCCCTCGCCGGGGCGGCATTTGGCGCACGCTGGAACAATCATGGAATGACAAACATCACGCTGGTCCAGGGAGACATCACAGATCAAGAAGTCGATGCCGTGGTGAACGCCGCGAACAGCTCTCTCCTGGGCGGAGGCGGCGTCGACGGCGCCATCCACCGCCGCGGCGGGCCCGAGATCCTGGCCGCCTGCCGCGAGCTGCGCGCCTCGCGGTACGGGCGCGGGCTGCCGGCGGGCCGGGCCGTCGCCACGACCGCGGGCCGGCTGCCCGCCCGCTGGGTCATCCATACGGTGGGCCCGGTTCACTCCCCCGAGGAGGACCGCTCCGCCACGCTCGCGTCCTGTTACCGCGAGTCACTGCGCGTCGCGGACGAGCTCGGGGCCCGTACGGTCGCCTTCCCGGCCATCTCGACGGGCGCCTACCGCTGGCCGCTCGCGGACGCCGCCCGCATCGCGGTGCGTACGGTCACGGAGGCGACCGGATCCCAGGGCGCGACCGGCATCACCGAGGTCCGTTTCGTCCTCTTCGACGCGGCGGCGTACGAGACGTTCGCCGCCGCCCTGCCGCGCTGACCCGGCGCGCGGGCACGGGCAGCGGGGCCCGCGCCCCCGGACACCCCTCACCCGGGCCGCACGACCCCCAGGATCGGCATCGACCCGGCGCCCGCGATCGTCACCTGCCGCCCCGGCCGCGGCGCGTGCACCATCGTGCCGTCCCCCACGTACATCGCGACATGGCTCGCGTCCGCGAAGTAGATGATCAGGTCGCCCGGCCGCATGTCCTTCACGTCCACCTTCGGCAGCTGCCGCCACTGCTCCTGCGACGTGCGCGGAATCGCGCGCCCGGCGGCCGCCCACGCCTTGAGGGTCAGGCCGGAGCAGTCGTAGGTGTCGGGCCCCTCGGCGCCCCAGACGTAGTTCTTGCCCATCTGGGCGGTGGCGAAGGCGACGGCCCGCTTGCCGTCGGCGGTCGCCGTGCCGGAGTCCTTGAGGTTCACGCCCTTCACGGCGTCGGAGGCGAGCCACTTGTTCTGCGCCTGCCGGGCGCGCTCCTCCTCCAGCTGCCGCAGCCGGTCCTTCTCCTTCTTCTCCAGCCGCGACTCCAGCTCCTTGGCGGCCGAAAGTTTCTCCTCGATCTCCTTCTTCGCGCTCTCCTTCTTCTTCCGCTCCCCGTCCAGCGTCTTCCAGCGCTCACCGGCGGCCTTGGCGTAGCCGTCCAGGGACTTCTGGGTGGCGGCGACCTGGGTGATCAGGCCCCGGGTGGCCGCCGCGCCCTTGTGGGTGAGGGTGATGCCGTCGAGGAAGGTCTCGGGGGTCGCCGAAAGGAGGAGCCGGGCCTGGGGGGTCATGCTGCCGTCGCGGTACTGGGCGCGGGCCATGGCGCCGGCCTGGTTCCTGAGCCGGTTCATCCGCTCCTGGGCGGCGGCCGCCGAACGGCCGATCTCCACGATCGACTTCTCCTGCTCGCGCTGGGCCTCGTTCGCCGCGTTGTACGCGTCCGTGGCCGATTCCGCCTTGCGGTAGAGGCTCTCCACCTCCTTGTGGACGTCCTCCAGGCTGCGCTGGGGCGGCTGCGGATCCGCGTGCGCCACGCCGGTCCCGATCACCGCCGCACAGGCCAGCGCGGCCGAGAGGATCGCGGACCGGCCGACGATCACATACCGGCTCGCGGCGCCCGCGGGTCCGCCCGCGCTCGCCGACCTGGCCACGATCTCCCTCCCCGCGCGCCCGTCCGCGTCTCCGCCCGTACCCCTGCCGTACCGCCCCACAGGCCACCTCCGTGGCGTCCGCCCCACGTCCGACATGCCGTCACGCGAGGAACGGATGCTGCCACGGCAGCCCGCAAACCGACAGAGACCTGCGTCACACTTCGGACAGAATCGGCCCTTCCGCCGGGCTGTCCGCCGGACCTCCCGCCGGGCACCACCCTGACGGGTGAGGTTCACCCTCCGTTCACTCTGACCCTTCGACCGCTTCACCTGTTCTGCCTAATTTCGCCAATAGAGGGTGCGGGCCACACCGTCCGGATGGCCCTCACTCGAACGGAAACCGTACGAACGCGGTACGGAGACCCGTACAGGCACCACCCACTTCTCGCACGCCGCCCCAGCGGCGGCTCCCGGAAGGAACACCCGAAAGTGAAGCTTCAGCGCAAGAACCGGCTCCGCGCCGTCGCCTTCGGCGCCATCGCCGTCTCCGGCGCCCTGGTCCTCACGGCGTGCGGCTCGGACGACAACAGCGGCGGCAACGGCAACGGCGGCAACGCCACCAAGGCCGCCGGCAACATCAAGTGCGAGGGCAAGGGCCAGCTGCTGGCCTCGGGGTCGTCCGCGCAGAAGAACGCCATGGACCTGTGGGTCAAGAACTTCATGGCGGCCTGCAAGGACATCCAGATCAACTACAAGCCCACCGGTTCCGGCGCGGGCGTCCAGGAGTTCCTCCAGGGCAAGACGGCCTTCGCGGGCTCCGACTCGGCGCTCAAGCCGGAGGAGGTCACGAAGTCCAAGGAGGTCGTCAAGGGCGGCCAGGGCATCAACCTGCCGCTGGTCGGCGGCCCGATCGCGGTCGGTTACCACGTGCCCGGCGTCGACAACCTCGTCCTGGACGCCGACACCCTCGCCAAGATCTTCGACGCGAAGATCGAGAAGTGGAACGACCCGGCGATCGCCAAGCTCAACAAGGACGTCAAGCTCCCGGACCTCAAGATCCAGCCGTTCCACCGCTCGGACGAGTCGGGCACCACGGACAACTTCACCAAGTACCTCAAGGCCGCCGCCGACAAGTCGTGGCCGTACGAGCCCGCCAAGGCGTGGAAGGCCAAGGGCGGCCAGTCCGCCGACGGCTCCGCCGGTGTCTCCTCGCAGGTCAAGCAGACCGCGGGCGCCATCTCGTACTTCGAGCTGTCCTACGCCACCGCCAACTCGATCAAGACGGTGAAGCTCAACACCGGCGCCGCCGCCCCGGTCGAGGCCACGTCGGACAACGCCTCCAAGGCCATCGCCGAGGCGAAGATCACCGGCACCGGCAAGGACCTCGCCCTCAAGCTCAACTACGCCACCAAGGCCGAGGGCGCCTACCCGATCACGCTGGTGACGTACGAGGTCGTCGGCGACAAGGGCAACAAGGCCGAGACCCTGCCCGCCACCAAGTCCTTCCTGACCTACATCGCCAGTGAGGACGGCCAGTCCGTCCTCAAGGACCTCGGCTACGCCCCGCTGCCCGCCGAGATCGCCAAGAAGGTCCGCGAGAACGTCGCGAGCCTCTCCTGACCCGTGTGCGGCCGGGCCCCGGCAGGGCCCTGGCCGCACCGTCCGGTGCACCGCCGCGCCAGGAGCGCCGGCCCCAGCGGCCGCCTCCGCAGACCGGAGAAACCCATGAACATACCCACGCAGACAGCCGGCCCACCGCCCCTGCCGCACGACCAGGCCCCCGTCGACCAGGCGAAGGCCGCCGCCCGCCCCGGCGACCGGATCTTCCTCGCCCTCTCGCGCGGCTCCGGCCTCCTGCTTCTGGTGATCATGGCCGCGATCGCGGTCTTCCTCACCGTCCGGGCCACCAGCGCCCTCTCGCACGACGAAGGCAACTTCTTCACCACCTTCGAGTGGAGCGCCAACGCCACTCCGCCGGTCTTCGGCATCGCCGTCCTGGCGTTCGGCACGGTCGTCAGCTCGCTGATCGCGATGGTCATCGCGGTGCCCGTCGCCATCGGCGTCGCGCTCTTCATCTCGCACTACGCGCCGCGCAAGCTGGCCACCCCGCTCGCGTACGTGATCGACCTGCTCGCCGCCGTACCGTCCATCGTCTACGGCCTGTGGGGCGCCCTCTTCCTGGTGCCGCACCTCGGCGGCCTCTACAGCTGGCTCGACGACTACTTCGGCTGGACCGGCGTCTTCGCCTACCACGACGGCGCCGCGCGCTCGCTCTTCACCATCGGCATCCTGCTGGCGATCATGATTCTGCCGATCGTCACCAGCGTCAGCCGCGAGGTCTTCCTCCAGGCGCCGAAGATGCACGAGGAGGCCGCGCTCGCGCTCGGCGCGACCCGCTGGGAAGTCATCCGGATGTCCGTACTCCCCTTCGGCCGGTCGGGTGTCATCAGCGCCTCGATGCTGGGCCTGGGCCGCGCGCTCGGCGAGACCATGGCCGTCGCGACCGTCCTCTCCCCCAGCTTCCTCATCAGCACCAGCCTGCTCGACCCGGGCGGCGCGACGTTCGCCCAGAACATCGCGAGCAGCTTCAAGGAGTCCGGTGAGATCGGCAAGGACGCCCTGATCGCCTCCGGCCTCGTGCTGTTCGTGCTGACCCTGCTGGTCAACGGCGCGGCCCGGATGATCATCGCGCGTCGCAAGGAGTACTCGGAATGAGCGACGTGACCATGGACAAGCCGCTGGTCGCCGACAGCGCCCCGCTGCCCCGCACCACCCTGCGGCAGCCCCGGCTGCCCCGCTGGGCCCCGCCGGCCGTCGCGCTCGGCGCGGCCGCCGTGGGCATCGGCATCGGCGCCGGCGCCGGCCTGAGCAGCCGGATCCAGTGGGGCCTGATCGCCGCCGTGCTCTTCGTCGCGGGGATGTACGCCCTCGCCGCCGGCGTCGAGGGCCGCCGGCAGGCCAAGGACCGGCTCGCCACCAGCCTGGTGTGGGTCTGCTTCCTGCTCGCCGTCGTGCCGCTGGTCTCCCTCGTCTGGGAGACGGTCGCGCGCGGCTCGAAGGTCCTCGACGGCACCTTCCTCTCCCACTCGATGGCCGGAGTGCTGACCATCCAGCCCGGTGGCGGCGTCTACCACGCGATCATCGGCACGCTGGAGCAGGTCGGCATCGCCACCGCCATCGCGGCCCCGGTCGGCCTGCTGACCGCGATCTACCTCGTGGAGTACGGGCGCGGCCGGCTCGCCAAGGCCGTCACGTTCTTCGTGGACGTCATGACGGGCATCCCGTCGATCGTAGCCGGTCTGTTCATCCTCAGCTTCTGGATCCTGATGCTGGACTTCGGCTACTCCGGCTTCGCCGGGGCGATGGCCCTGTCGATCCTGATGATGCCCGTGGTGGTCCGCTCCACCGAGGAGATGCTCAAGCTCGTCCCCAACGAGCTGCGCGAGGCCTCGCTGGCGCTCGGCGTGCCGAAGTGGCGCACGATCCTGAAGGTGGTCCTGCCCACCGCCATCGGCGGCATCGCGACCGGTGTGACGCTCGCCGTCGCCCGCATCGCGGGCGAGAGCGCCCCCATCGTCCTCCTGGTCTTCGGCTCCCAGGTGATCAACAACAACCCCTTCGACGGAGCCCAGTCGTCGCTGCCGTACTACATCTACGAGCAGTGGGCGGCCGGCAACGAGGCCAGCTACGACCGCGCCTGGGCGGCGGCGCTCGTCCTCATCGCCTTCGTCATGATCCTCAACCTGGTGGCCCGCGGCATCGCCCGCTGGAAGGCCCCGAAGACCGCCGGCCGCTGACCGCGGTTACGGGTTTACGAAAGAAGCAGTGATTCCCATGGCCAAGCGCATCGACGTCGGCGGCCTCAACGCCTACTACGGCACCCACAAGGCCATCGAGGACATCTCGATGACCGTGGAGCCCCGCTCCGTGACCGCCTTCATCGGCCCCTCCGGCTGCGGCAAGTCCACCTTCCTGCGCACCCTGAACCGGATGCACGAGGTCACCCCCGGCGGCCGTGTCGAGGGCAAGGTGATGCTGGACGACGAGAACCTCTACGGCGCCGGCGTCGACCCGGTCTCCGTGCGCCGCACGGTCGGCATGGTCTTCCAGCGGCCGAACCCCTTCCCGACCATGTCCATCTACGAGAACGTGGCCGCCGGCATCCGCCTCAACGGCGGCCGGCTCCGCAAGTCGGAGCTGGACGGCGTCGTCGAGAAGTCCCTCAAGGGCGCCAACCTCTGGAAGGAGGTCAAGGACCGGCTGAACAAGCCGGGAGCGGGCCTCTCCGGCGGTCAGCAGCAGCGCCTGTGCATAGCCCGGGCGATCGCGGTCGAGCCGCAGGTCCTGCTGATGGACGAGCCCTGCTCGGCGCTCGACCCGATCTCCACCCTCGCCATCGAGGACCTGATCGGCGAGCTGAAGGAGCGGTTCACGATCGTCATCGTCACGCACAACATGCAGCAGGCCGCGCGCGTGTCGGACCGTACGGCCTTCTTCAACCTGGCGGGCGTCGGCCAGCCGGGCAAGCTGGTCGAGATCGACGACACCGAGCGGATCTTCTCCAACCCGTCCGTCCAGGCCACCGAGGACTACATCTCGGGCCGCTTCGGCTGAGCCCGTCCCCTTGAGCTCGCCCTGCGGCGCTGCATGGCGGTGCCGCCGCAAGGCGAAGGGCCCGCCCCCTGTTCGTACCAGGGGGCGGGCCCGTCCGTTCTTCGCGTCCGTGCCGGCTAGCCGAACGCCAGGTTCACGATCCAGTAGCTGAACGCGGCGACGAGGGCCGCGGCCGGCATGGTGATGAACCAGCCCATCACGATGTTCTTCGCGACGCCCCAGCGCACCGCGCGGGACCCCTTCGTGGAGCCCACGCCCATGATCGCGGAGGTGATGACATGCGTCGTGGAGATCGGCGCGTGGAACATGAACGACGCCGTGTACATGACCGAGGCCGCCGTGGTCTCGGCCGCGAAGCCCTGCGGCGGGTCCAGCTCGATGATGCGCCGGCCGAGCGTCCGCATGATCCGCCAGCCGCCCGCGTACGTACCCGCCGACAGCGTCAGCGCGCAGGCGAGCTTGACCCAGAGCGGGATCGCGTCGCCCGCGTCCGCGACATCGCCGATGACCAGGGCCATCACCACGATGCCCATGGTCTTCTGCGCGTCCTGCAGACCGTGGCCGAGCGCCATGCCCGCCGCCGAGACGGTCTGGGCGATCCGGAAGCCCCGTTTGGCCTTGTGCGGGTTGGACTTACGGAACATCCACATGATCACGACCATCACCAGATAGCCGAGGATCAGACCGACGAAGGGCGAGAGGAACATCGGGATGACGACCTTCTCGATCACCCCCGACCAGATCACCTTCGTGCCACCCGCGAGCGCCGCGCCCACCATGCCGCCGAACAGGGCGTGCGAGGAGGACGAGGGGAGCCCGAAGTACCAGGTGATCAGGTTCCAGGCGATCGCGCCGACCAGCGCCGCGAAGAGGATTCCCATCCCCTTCTGGCCCTCGGGCGTGGCGATCAGGCCCTTGCTGACGGTCTTGGCGACCCCGCTGCCCAGGAAGGCACCCGCGAGGTTCATCACCGCCGCCATCGCGAGGGCCGCGCGCGGGGTCAGCGCCCGCGTGGAGACCGAGGTCGCGATGGCGTTCGCGGAGTCATGGAAGCCGTTGGTATAGGTGAAGCCGAGCGCGACCGCGATGGTCACGACGAGAGCAAAGGTGTCCACCGGGGGTCAGGACTCCTTGACCGCGATGGTCTCGACCGTGTTGGCGACGTGCTCGAAAGCGTCGGCCGCCTCCTCCAGCACATCCACGATCTGCTTGAGCTTGAGGACCTCGATGGCGTCGTACTTGCCATTGAAGAGCTGGGCGAGGAGCTTGCGGTGAATCTGGTCCGCCTGGTTCTCCAGCCGGTTCACCTCGATCCAGTACTCCGTGAGGTTTGTCATGGTCCGGAGGTTCGGCATGGCCTCGGCGGTCAGCTCGGCGGCCCGCGCGAGGACCTCGATCTGCTGCTCGACGCCCTTCGGAAGCTCCTCGACCTGGTACAGAACGACCAGGTCGACGGCCTCCTCCATGAAGTCCATGATGTCGTCGAGCGACGAGGCGAGGTTGTAGATGTCCTCGCGGTCGAACGGCGTGATGAAGGAGGAGTTCAGCTGGTGGAAGATCGCGTGCGTCGCGTCGTCACCCGCGTGCTCCGCTGCCCGCATCCGCTCGGCGATCTCGGCCCGGGCGGACGTATCCGCTCCGAGCAGTTCCATCAGGAGCTTGGAGCCCGTGACGATGTTGTCCGCGGAGGCGGCGAACATGTCGTAGAAGCTCGTCTCCCTGGGGGTCAGACGAAAGCGCACGTGGGATCCTCGGGGTGCAGCGGATTCGGTCTCGTTGATGCTAGGCGCATCATCCGGCCACAGCTAACTGGCATTCCCTCAGTGTCGCCCATCGGGCAGAGTGCTCACCGAGCCAGGTACCGCGTCCGGCCGGGAAATTCTGTACCATATACCCGTCGGGGGTATGCGAGTGGGGTATACGCAACCTATACGACCACAGTGAGGAAACCCCCGGGCCCGCGGACCCCCGCCGGGGCCGCGTCGGGACGACGGAGGACGACGCCATGACCACGGAAGCCGCAGTGCCGGGCACCGCCGAGCCGGCCGGGACCTCCTGCCACACCGCCGCCGGGCCCGAGGTCGCCGCGGGCCCGCAAGGTCCGCACGGCTACAGCCTGCAGAAGGACCAGCACCTCAAGCGCCTGCGCCGGATCGAGGGCCAGATCCGCGGCCTCCAGCGCATGGTCGAGGAGGACGTCTACTGCATCGACATACTCACCCAGGTCTCCGCGAGCACGAAGGCCCTCCAGTCCTTCGCCCTCCAGCTCCTGCAGGAACACCTGCGGCACTGCGTCGCGGACGCGGCGCTCAAGGGCGGCGACGAGATCGACGCGAAGGTCGCGGAGGCGAGCGCGGCGATCGCGCGGCTGCTGCGCACGTAGTGCCCTCCGGCCGGGGGTGACGACGGCGGGTGGGGGCCGGCGGCCCGGGTCGCGGCCGTGGGCTACGGGCGTGTCCCCCGCCACGGCGGCGAACCGCCACGTCGGACCGGCCCGGCGGCGCCTGACCGCCACGAGCCGCCGAACGCCCCGAGGCCGCCGGGAGCGCCTTGAGCCCGCCGAGCGCCCCGGCCGCGCCGAACCCTCCCGGCCGAGCCGAGTCGAACCGCTCCGGTCGTCAGCCCCCGTCCGGATCCGAGGATCCCCCAGGGACGACCCTCAGCACCTCGTCGATGCGGTCCGGGCTCAGCCGTTCCTCGTCCGCGCTCGACGCGGCGATCATCAAATCGCCGTAGAGATCGATCTCGATGAGGGCCACGGGATCCGGCCCGCCGGACGAACCGCGTCGCGAAACCACGTGATTCACCTCCTCGGGTCTTTCGTTTCCTCGGCTTACAGCGTAGTGATCGGTACACATGGCGCGCATGGCACAGAAGGACCATTTCCATGGCCAACTACGCCCTGCCGCGCTATTTCCGCGGCGAACCGACCGTCCCTGCATAGATATCGGCTGGTGCGGGAAGCGCGACGTCGACGGGGACGCCGAAATCGTAGAGTTCGACGGTCGAGACCACGGTCATCGAAGGCGGTGGCGCGATGGAAGCCGCCCGTCCGCTTTCCTCCACGCTGAACCGGTGGCGTAGCCGCCGCGGCCGCCCCTGATCGTCGAGGTAGGCGTCGAACGCCACCGTTCCACCGGAGAACCCTTTCGCCGCCACGGCCAGCGGCGCACGGTCCCGCTCCGGCGCGGCGCGGGCGGCCCGGCCGAGGTCGATCGTCCCCCAGTAGTGCCGCACGCGGACTCCGCCTACCCGCTCGTCCCGCATATATGTCACCTCACGCGCGCCACCGAGCAGTTCGGCGGCCGCGAGCGGATCCGTGGCGCCACTCGTGAGGAGATTTCCGTCGGCGAGAGAGGCCGTGGCGAGCCGCACCCATTTATCGGCCGGTACGCCGGCTCCGCGATTCTTCATAAAGAGCTCGCCCGGCGTGAAGACCTCGGTGATCGGACGATGTTCGGCGGCCCCGGCGGCATCCTCCGGCACCAGCACCGTCAGCTTCCCGGCCGGCCGCGCGAAGTCGTAAGCCCCGGCGCCGTTGATGGTGAGCCGGGTGCCGCCGCTGACCGTCTCCATGGACGTGCGGACCCTCGCCCCGCCCGCGTCGGCGAGCACCCGCGCGGCCCTGCGGACGGCGTCGCGCGCCGGGCCCGGGTCGGTCGCGTCGCGCGCCGGGCGGGCCTGGCTGCTCAGGCTCCGCAGATCGTCGCGCAGCTCGGCGCCGCCGGGGACCGGAACCCGCGTGCCGCAGCCGGAGACCAGCATGCCGAGGGCGAGGCCGCTCGCCACCAGGTGGCCGACGACCGCGCCTCTGAACCCCTGCCGCCGCACCACCATGCCTGTCAGCCCCCTGCCGCCGCGCTGTGGAACCCGTAACGGTCAACGACCGCGCCGGTGCCGCCGTCACGGCCCGGTAGCGTGGTCCCGTGTCCGATCCAGCAACCGCGGGCCGCCCCGCGGCACACTCGACCAGCACCAGCGAGACCGGTTCCTTCTGCGCCGCCCGCTGTACCTGCGGCTGGCGCGGCCCGGCCCGCCGCGCCCGCTCCCTCGCCCGCGAGGACGCCGCCACGCATGTCGCGGACCCAGGTGAGGGAACCCCGTGGCTGGGTACGCCATCTGTCTAGACGCCGAGCGACGACAAGCGCGCGGCGAACAGTGGCAATGGGGTGGCGAAGCGGTATGGCCAGGGGCGGACGCGTGGGCAGGACCACGGACAAGATCACGTACGAGAACACGGACGGAACCACGGGCGGGCCCGGGAAGGATGCGGGCCGGGGTTCCGGCGCGGACCGGATATCGCGCGGGGGCGGCCTGGACCGACGGCACCTCCTTGCGGCCGGTACGGGCCTGGCCGCCGCCGGCGTGTGGGCCGCGGCGTGCGGCGACAGCGTCGGCCAGACGCCCGCGCCCGGCTCCACGAGCCGGATGGCCACCGCCGGCCGCACCGTCGCGTCCCGCACCAAGGCGGGTGCCGCCGACTGGTCCGCCCTCGGCAAGGGCCTCTCCGGCGGCCTCATACGCCCCGGTGACACCGACTACTCCACGGCCCGCCTGCTCTACAACACCCGCTTCGACGGGCTGCGCCCGGCCGGCATCGTCTATGTGGCCAACGCCCAGGACGTCGCCGAGTGCCTCGCCTTCGCCCGCCGCCACACCACGCGCGTCTCCATACGCAACGGCGGCCACAGCTACGCGGGCTGGTCCAGCGGCGCCGACCGCCTCGTCATCGACGTCTCCCGGCTCAAGTCCGTGCGGACGTCCTCCGCCACCGGCGCCGTCATCGGCGCGGGCGCCAAGCTCATCGACGTCTGCACCGGGCTGGACGCGCGGGGCGTGACGATCCCGGCCGGCTCCTGCCCCACTGTCGGCGTCTCCGGCCTCACCCTCGGCGGCGGACATGGCGTCATGTCCCGTGCGTACGGGCTGACCTGCGACAACCTCACCGGCGCCACGGTCGTCACGGCGGACGGCCGGACCCTCGACTGCGACGCCTCCCGGCACGCGGACCTCTTCTGGGCGCTGCGCGGCGCGGGCAACGGCAACTTCGGCGTGGTGACCGAGCTCCGCTTCCGCACCCACAAGGCGCACGAAGGCGTCACCGGCTACGTCTCCTGGCCGTGGTCCAAGGCCGCCGACGTCCTGCGCGCATGGCAGGAGTGGGGCCCGGGCCAACCGGACGAGATCTGGTCCGCGTGCGACCTGTCGACAGCGGCGGGCGGCACCCCGCGCGTCTCCGTCGCGGCGTACTCCCTGGGCACGTACGGCGATCTGGAGAACGCCCTCGACCGGCTCGTCGCGAAGGTCGGCGGCGCCTCGAACGGGATACGGCTGCGGCGCCGCTCCAACCTCGACACGGTGCGCGCCTACGCGGGCTGCGGCGACAAGTCGACGGCGGAGTGCCACCTGCCCGGCGGGACGCCCGGCCGCGACTCCTCCGGCGCGCTGCAGCGGGAGACGTACGCGGCGCGCTCCGACTTCTACGACCGGTCGCTGAACGCCGCGGGCATTCGCGCCATGACCGATCAGGTGGAACGTTTCA
This sequence comes from Streptomyces sp. NPDC023527, assembly GCF_055560115.1. Lineage (NCBI taxonomy): Bacteria > Bacillati > Actinomycetota > Actinomycetes > Kitasatosporales > Streptomycetaceae > Streptomyces > Streptomyces sp. NPDC023527. The sequence goes on from NZ_JBVHJJ010000006.1 coordinate 438,036, forward strand.
GCAAGAAGGGTGGCAGCGGTGGCGGCTCGATCCAGCTGACGGCGCTCGGCGGCGCGGTCAACCGCGTCCAGCCCCTGGCGACCGCCTTCGTCCACCGCCGCTCACGCTTCCTCGCCCAGTACCTGACCTCCTGGGCGGCGGGCGGCTCCGGCACTACACAGGTCTCCTGGCTGGACGGCACCCACGCGGCCCTGCGCCGCTACGCCTCGGGCGCCGCCTACCAGAACTACGCGGACGCGGGCCTGAAGGACTGGCGCAAGGCGTACTACGGCGACGCGGCGGGCCGGCTGGCCAAGCTCAAGGGGCAGTACGACCCGGAGCGCCTCTTCGACTTTCCGCAGGCGCTGTAGCCCTCACCCCTTGAGGACCGCGGGAGCGGGGCCCTGGGCAGTGGAGCCCTTACGCCGCCAGGTCGTTGTCCCGGTGCAGCGGCTGCTCCGGGAGGCCCCGCCCCGCGGACCCGGCCGCCACCACGGGGGTGATCGCCCTGTGCGACCGTACGAGCCAGGCGGCCCGCGTGCCGGCGACCCGGCGGGCCAGCGGGGTGAGCAGCATCATCGCCAGGGGCGCCAGCAGCAGGGTGACGGCGGTGCCGAGGGCCAGACCGCCGACGACGTCCGTCGGGTAGTGCACGCCCATATAGACCCGGCAGAAGCCTTCGAGGAAGGCGAGGCCGATTCCGATCAGCCCGTACTTGCGGTTGGCGATGAAGAGGCCCACGCCGAGCGCCATGGTCAGCGTCGCGTGATCGCTGACGAAGGAGTAGTCGGTCTTGCCCTTGACCAGGACTTCCAGCCCGGAGTGATCGAGGAAGGGACGGGGTCGCTTGACGAAGCCTCGGATGGGGATGTTGACCAGGAGCGCGATCCCCGCGGCGAGCGGCGCCCAGAGCAGCGCGGCGACGCCCGCCAGGGCGTCCTCGCGCTTCCGCACGCTCCACCAGGCACACAGCATGAGCACGCCCAGCCCGAACACGATTCCGTACTCGCCGATGAACTCCATCGTGCGATCGAGCCAGTTGGGGGCCGCCTTGGCGAGGCCGTTGATGTCGTACAACACACTGGTGTCGGGGTTCGAACCGCTTGCGGCCGTCGACATGGGGTGCCCCACCGCGAGTCCAGGCATGTGTCGTGGCCCCTTATCTGTCGCCTGTCACTACGTCCAGCTACCGACCCCCGTGGTCCGTGCGCCCCGTCTTACGACGCTGCTTGCCCACTTCCATGGAACGCGCCACTCCGGCCGGGCGTTCCACTCTCCACCCAATGATCACCAGGACGTTATCGAAGGGTGACCCATCGTCGCAGCCCGGGGTCGGGTGGCTAGGCGGCCTTGCCGTTGGACAACGCTTTCGCGCCGTCCTGAGTCACCCGGGTGGCCCCGATGTAGTCCGGCGTGTCGATTTTGTCGAACCGGATCACGGCCCCCGTGTACGGCGCGTTGATCATGTATCCACCGCCCACGTACAGCCCCACGTGATGGATGCTCCGCGGGTCCTTCAGGTCATAGGCGAAGAACACCAGGTCCCCGGGGAGCAGCTCGTCCCGCTTGGGGTGTGCGCCGGCGTTCCACTGGTCATTGGCCACGCGCGGCAGCTCGATCCCCACCGACTCGTAAGCGGCCTTCGTCAGCCCCGAGCAGTCGAAGCGGCCCCGGTCCTCGGCCGTGCCGTCGCCGCCCCACAGATACGGCGTGCCGAGCTTCTCCTGCGCGTAATAGATCGCGGCGGCCGCCTGCTGCGAGGGCGCCACGCGCCCGACGGGTCGCGCGAAGCTCTTCTCCAGCGTGCGGATGGCCTTCACATAGCCCTTGGTCTCGTTGTACGGCGGGATTCCCCGGTACTGAATGACCGCGTACGAACCGGCGTTGTACGACGCCAGCATGTTGTCCGAAAGGTCTCCGGGGACGTCCTTGACATATTTCGAGAGCTCGCAGTCGTAGACGGCCGCCGAGGGAATCGCGTCCTGGGGATCCCAGATGTCGCGCTTCCCGTCCTTGTTGGCGTCGATGGCATGCGTCTCCCAGGTGCCGGGGATGAACTGCGCTATCCCGCGCGCGTCCGCCGGGCTCACGGCCTTGGGGTTCCAGGCGCTCTCCGAATAGATCTGCGCGGCGAGCAGCGCGGGGTTCAGCGCGGGACAGAGATTGCCCCACTCCTGTACGAGCTGCTGATACTGCGCCGGCACCGCGCCCTTCGCCAGGCCGACCGACTTCCCGCCCCCGCCAATGAGGTTGGAGGCGGCCGAGTACACCCCGACGACGAGCAGCCCGATGAAACACAGGCACATCGCGATTCCGACACCCACGCCCACCCAGAGCTTCCGCACCCCGCAATCCTCCCCCAGGAGCCCGCCGCTTACCCACGTTTCGCCGTCCTCCGCCGACGCGTCAGCCTACGATCACCTCCCGTGTCCGTCCGCCCCGCCGCTCCTCTATCGTGGGCGCCGCCATCCGGCACCGCGCACATCCCATGAGGGGGGACCGTGACCGAGCTCAACTGGATTCCGGCGACCGAGGGCGACGAGACCGAATACCTGGAGGTCGCCTTCGGGGACGACGGCAATGTCTACATCCGGGAGAACCACAAGCCGGACGAGATCGTCGTGACGACCGAGGCCAAATGGGACGCGTTCGTCCTGGGCGTCAAGGCGGGCGAGTTCGACCACTTCGTGGAGGGGATCGACTAGGGCGGCAGCGCCCTCGATCGCCGGAGGGTCTGGGCTTCCGCTCCGGCCGCGCGACAGGTGCGGGCCCGGGCCCTGGCAACCCGATCCAGCCCGTCTGGGGGCACCTCCCAGCGGTAGCCGGGGGAGATTGAGGACCGGGGTCTGGGGCGGAGCCCCAGGAGACGGCGGGGCGGCGTATGGCCGCCGCTCAGCCGTCGTCCTCGTCGCGGTCGTGCTTGTCGCCCTTGTCGGCCTTCTTCTTCGGCTTCGCCCGCTCCGACCGCGACGGAGTCGAAGACGCCTCCGCCGCCGGGACCACCCGCGGTGCCTCCGGCTCCGTCTCGGGGTTCCGGCCCGGCCGGCTCATCCCATGGTCGCTCGACTCCGACGGCTGCGCCTCGGGCCGCTTCGACCCCGCACCGCCGTCCGACCCGAACACCGACGCCCCGATCAGCGCCGCCGCCACGAACGCCACCACTCCGGCCGCCGCGCTGGCCAGGACCCGCGGGCTGCGTATGCCCCTTCCCTTGCCACCACTGCCACCACCGATGCCGCCCTTCCGCCGCGTCGCCGAGTGGCGTACGGGCGTGGGCGCCGGACCCGGCACGGCCGCCGGGGCCGGGGGCGGCACGGGCCGCCGCGAAGGCGCGGGTAGCGGCGGGGCCGCCGACGCGGGCGTGGGCAACGGCGAGACCACAGGGGCACGCACCGGTGCCGGCATGGGCATGGGGGCCGGCGTCGCCCGCGGCGCCTCCCTCGGGCCCGGTCCCGCGAACCACTCCGCGACCTCCTGCGCCGACGGCCGCTCCTCCGGCTGCTTGGCCAGCATCCGCAGCAGGCAGCCCTCGAAGGCGGGCGAGAGGTCCGGCCGGTGCCGGCGCGGCGGCTCCGGTGGAGCGTCGACATGGAGATAGAGCAGCGCGGTCGGACTGTCCGCCCAGAAGGGCGGCCGGCCGACCAGGAGCTGGTAGAGCACGCACCCCAGGGCGTAGACGTCGGAGGCGGGGCCCGCCATCCGGCCGAGGGCCCGCTCCGGGGCGAGGTAGGTGCTCGTGCCGACGATCTGGCCGACCCGGGTCAGCGCGGCCGAGGTCTCGTCGACGAAGCGGGCGATCCCGAAGTCGCCGATCTTCAGCGTGCCGTCGGAGTCCAGCATCAGATTGCCGGGCTTGACGTCCCGGTGGACCACTCCCTGCCGGTGCGCGGCGGCCAGGCCGGACGCCGCCTGCGCGGCGATGGAGGCGACGCGCTCCGGGTCGAGACTGCCGTGCGCGGACAACTCCTGCGCCAGGCTGGGGCCCCGGACCAGCTCCATGACCAGATAGAAACGCCCGTCCCAGGCCCCGAAGTCGTACACCCCGACCACCTGAGGGTGATTCAGCCGGGCGGCCGTCTGGGCCTCCAGCCTGAACCGGCTCGCGGCGGACTCGTCGCCGTCGTCGCCCAGCAGCAGCTTCACCGCGACCTGACGGCCCAGCACCTCGTCCTGAGCCTGCCAGACTTCGCCCATGCCACCGCGGCCGAGCAGCTCTTCCAGCCGGTACCGATCGGCAACCAGCACCCGTACCACCCTTGATCTCGGCGCCCCCGATGCCCCCGATGCAACCCGGGCGGCGCAGGCCCCAGCGTACCGACCGAACACATTGTCGTTTGAACATCCCCGCGTCCCCCAACTCGGCCGACATTGCTCGCCGTCCACCCGCGTGATACACAGAGTCACCGTAGTACTCCCCACTGACAACGCTTCGCGTCGCAGGTCAGAGCGGTGGCCACCATCACGCGTACGGGTTCCGCCAAAAAATGACGCCAAGTCGACATGCGAGAGCGGCATCGTCGGCGAAGATAGGTCCCGACCTTTGTCGTGCGGCAAGGGGCGGCACAACTACCCATCAAGGGGCGGTGAGTTAAAAATGTTTCTGGCAGCTGGAAAAGGCGACATCAACACCATCATTGGCGGAATCGCCCCTAACTGGGGGCCGTTCGGCAACCTCGGCCAGGAAGCTCGCATCATGGTCGAGGTCGTCATGGCCGTGGCCATCCTCCTCTGCCTGGCCATCGCGATCTGGGGCGCGGCCAAGCAGCGCATCGGCGCGACGGCCCTGCGCGACACGTTCAGCGCGGAGCAGGGCAAGGGGCTGATCGTCGCCGGGCTCACCGGCGTCTTCATCATCGGCTCGCTGGGCACCCTGTTCACCATCGTCTACGGCATGGCCGTCTGACACCACGGCCGCCTGTCGGCCGTTCCGGACCGGCCACCCCCTCTGCCCGATCGACCGCCGATCCTCCGCACCGCCCGTCCCGCCGCGCATCGACCCGCGCAGACCCTCTCGTCCCCGAGTCCCCCCGCACCGAGGCTGCCACCTGATGCCCCCTCACACCCCCTCGTACTCCTCCCCCGGGATCGCCCTCCCGCCGCTACCGTCATATGCGGGAGCCACAGCGGCGACGACGTATGAGGGGACGTGCGCGCGATGAGCCTCGGCGACGACGGCTACGGCAACGGCCAGGACTCCGGCCGTACGGGCGGTGACTACGGCGACGACCGCCACCTGACGCGCACGCGCCTGCCGGAGGGCGAGGGCGACCCCTACGGCCCACAGCGCCGGGGCGGGCGCGGCGGGGGGCGTACGGGCAGGCGCAGCCGCAATCTGATGACAGTCGTCGGGGTCGTGGTGCTCCTCATCGCGGCCATCGCGTTCGCCAACAGAGGCGGCGGGGACGCAACGTCGGAGGACTCCGACAAGGACGGCGGCGGGGTGAACGCGCAGCCGACCACTCCCTCCGGCACGAAGCCCGTGGCCGGGAAGACCGGAGGCATCGCTTCCGGGTTCGCCCACAGCGAGCAGGGGGCGCAGTCGGCGGCGGCGAACTTCGCGGTGGCGCTGGGCGGGGACGGGATGTTCAAGGCGGACAGCCGGCGCCAGATAGTCGACGCCGTGTACGCGCCCGACGCGGCCGCCGCCCGCCGGGGCGATCTCGACAAGGTCTACTCCGACCCGGAGTTCCTCAAGAAGATCGGACTCGACGCCAACGGCAACGCCCCCAAGGACATGACCTTCGTGTCCCGCACGAACCCTGTGGGCACCAAGTTGGTCAAGTACGAGGGCGATACGGCGAGTGTGTCCGTCTGGTACTCGTCACTGTTCGGCCTCGCGGGAGAGAAGTCCACCAACCCGGTCGCCGAGAGCTGGTTCACCAATACCTTCGAGCTGAAGTGGACGGGTGACTGGAAGATCACCGGCTTCACCCAGAAGGACGGCCCCGCCCCGGTCGGCCGTGATCAGGTCGCCGCCTCGGCCAAGGACATGTCGGACGCTGTGCAAGGGTTCGGAGGGTTCACCTATGCCCGTTAGTCGTCGCGCCCTTACGGTCACCGCCGCCCTGGCATCCGCACAGGCCACGGCCGTCGTGCTGGCGACCAAGGCTCTCGCCGCCCCGACTCCGACGCCCACCCCGACCCCGACGCCGGGCGCCAGCAGCAGCCCGGGAACCGGCGTGCCCACGACCGGCGCCAACGCCTGCGACCTCATTCGCGGCCCCGCCAGGGAGTACTGCACAGGCGGTGGCGAAAAGGGCATCACCAAGACCCCTACCGACCCCCAAACCGCCCTGGACCCCCTCGCCTCCCTGGCGAAAGGCTGTGCCGACGCCGCGTCCTGGATCATCAAGAAGCTCTCCGAAGCCGTCCACGCCACCGGCAATGTCGACTTCACCAACGCCACCTTCCTCCGCCAGTACGCCGTCGTCTTCGCCGCCTCCACCATCCTCACCCTCGTGCTCTGGCTGCTGGCCGTCGCCAAGCGGGCGGTCCGCGGGGTGCCGTTCACCGAGGCGTTCACCGAGGCCGTCGGGTTCCTGTGGCTGACCGTCCTCGCGTCCGCCTTCACGCCGCTGATCCTCTACACACTCGTATCGGCCACCGACGCCGTCACGGAAGTGATCTCCGTCGGCACGAACGCGAACAACGACGCGTTCTTCGGCGGCTTCTCCGAAGCCCTCAAGAAGGGCGACGGCATCGGCGGCGGCCCGATCATGCTGATCGTGGTGTCCCTCGTCTCCGTGCTCGCCGCCGGCGTGCTCTGGCTGGAGCTCGTCATCCGGGCCGCCCTGCTGTACGTCGGGGCGCTGCTCGGCACCGCCGTCTACTCGGGCCTGGTCGACAAGAACATGTGGGGGCACGTACGCCGCTGGGCGGGGATCATGATCGCGGTGATCCTGGTGAAGCCGATCATCATCGTGGTGCTGGGCCTGGCCGGGGCGCTGTCATCCGACAAGGGGCCGAACTCGTTCTCCGCGGTCGTGTCCGGCCTCGCCATCATCATTCTTGCCATCTTCGCCAGTGCGATGATCTACCGATTCGTTCCCGGCTTCGGCGACGAGATCGTCAGCACCCGCGGCGCGAGCAAGGACGCGGCGTCCCGCCAGGCCGCCGCCGTGATCTCCTCGCCCGCCGCCCTGGTCAAGCAGGGCATCACCACCCACAGCGCCCGCGGCTCCGGCGGCAACGGCGGCGGCCAGCAGGCACGGCCCGCCAACTCCGTCTCCGGTGGCGTCGCCGCCCACAGCACCCGCGCCCCCGCCCGCCGCCCGGAATCGAACGGCGGCGGCAACGGCAGCGCCCCCTCCGTCCCCGGGCCACGCGCACAGAACCGCAGCAATACGCCAGGAGGTGAGCGGAGTTGACGATGCAGGCCCAGTCCCAGCCGATCGCGGCCCGCCGTACGTATCTGATCGGCCGCGCCCGTCCCAACGCGGTCGTCGGCAAGAACCGGGAGACCGGCGAGATCGCCCTGATCATCGCGGGTGCCTTCCTCGGCATGATGTGCGGCCTCCTGGTGCCGATCCTCCCCTTGCGGATCCTGACGCTCACCGGCTTCCCGGTGCTGGCGCTGGCGGCGGTGTACGTCCCGTACAAGCACCGCACGTTCTACAAATGGTTTGAGATCAACCGTTCGTACAAGCGCACCCTGCGCCGGGGCACCACCTACCGTTCGGCCGCCGCCGAGGCCGGTACGCGCCTGGACGGGCGGGAGATCGAGGTGGGGCCGCCGCCGGGGATCGGCCGGATCAGCTGGCTGGCGGCGCCGTTCGGGCCGGACGAGATCGCGGTGCTGCTGCACGCCGACCGTCGTACGGTCACCGCGGCGATCGAGATCGAGGGCCCGGGCGTGGGTCTGCGCGACTCGGAGGACCAGGAGGCGCTGGTCGACCGTTTCGGCACGCTGCTCAAGCATGTGGCCAACGGCGACGGGTATGTGACGCGGCTGCAGATACTGGCCCGTACGCTGCCCGCCGACCCCGACGCGCACGCCAAGGACGTCGAGCGGCGAGGTGACGAGAAGTCGCCGAAGTGGCTCAAGGACTCGTACGACCAGCTGCAGTCGATGGTGTCGACCTCCTCCGAGCAGCACCGCGCGTATCTCGTCGCCTGCATGCACTACTCCCGTGAGCTGGCCGCCGAGGCGCAGGCCATCGCCCGCGCCTCGCGGCACGAGGGCGGCAGCCGGCGGCTGGACCGCGACGGCGGGCTGGCCGTCGTCATGGCCCGCGAGCTCACCGACATCTGCGCCCGGCTCGCCGAGGCCGACATCCGGGTGCGCCAGCCGCTCGGGCAGGGCCGGCTGGCGTCGCTGGTGCACTCCATGTACGACCCGGACCACCCCATCGACCACATCCAGGCCATGACCCAGCGCAACGCCTGGCCGGCCGAGCTGGACGCCATGGAGCCCACCTTCCTCCAGGCCAAGACGCGCGAGTCGTCAACGCGCGCGCCTTGGTGTCACGCCACCGCGTGGGTGAAGGAATGGCCGATGACGCCCGTCGGGGTCAACTTCCTCGCCCCGCTGCTCGTCCACACCCCGGACGTGATCCGGACGGTCGCCGTCTGCATGGACCTCGAACCGACCGATGTGGCCATCGAGCGGATGCTGACGGAGAAGACGAACGACGACGCGGACGCCTCCCGCGCCGCCAAGATGAACCGCGTCGTCGACCCGCGCGACGTCGCCCACCACAGCCGCGTCGACCAGCGCGGCGAGGACCTCGCCAGCGGTGCGGCGGGCGTCAACCTCGTCGGGTACATCACGGTGTCCTCGCGCTCGCCGGAGGCGCTCGCGCGCGACAAGCGGACCATAAGAGCCTCGGCCGGCAAGAGCTATCTCAAGCTGGAGTGGTGCGACCGCGAGCACCACCGGGCCTTCGTCAACACGCTGCCGTTCGCGACCGGCATCCGACGATAGGGGCAACCGCCGTGCTCGACCCGCTCGCCACCGTGACCGAGGCCTTCACCAGCTTCCTCTTCGGAAAGGTGGAGACCACCCGGCTGCCCGTGCGCACCTCCACCGGTCAGGCCCAGGCCGTCTACCTCCCGACCGCGGCCCCCGGCCTCGGCGACTCCGGCGTGATCATCGGCCGTGAGGTGTACTCCGGCAAGGGGTACATCTACGACCCCTTCCAGCTGTACGGACAGCAGCTGCCCGCCCCGCACTGGCTCGTCCTCGGTGAGTCCGGCAACGGCAAGTCGGCGCTGGAGAAGACCTATGTGCTGCGCCAGCTGCGGTTCCGCGACCGCCAGGTCGTCGTCCTCGACGCACAGGGCGAGGACGGCGTCGGCGAGTGGAACCTCATCGCGCGACAGCTGGGGATAATGCCCATCCGCCTCGACCCGACGTCCGCCCTCAACGGCGGCATCCGCCTCAATCCACTGGACCCCTCGATCACGACGACCGGGCAGCTCGCCCTGCTGCGCACGATCATCGAGGTGGCCATGGGCCGCGGCCTGGACGAGCGGTCGGGCTTCGCGCTCAAGGTGGCGCACGCGTACGTCAACGAGACCATCACCGATCGTCAACCCGTGCTGACGGACATCGTCGAGCAACTGCGCCACCCTGAAGCCGAGTCCGCCGAGTCGATGAATGTCGACATAGACGATGTACGGGCGTGGGGCCTGGACGTCGCGCTGGTGCTGGACCGACTGGTCGACGGTGACCTGCGCGGGATGTTCGACGGGCCGACGTCCGCCGGGATCGACCTCGACTCCCCGCTGATCGTCTTCGACCTCTCCCACATCGACCGCAACTCCATCGCCATGCCCATCCTCATGGCGATCGTCGGTGTCTGGCTGGAGCACACCTGGATCCGTCCGGACCGAAAAAAACGGATCTTCCTGGTCGAAGAGGCGTGGCACATCATCAACTCCCCCTTCGTCGCACAGCTCTTCCAGCGCCTGCTGAAGTTCGGACGCCGGCTGGGTCTGTCGTTCGTCGCGGTGGTCCACCACCTGTCCGACGTGGTCGACGGCGCGGCGGCACGGGAGGCGGCCGCGATCCTCAAAATGGCCTCGACCCGGACCATCTACGCCCAGAAGGCCGACGAGGCCCGGGCCACCGGCCGGGTGCTCGGCCTGCCGCGCTGGGCCGTGGAGATCATCCCCACGCTGACGCCCGGCATCGCCGTCTGGGACGTCAACGGCAATGTGCAGGTCGTGAAGCACCTGATCACCGAGGCCGAGCGGCCGCTGGTCTACACCGACCGCGCCATGACCGAGGACGGTGACGACCTGGCCCGCGACGACCTCGCCCGCGACCTCGCGGCGGAGGCGGCGGCCGCCGACCGCGCGACCGCGGCGATGGAGGCGCGGCTCGCCGACGAGGCGTACGGCTCCTCCGAACCGACGGTGGCCTGACCATGGCCGGTCCTGGGACCGCGCCCGGCCGCCAGCCCGAACGTGGCATTCCGGATGGCCTGCTGGTCGGCGTGATCGCGTTACTGCTGGGGCTGACATTCCTGCTGTGGGCGACGACCGGCCTGGCGGCCCTCCTCGCCCACGGCACCTGGCCGGAGGGCATCACCCTCGCCCGTACGCCCTTGGCCCTGCGCCACCTGCTGACGCGGCCGAGCGACCTGCCCGCGGCCTGGCCGGACACCCCGGACGACGCGCTCTCGGGGTACGGGCTCTTCTGGGGGCTGCTCATCGGCGAGCTGCTGGTGCTGATCGTGCTCGGGGTGTTCGTGCTCGGCACGGTGGCCCGCTGGCGGGCGGTACGGGCCCGACACCGGGCGGGGGTCCGGGCAGCGGCGGTGGAGGAGGAACCAGCGGCCACGCGGACGGCTCCGGAGACGGCCGTGGAGGCCGCCGGTACGACCACGCCGGCCCCCATACCCCCGCAGCCCACCGCCCCCCGGCCCACCGAGCACCTCCCCGCCGAGGCCCCCACCTCCTCCGCCACCCCGCGCGTCCTCTACGGCGCGGACCGCCGCGAAGCCGCCACCCGGCTGATCCTCGAAGCGGCCGGCCCGCTCCTCGTCACCACCACCGACCCCGCGCTCTGGGCCGGCACCAAGGACGCGCGTGCCAAGCTCGGCCCCGTCCATGTCTTCGACCCGGGCCACCTCCTCGACACCCCGGCCCGGCTCCGCTGGTCCCCCATCACCGGCTGCGAGGCCCGCGACAGCGCCGCCGCGCGGGCGGTCGCGCTGCTCGCTCCCGTGCGCCCCCTGAGCGCACTCGACTCGGCCACCGCCGACACCGCCGAGACCCTGCTGCGCTGCTGGCTGCACGCCGCCGCCGTGGACGGCCGTCCGTTCCGCCAGATAGTGCGCTGGGCGCAAGGGAGTTCGGCCCATGAGCCCGTACGGATCCTCCGTACGCACCCCAAGGCGGCGGGCGGCGCGGCGGGCGAACTGGAGTCCGCGCTCACCGGCCATCCGGAACGTAAGGAAATGGCACAGGAGTTGACCGTACGTGCGCTGAACTCCCTTTCTTCCGTCCATATTCGTGATGCGTGCAATCCAAATCGAGCCGATTCGCTCGCATGGGAATCATTCATCGCCGAGGGGGGAACGCTGTACGTGCTGGGTGAGGCGATTGAGGATCCCCGGGCCCGTCCGGGTGCGATGCCGCTGTTGACCGCACTCGTCGCAAGCGTGGTCGAGCTCGGCCGGGGCATGGCCGGACGGTCATCCTCCGGTCGGCTCGACCCACCACTGACCCTCGTCCTGGACGACGTCGCCGCCGTAGCCCCACTGCCCGCCCTGCCGGACCTGCTCACGGACGGCGAGGACCAGGGCCTGCCGACATACGCCCTGATGCGCTCCAAGGAACAGGCCCGCGCCCGCTGGCCCCACCGCACGTTGGTGGGACCGTCAGGGAGGGCATGACCGGGACCGTGACCGGACCGCCAGGGAGCGCATCACGCGCCCGGCTCACTGCCCGAAGGCCGCCTTGATGATCTCCCCCGCGGTCGGGTTGCCCTGCTCGCCCTTGGCATCTGTGGCATTGACGGAATACACGAGCGTGCGGGAGAGGTCGCGCGTGGCTCCGAAGCCGTTGACGTAGCCGTAGCGGCCACCGCTCTTGCCCCAGACGACCGTGTCGCCGAGCTCGATACGGGTCAGCCCGCTGGTGTAGGCGGCCTTCTCGGGTTTCGCGGGCTTGCCGGTCTTCCCAGCCTTCCCGGCCGGCCGGTACACAGGTACGTCCGGGACGGTGAACATCAGCTCCAGCTCGGGCTTCGGTACGACGTGGCCGCGGAAGAGCGCGGATGCGAAACGCTCCAGGTCGGCGGTGGTGGTGACGAGGTCGCCCGACGCCCAGGTCATGGACTGGTTCCAGTCGGTAACGTCGAGCAACTGGCCCTTGTACAGCTGATAGCCGTGTGTGTGCCGCCCCCGGATGGTGGCGGAGTCGCCGGGGCTGTAGGTGTCCTTCAACCCCGCGCGGTCGATGACCCGCTCCCGCACCTCGCGCTCGTACGCATGGCCGGTGACCTTCTCGATGAGCAGACCCAGCACGTTGTAGCCGATGTTGGAGTACTCCTGCTGTGTCCCCGGTGCGAACTTCATCGGCTTGGTGAAGGCGCGCCGGACCAGCTCCCGGTGGTCCCAAGTGGTGAAGCGCTCCTTCAGGTCGGCTTCGAGGGAGGAGTCGGCACTCGGCAGACCGCTGGTGTAGTTCAGCAGCTGGCCGACCGTGATGTCCGGGTAATGGGCGGGCAGCAGCCCGGGAAGGTAGTGCTGGACCGTCCCGTCGAGGGACAGCTTGCGCTCGTGGACGAGCTGGAGGGCGGTCGCGGCCGTGAACGCTTTGGTGATGCTGCCGGCCCGGAACCGCTCGTCGCCCTTGGGCGCCCGATGGGTACGGAGGTCGGCCTCGCCTGATGTACCCACCCAGTGGCCGTCCTTGTCGGACAGGCGGACCTGGGCGGCGGTCGAGTCGGCGCTCGGCAGCCCGGCGATCGCCCGGCGCACGGCCTCGGCGTTCGCCGGCTCCTGTCGCTCGGACTGTCGCTCCGCCCGGTGGGCGGCGGGCGGGCCGGCGGCCGTGGCGGGTACGGCCACCCCGGCGCCCACGGCGGCGGCGACGGCTATGGCCACGGCGATTGTCCTACGGTGCACGGGAACTCCCCCAGTCGGTCGGTCGAGTTCCATCCTCGTGATCCGCGCCGCCCGGCGGATCGCCGACGCGAGGGGTATCCGAGCCCCTCGATATCCCTCGTACGAGGGAGGACGGCTCCTCCGGGACGCCCTCAGCCCTGAGAGCTGCGAGCCCCGGGCGCGATCAGTCCCGTCTCGTACGCGCAGATGACCGCCTGGATCCGGTCGCGCAGCCCCAGCTTCGACAGCACGTTGCTCACATGCGTCTTGACCGTGTGCTCGCTGACCACCAGCTCGTTGGCGATCTCGGCGTTCGACAGGCCCCGGCCCAGCAGGACGAGCGTCTCCCGCTCGCGCCCGGTGAGCGCCTCCAGCCGTGCGAGCCGGCTGTCCACCGCCTCCGGTGACGCCCCACGGCTTGTGAAGTCGGCGACCAGTCGACGGGCCACTGAGGGCGCCAGCAGCGAGTCACCGGCGACCACGACCCGTACGGCGTGCACCAGGTCGTCACGGCGCACGTCCTTCAGGAGGAAGCCGCTCGCGCCGGCGTGCAGCGCCTCGTACACATAGTCGTCCTGGTCGAAGGTGGTGAGCATGATGACCTTGCAGTCCGTCTCCGCGCTCACCACGCGGGCCGCCTCGATGCCGTCCATGACCGGCATGCGGATGTCGAGCAGCACCACGTCGGGCGCGTGCTTCCGCGCCGCCTCCACCGCCTCGGCGCCGTTCCCGGCCTCCGCCACGACCTCGATGTCCGGCTGGGCGGCCAGGATCATCGCGAAGCCGCCGCGCACCAGCTCCTGGTCGTCGGCCACCACCACACGGATCGTCAATTCCCCACCTCCGCCGGTGAGGAGACCACGACCGGCAGGTCCAGCGCAACGCGGTACCCGCGCCCTCCCGGCAGCGGCTCGCAGACCGCCGTACCGCCATGGGCCGCCGCGCGCTCGCGGATGCCGATGAGGCCCTTGCCGCTTCCCAGGCCGGAGGGCTTGGGGGTCCCCGCCCCGTCGTCGGTCACCGTGACGGTCAGCCGGTCCCGTGCCCATACGAGGCGTACGGCCGCCGACCGGGCGTCGGCGTGCTTGATGACGTTCGTCAGGGCCTCCTGCACCACGCGGTAGACCGCCACCTGCGCGTCCGCGGCGAGCGGCCGCGCCTCGCCCTCCGCCCTCAGCTCCACGTCCAGGCCCGTGCGCCGCACCTCGCCGACCAGGCCGTCCAGCCCGGCGAGTGTCGGCTGCGGACCACGGTCGCCCTCCGAGTCGTCCTTGAGCACCCCGAGCATCCGCCGCAGCTGCACCATCGCGTCCCGGCCCGCGCCCGCTATAGCGTCGAACGCGCACTCCGCGCGGTCGGGGTCGGACCGGACGACCAGCGGGCCGGCCTCCGCCTGGACGATCATCAGGCTGACAGCGTGCGAGAGGATGTCGTGCATCTCCCGGGCGATCCGGGCCCGTTCGCGCTCCGCCGCCCGCTCGGCCTCCATCGCCCGTGTCCGCTCCAGCTCCGCCGCTCGCGCCTCCACAGCCTCGGTGTACGCCTGCCGGGTGCGGGCTAGCACCCCCAGCACGTACACCATGGTGAAGAGGAAGAAGGAGAAGAGGTACTCGCGCGCGGTATTGGTACGGAGCGCGACGGCGAACGCGACGAGCGGGAGGCCGATGCCGATCGTGACCCGCCGCTGCCACAGCCCCGCCCCGTAGGCGACCGAGAAGATCGCGACCATCGGGCTGTAGGGCATCGGCTGCCCCGGCCCGTCCATCGGCAGATACGCGAACCCCGCCACCGTGATCGCGCACAACGAGGCGAAGGGCGCACGCCCGCGCCACAGCAGCGGCAGCACGGACAGCGTCGTCATCCCGTAGAAGAACCAGGTGGCGGGTGGCACGTCGGCCCCGCGCGGGACGACGAAGGGGATGGTCACCGCCGCCTGCACGACAGCGGTGATCAGGGCGTCGACGGTCCGCGGCCCGGCCGCGCGGAGTCGGTGGAGGAGACCTGTCATCAGAGGCCGGGGCGGGTGAGTGCCATCTCGTGTTCGACGGCCGACGGGTCGGCCTCCAAGGGCAGCGTCTCACCGGTCGGCTCGAAGCCGAGCTTGCGGTAGAACGCCCGGGCCCGGTCGTTCTTCTCGTGCACGTAGAGGCGTACACGGCCGACGCGAGGTTCGGACAGGGACCAGGAGTGGTCGATCGCGGCGCGGAAGAGTGCCTCGGTGAGGCCGGTACCCCGGTGTTCGGGGCGGACGTAGACACCGGTGAGGTGCGTCTGGGGGACGGTCGCCGTCGCACCGAAGACGTTCTCCACGCCGGGCAGTTCCAAGCGGACGGTCACCGTCCCCGCCCACGCGCCGTCGGGCCCCTCGGCGATGAAGGTGAGAGCGCTGACGCCCTCGGAGGTGGTTCGCGCCCGTTCCCGCCAGTACGTGTCGGAGCGGGCGACCGCGGCTTCGTAGGTGTCGAGGAAGGCGATCGGCGCCGCGGGATCCCGCAGCCCGGCCAGCCGCAACTCCTTGACCTGCTCCCACTCGTCGGGACGTATGGGCCTGATGATGTGCTCCATCCGCTGATCGTCACCCTCGGCTCAGGGCCTGGGCAATGTGTTTTCCCTCTCGGCGGTACGGGCATGGGCAGCGCGTGAGCGCGGTACGGCCGATGGTCGTGGCGGTGGCGATGGGGGCGGACGAGGCCGCGGCGGTCCTCCCCCCGGATCTGCGCGCCCGCCTCGCCGCACTCACCACTCCGGTTCCGGGCACGCTCACCGGCGCACTCACGACGCCGGAGGCGCGCGCGGCTCTGGCGCGCGCCGAAATTCTCCTCACCGGGTGGGGCTGCCCGCCGCTGACGGATGAGGTGCTGGGCAGCGCCCCTCGGCTACGCGCCGTGGTCCACGCCGCCGGGTCGGTCAGGCACCTGGTGACGGCGGGCGTGTGGGAGCGGGGCATCGTCGTCTCCTCGGCCGCGGATGCCAACTCCGGCCCGGTGGCGGATTACACCCTCGCCGCCGTCACCTTCGCGGCGAAGAGGGCGTTCGTCACGGCGGCTGCCTACGAGTCCGGCTGGCCCGCCTTCCGTGACCGGCAGGGGAGCGATGGCCGCACTGTCGGTGTCATCGGGGCCTCCCGGATCGGGCGCCGCGTCATCTCCGGGCTGCGGGCGGCCGATGCCGGCTATCGGGTCCTCCTGTACGACCCGTACGTCCCGCCTTCCGACGCGGCCCGGCTGGGGGCCGAGGTCGTCGGGCTCGCCGATCTCTGCGGGGCGTCCGACATCGTCACCGTGCACGCCCCCCGGACGCCGGAGACACACCATCTTCTCGATGCCCGGCGCCTCGCCCTCATTCCCGACGGCGGCACGGTCATCAATACGGCGCGGGGCTCTCTCGTCGATACGGACGCTCTCATCCGGGAATGCGTCGGCGGCCGCCTGGACGCGGTCCTCGATGTCACGGACCCGGAGCCGCTGCCCGCCGGGCACCCGCTGTTGCGTATGCCGAATGTGCTGGTGACGCCGCATATCGCGGGTGCGCAGGGCAGCGAGGCGCGTCGGCTGGGCGCGTATGCGGTGGAGGAGATCGCGCGGTTGGCGAGCGGTGTGCCACTGGCGGGGCGGGTGCGGAGGGAAGAGCTGGACCGGCTGGCGTAAGAAATAAAGGGGTCCGGAAATGCAGAAAGCCCCGGTGGGAACCGAAGTTCCCACCGGGGCTTTCTATAAAATTTGTTCGGCGGCGTCCTACTCTCCCACACGGTCCCCCATGCAGTACCATCGGCGCTGAAAGGCTTAGCTTCCGGGTTCGGAATGTAACCGGGCGT
>NZ_JBVHJJ010000007.1:0-53579 GCF_055560115.1 Streptomyces sp. NPDC023527
GGCGGTCCGCGCCGTGACGATGACCGTGGTGGCTTCCGCCGCGATGACCGTCGCGACGACCGTGCTCCGCGCCGTGACGACGACCGTGGCGGCCGTCCCTCCGGTGGCTACCAGGGTCGCGACGACCGCGGTGGCCGTCCCTCCGGCGGCGGCTACGGCGGTCCCCGCCGTGAGGACGACCGTGGTGGCTTCCGCCGCGATGACCGTCGCGACGACCGTGCTCCGCGCCGTGACGACGACCGTGGCGGCCGCCCGTCCGGTGGCTACCAGGGCCGCGACGACCGTGGCGGTCGCCCGGCCGGTGGCGGCTACGGCGGCCCGCGCCGTGACGATCGGCAGGGTGGCGGCGGTTACCGCGGCGGCCGTGACGACCGTTCCGGTGGTGGCGGCTACGGGCGCCGTGACGACCGTCGCGACGACCGTGGTGACCGCGAGCCCGTGAAGCGTCTGCCGATCCCCGACGACGTGACCGGCGAGGAGATCGACAAGGACGTCCGGCAGGAGCTCATGAGCCTGCCCAAGGGTCTCGCCGAGGAGGTCGCGCGCAACCTCGTCATGGTCGCGAACCTGCTGGACGAGGAGCCCGACCAGGCGTACGAGTACTCCCGGATCGCCCTGCGGCTCGCCTCCCGCGTCGCCGCCGTCCGTGAGGCCGCCGGCTTCGCCGCGTACGCGACCGGCAAGTACACGGAGGCGCTCGCCGAGTTCCGTGCCGCGCGCCGTATGACCGGCTCCGTCGAGCTGTGGCCCGTCATGGCCGACTGCGAGCGCGGCATGGGCCGCCCGGAGCGCGCCCTGGCCATGGCCGGCGAGCCCGAGGTGGCGAAGCTCGACAAGGCCGGACAGGTCGAGATGCGCCTGGTCGCCGCCGGTGCCCGCAAGGACATGGGCCAGACCGAAGCGGCGGTCGTGACGCTGCAGAGCCCCGAGCTGGCGTCCAACTCGGTGCAGCCGTGGACCGCCCGACTGCGGTACGCCTACGCCGACGCGCTGATCGACGTCGGCCGTGAGGACGAGGCCCGCGAGTGGTTCGCCAAGGCCCTCGAGGCGGACCAGGGCGGCCAGACGAACGCCTCCGACCGGCTCGCCGAGCTGGACGGCGTGGAGTTCACGGACGCCCTGGCCGACCACGACGAGGAGGCCGCGGAAGCCGCTGCCGCCACGGTCGAGGTCGCGGAGACCATCGAGGTCGTCGAGACGGCCGAGATGCCCGACGTCATCGAGGTCGTCGAGGTCACCGAGGTGACCGAGGTGGCTGAGAAGACCGAAGAGGCCGAGGACGCCGACAAGGCCGAGGAGCCGACGGCCCCGGCCGCCGAAGCCGATGAGGTCAAGGACGAGGTCAAGGACAAGGGCGACGAGGCCGGCGACAAGAGCTGACCTCTGAGCGCCTGAGAAACGTGGAGGGCGGCACCCCGGATCCCGGGGTGCCGCCCTCCACGCGTATCCGGGGCCGGGCCGGAGGTCAGTTCAGCGCGAGGCTGCGCAGGACCAGGCCGGTCGCCGGCTTGGGGCCGAACGACGTGGACTTGCGGGGCATCGTGACGCCCTGCTCGGCCAGCTCCCGTACGACGTCCTCGCGTACGGGGTGCATCAGCACGGCCGTGCCGCCGTGCCGCTCCGCCTGCTTGACCGCCGCGGCCGTCTCATGGATGTATCCGATGTGCTCGGCGTCGTCCGGAACGTGCCAGATGTGCTCCAGGAGCGCCGAGTGCAGCACCGTCGCGTCCAGCGAGCGCCACGCGTCGGGCCTGTCGGCCGGGACCACCCGGTCCAGGAAGGCCCGGTCCGGGCGGTCGAGGAGGTGGAACCGCCCGTCACCCGCGAGGAGGAAGGCGTTCCCGCCCTCCGCCGACGCCTCCGCCAGCGCGTCGAGAGCCTGCGGCAGAGGACCGTCGATGCTCCGCACACGGAAGGTGCCGGCGACGGCGGCGAGGGCCTCGGCGACCGGGAGGCGGTTCAGAAGGCGGTGGATGGCCCGTACGCGCAAGGGGTAGCGGGTGGTGTCCACGAGGAGGACGAGGCCGAAGTCCCAGGGGCCGGGGGCCGGTTGCTCGGCGCGCAGCCGCAGGTAGGTGGCCCAGCGGTGGTGACCGTCGGCGATGAGGGCCCGCTGGCGGGAGAGGTCCTTGCCGATCAGGTCGAGGTCCGCCGGGTCGGTGATGGACCACAGGCGGTGGGCGTAGCCGTCGTCCGTCGTGGTGGAGAGCAGCGGCTCGGTGGTGATGACACGGTCGATGATGGCTGCCGCGCCGTCGGTGCTGCCGTTGCCGCGGTAGGAGAACAGCAGCGGTTCGAGGTTGGCCGCGGTGTCGCGCATCAGGGCCGCGCGGTCCTCGACGATGTGCGGCATGACGTCCTCATGAGGGAGGACGACGCCCTCCTCGCGGGGGCTGAGGCGCAGCGCCCCGATGAGGCCGCGCTGCAGGATGCCGCCGCCGCGCTGCTCGTAGACATAGAGCGCGGGCTCCGGGTCGGGGGCGAGGATGTGCTCGTCCTGCCAGCGGTGCAGCGTCTCCGCGGCCTGGCGGTGCCGCTCGGTGGCGGTGGCGGCCTGGGGGAGGATCAGCCGGACGATGTTGTGCGGGTCGGCGGTCTCCAGGTGGCGCAGGCCGTCCGGCCGTACGACGACGTCGTACGGTGGGGAGGTGACGGCGGCGAGACTGCCGACCCGTTCCGGGACATAGCGCAGCCCTCGGAAGGGGGCGAGCTGAAGTCCTTGCCCTGCTTTCCTTGCCCGGCCTGGAGTGCTCATTAGGAAATGTTATGCCGCATGGCCGAATGAGCAATGATCGGGGAAGAGACGTACAGCACAAGGAGCGACTACACGATGACTCAGACCGCCCGGACCCGGCCCGACGGCAGCGAGCAGCCCCTGAGCACGGCCTACGACACGGCGCTGCTGGACCTCGACGGCGTGGTCTACGCGGGCGGCGAGGCCATCGCGTACGCCGTCGAGTCGCTGGGCGCGGCGCGGGAGGGCGGGATGCACCTCGCGTACGTGACCAACAACGCGGCCCGTACGCCGGCGACGGTCGCGGAACACCTGACGCGGCTGGGCGTGCCGGCGGAGCCTTCGGACGTGATCACCTCGGCGCAGGCGGTGGCGCGGCTGATCGCCGACCAACTTCCCTCCGGCTCCCGCGTCCTGGTGATCGGCGCGGAGGGGCTGCGGGTCGCGCTGGAGGAGCGCGGCCTGGTGCCGGTGGACTCGGCGGACGACGATCCGGCGGCGGTGGCGCAGGGCTATGGCGGGCCGGACATGCCGTGGTCGCGGCTGGCGGAGGCGTCGTACGCGGTGGCGCGGGGCGTGCCGTGGTTCGCGTCCAATACGGATCTGACGATTCCGAGCGCGCGGGGCATCGCGCCGGGCAATGGTGCGGCGGTCCAGGTCGTACGGATAGCCACGGGCGCCGAGCCGCAGGTGGCGGGGAAGCCGCTGCCGCCGATGCACCGCGAGACGGTGCTGCGGACGGGCGCGGAGCGGCCGCTGGTGGTCGGCGACCGGCTCGACACGGACATCGAGGGCGCGCATGTCGGCGGGGTGGACTCGCTGCTGGTGCTGACCGGTGTGACGACGGCCGCGCAGCTGGTCGCGGCGCGGCCGGAGCACCGGCCCACGTATGTGGCCGCGGATCTGCGGGGGCTGCTCCTGCCGCAGCCGGGGGTTTCGTCCGAGGGGGACGGGTTCCGGTGTGGTGGTTGGACGGCGTCCGTCGCCGGGGGTGAGCTCACGCTCGCGGGTGAGGGCGAGTCGATCGATGGACTGAGGGCTTTGTGCGGGGCGGCTTGGGCTTCGGCGGGGTCGGGTGTGTGTGACTCCGATGCGGTCAAGGCGCTGGCGCGGCTGGGGTTTTGACGTCGGCTGACCCGCCGTCGGCGTGCCCGCCGCGACTGGGCTTTGGCCTTGGCTGAGTCGCCGTAGGGTGCCCGCCGCTGTCGCGGCGGGCCATACCCTCCCGCCCACCCGTTGAGCTTGGCCGCATCGGTGCCCTCTCGCCTGCCGCTTTGCCGCCGCCGGCGGCTTGCGGTGTTGGTGCCCCTTGCTTACGCCAGCTCCGCCAGCAAGTCCTCCTCCGACGCGCCCCGGCGCCAGTAGCCCGTGAATGTCACCGCTCGCCGGTCGATCCCGCGCTCACCCACCACATGGCGCCGCACTCCCCGCACCGTCCCCGACTCGCCCGCTATCCACGCGTACGGGACCCCCGCGGGGAACTCCGCCGCCCGTACGGCGTCGAGCACCGACGCCCCGGCACCGCGTACCAGCCATGTGATCTCGGCGTCCGCCCCGGTCGGCAGGTCCTGGATGTCGTCCGCGTGCGGGACCTCGATCCAGACCTTCGCGGGCATACCGGCCGGCAGCCAGGCGAGGATGCCGGCGACGGCCGGGAGCGCGGTCTCGTCGGCGGTGATCAGGACCCAGTCCGTCCCGGCCGGCGGCTGGAAGTCGACGCCGCCGTTGTCCTCGACGACGGGGCCGAGGATGGTGACGCGGTCGCCGGGCCGCGCCGCCTGGGCCCAGTTCGTGGCCGGGCCGCCGTGCCCGTTCGCGTCGCCGTGCACGGCGAAGTCGACGTCCAGCTCGTCGGGGTCGTAGCGCATCGCCCGCACGGTGTACGTCCGCATGATGGCCCGTACGGCCGGGTCCTGGGCCCGCCACTCCGTGAACCAGTTCTCGTCGAGGCTCTCCGGCAGGACCGGCACGTCCTGGCCGGGCTGCGGCAGGAACAGCTTGAAGCGCTGGTCGCGGCCGCCGCCCACGAGGGTGGACAGCCGCTCACCGCCGAAGGTGACGCGCACCATGGCGGGGCTGATCCGCTCCGTGCGCAGGACGCGCAGGTCGAAGAAGAGGTAGGGCGTGGCGGGCTGGGCGGTCATGGTTTCCTCTCGGGCGGCGGCTGCGGGCGGTCGGGACGAACGGCGTCAGCCGGTCTTCTTCGCCTTCTCGACCGCCGCGGCCAGGCTCTCGACGAGCGGCGCGCACCCGGCGTAGGAGTAGCGGGGCTCGCTGAGCCAGGGGGTGACCTGGCCGGCCTTGACGGCGGGGAGTCCGGACCACGTCGGCTTGGCCGCGAGGTCCTTCGGCTGGAGGGCGGCGGTGCGGTTGTCGAGGAGGATCAGGTCGGCGGCGTACTTGCCGGCGTTCTCCCAGCTGAGGCTCTCGAAGAAGCCGCCGGTGACCTTGTCGGGGACGACGAGTTCGACGCCCAGCTGCTTGAAGTAGGTGAGGTCGGCGTAGACGGCCGGGTCGGAGACGTAGAGCAGGTCGGCGGAGCCGGACGCGGCGAGGACCTTGAGGCCCTTGTTGGCGCGGGCCGCCCCGCGGAGGGTCTCGGACGCCTTCTCGAAGCGGGCCTTGGCGTCGGCGACCTTCTTCGCCCGGAGATCGGCGCCGAGGGACGCGGCGAGTTCGGCGTAGCGCCCGATGACCTGGGTCAGCGGCACCTTGGAGACGGTGATGCCGATGCTGGGGGCGAGGCCGAGGATCTTCTTCTTGCTGTCGTCCGGCACATACCAGAGTTCCTGACCCTGGATCATGTTGGTGACGAGCAGCTCGGGGCTCATCGCCGCGTACTTCTCGACGTTGAACTCGCCCCAGGCGTTGCCGAGGACCGTCACCTTCTCGACGTCGAGGTCGCCGGCCTGGGGGTCGGGCTTGCCGTCCTTGAGGGTGGTGGGGCCGAAGACGCCCGCGCACTCGAAGCCGAAGTCGTGGAGGGCGGCGGCGGTGCCGGTGAAGGCGACGACCTTCTTCGGGGTCTTGCCCGCCTTCACCGCCTGGCCGCGGTCGTCCTCGAAGGTCCAGGGGCCGGAGCCGCTGTCTGCGCCCGATTCGCCCTTCGACGAGCCGCCGCCCCCGCAAGCCGTGAGGAGGGCGCCGATGCCGAGGGCGCCCCCCGCCGTCAGGAGGCCACGGCGGGACGGGGAAGAGATACCGGCGGTGCGGGGGGTGCTCATGGGGTGTGCGCTTCTCTCGGGACTCACTCGAACGGGCGATGTCAGGGTAGGCTAACCTAACCAGGTGTTGGTCGACAGTCTCCCCCAAAGCCCCGCGAAACCGGCGCCCTCCGCGTCCCGCGGCCGGAACGCGGCACGCGCCGCGGGCCTGTTCGTCGCGGTGGGCGTGCTGCTGCTGGTCGCGGTCGCGAGCATCGCCGTCGGCGCCAAACCGATTTCGCCGGCCCAGGTCTGGCACGGGCTGTTCGACGCCACGCGCACCGATGTCGGCGTCGTCGTAAGGGAGGTACGCCTGCCCCGGACGATCCTGGGCCTGCTCGCCGGCGCCGCGCTCGGTCTGGCCGGCGCGGTGATGCAGGCGCTCACCCGCAACCCGCTGGCCGAACCGGGCCTGCTCGGCGTCAACGCCGGGGCCGCGGCCGCCGTCGTCACCGCCATCAGCTTCCTGGGCGTCAGCTCGGTCCACGGGTATGTGTGGTTCGCCTTCGCCGGTGCCGCCGTCGTCGCCGTGGTCGTCCACGCGCTCGGCGGCAGCCGCGCCGCGACACCGGTGCGCCTGGCGCTCGCGGGCACGGCGGTGACGTACGCGCTCTACGGCTACGTTTACTCCATCCAGCTCATGGACTCCGCCGCGCTCGACCGGATGCGCTTCTGGACGGTCGGCTCGCTCGCCTCCGCGAACATGGACGTCGTACGGCAGATCGCGCCGTTCATCGCGGTCGGCGTGGCGCTGGCCCTCGCCCTGGCCCGGCCGCTGAACGCCGTGGCCCTCGGCGACGACACCGCCCGCGCGCTCGGCGCCAGTCCGGCCCGGACCCGCGTGCTGGCCATGGCGGCCGTGACGCTGCTGTGCGGCGCCGCGACCGCCGCCTGCGGGCCGATCGTCTTCGTCGGCCTGATCGTGCCGCACCTCGTCCGCGCCTTCACCGGCCCCGACCTGCGCTGGATCCTGCCGTACGCGGCGGTCCTGTCGCCGGTGCTGCTGCTGGGCGCCGATGTGATCGGACGGGTCGTCACCCGGCCCGGAGAGCTTCAGGTGGGCATCGTCACCGCGTTCATCGGCGGGCCCGTCTTCATCCACCTCGTACGCCGCCGGAGGATGGCCCAGCAGTGACCACGACCGGAAAAACGCCACGGACGACACGAACGATCCGCACGCGCGGCGGGCTCTCCGTCCGCGTGGATCCCCGGACGGCGCTCGTCGTCGCGCTGCTCCTGGTGGCCGCGGCGGCCGCGTCCGTCGCGCTCATCGGCACCGGCGACTTCCCCGTCCCGCCCGCCGACGTCATCCGGACCCTCACCGGCGGCGGCACGCCCGCGCAGGAGTTCATCGTCCGGGACCTGCGGCTGCCGCGGGTGGCCGTGGGCCTGCTCGTCGGCGCGTGCCTCGGGCTCGCCGGGGCGGTCTTCCAATCCGTCTCCCGCAATCCGCTGGGCAGCCCGGACGTCATCGGTTTCGGTCAGGGCTCGGCGGCCGGGGCGCTCGTCGTCATCGTGCTCTTCCACGGCTCGCCGTTCGCCGTCGCGGGCGGCGCGGTCGCCGGGGGAGTGCTCACCGGCCTCGCCGTCTACCTGCTGGCGTGGAAGAAGGGCATCCACGGCTACCGCCTGGTCCTCGTCGGGATCGGCGCGGCCGCCGTGCTCACCGGGGTCCGCGACTACCTCATGACCAAGGCCGACCTGGTCGACGCGACCCGGTCCATGGTCTGGATGGTCGGCTCCCTCAACGGCCGCGACTGGGACCAGATCCGGCCGCTGCTGTGCGTGGCCGCCGTGCTTTTCCCCCTCGTCCTCGGCCACGGCCGGGCCCTGCGGATGCTGGAGATGGGCGACGACGCGGCGTACGCGCTGGGCGTACGGGCCGAGCGCGTACGGCTCGTGGTGATGGGCTCCGCCGTGCTGCTGACCGCCGCCGCGACGGCCGCCGCCGGGCCCGTCTCTTTCGTCGCCCTCGCGGCGCCCCAGGTCGCCCGGCGGCTGACCCGGGCGGCCGGCCCCAACCTGCTCGCCGCGGCCTGCACGGGCGCGGTCCTGCTGATCGGCGCGGACTGGGCCTCGCAACGGCTCTTCGGGGCCGACCAGCTGCCCGTGGGAGCGCTGACCGGCATGCTCGGCGGCTGCTATCTGCTGTGGCTGCTGTTCACCGAGCGCAGGGCGGGACGGATATGAGCGGGCGGCGTACGAGCGGGCCGGACCGCGACATCGAGCGTCCCACGGGCCGGAACACCGAGCGCCCCACGGGCCGCGACACCGAGCAAGGAGAGCACACCGTGAGCCGACTGACGGCCGAATCCGTCACCCTCGCCTACGACCGGCGGGTCATCGCCGAGGACCTCTCGGTCGCCGTGCCGGACAACTCCTTCACGGTGATCATCGGCCCCAACGCCTGCGGCAAGTCCACCCTGCTGCGCGCCCTCGCGCGGATGCTCAAGCCGGCCGCCGGGTCCGTGCTCCTCGACGGCGCCGCCATCGACGGCTACCCGGCCAAGAAGGTGGCCCGCACCCTCGGCCTCCTCCCGCAGTCCTCCATCGCGCCCGACGGCATCACCGTCGCCGACCTCGTCGCCCGCGGCCGCTACCCGCACCAGGGCCTGCTGCGCCAGTGGTCGGGCGAGGACGAGCGGATCACCGTGGAGTCGATGACGGCCACCGGCGTCGAGACGCTCGCCGACCGCCATGTCGACGAGCTGTCCGGCGGGCAGCGCCAGCGCGTGTGGATCGCCATGGCCCTCGCCCAGCAGACCCCGCTGCTGCTCCTGGACGAGCCGACCACGTACCTCGACATCCAGCACCAGATCGACGTCCTCGACCTGTGCGCCGAACTGCACGAGACCCAGGGCCGCACGCTCGTCGCCGTGCTCCACGACCTCAACCACGCCGCCCGCTACGCCACCCACCTGATCGCCATGCGCGACGGGCGGATCGTGGCCCAGGGCGCGCCCGGGGAGATCGTCACCGCCGAGCTCGTCGAGGAGGTGTTCGGGCTGCGGTGTCAGGTCATCGAGGACCCCGAGACGGGCACGCCCCTGGTCGTACCGGCGGCCCGGCGCCGCCGTGCGGGCGCCGCTACAGCAGGCGCCGCTACAGCAGGGAGCGCAGCCGCAGGACGTCCCGCAGCGACGCCTGCACCCTGACCCGGCCGCCGGCCCACGCCCTCGCGAAGTTCAGCCGGCCGTCCACCAGGGCCACCAGGTCGTCGCCCGACATCGTCAGGGCGATCTCCGCCCGCCGCTCGGGCGTGCCCGGGACGGTCTCCACGTCCTGGATGTGGCCGCCCGCGAGGTGGCCCGTGAAGGTCACGTCCAGGTCGGAGATGTGGCAGCTGAGCGAGCGGTCGGGCGCGGCGGCGTCGCGGAGGTCGCCGCCCGCCCCCGCGAGGCTCTCCGCCAGCCGGTCGAGTGCGCTGCGGCACTCCTCGATCGTCGCCATCGGTAGGACGCTACCTCAGCCGGTCGCGTACGCCGCACAGACACGGTTCCGGGGTAGCGTCGGAGCCATGAGCGATGCGATGAGCGGCGTGGCGGACGGACCGGCGGAGCGGCCCGCGGCGGCGGACGGCCCCGAGGCGGGCCCCCTGCCGCTGGGCGTCGACCGCACCCCCACCGGCGAGCCCGCCGTGGACGCGCGGCTCGCCCGGCTGGCCGACGCCGACCACCTCGCCGCGAGTGGTCACCTGGAGGTGTACGAGGATGTACACCAGGGCCTGCGCGACGCGCTGACCGCGCTCGACCGCGGCCCCGGCCCGTCCGGGGCACCCGCGCCCTCGGGATCCCCCGCCTCGTACGACAACAGGAGCTGAACCACCCGTGGCAGTGACCCGCCCGCGACGCAGCCGACTCGACGCCGAGCTCGTGCGCCGTAAACTCGCCCGCTCCCGCGAGCACGCGAGCCAGCTGATCGCGGCGGGCCGGGTGACCGTCGGCGGGACGCTCGCGACCAAGGCCGCCACGCAGGTGGAGCTCAGCGCCGCCGTCGTCGTCACCCAGGACGACGACGACCCCGACTACGTCTCCCGCGGCGGCCACAAGCTGGCCGGCGCCTTCCAGGCGTTCGTCCCCAAGGGCCTGAAGGTCGAGGGCCGCCGCGCGCTCGACGCCGGCGCCTCCACGGGCGGCTTCACCGATGTGCTGCTGCGCGCGGGCGCGGCCCACGTCGTGGCCGTCGACGTCGGCTACGGCCAGCTCGCCTGGTCGCTGCAGAGCGACGACCGGGTCACCGTGAAGGACCGTACGAACGTCCGCGAGTTGACGCTCGACCAGATCGACGACCGGCCGGTCGACCTGGTCGTCGGCGACCTCTCCTTCATCCCGCTCGGCCTGGTCCTGCCCGCGCTGGTGCGGTGCGCCGCGCCCGACGCCGACCTGGTGCTCATGGTCAAGCCGCAGTTCGAGGTGGGCAAGGAGCGGCTCGGCAGCGGCGGCGTGGTGCGCAGCACGCAGCTGCGGGCCGAGGCGGTCCGGATGGTCGCGGCCCGCGCGGCCGAGCTGGGGCTCGGCGTGCTCGGGGTGACCGCGAGCCCGCTGCCGGGCCCCTCGGGCAACGTCGAGTACTTTCTGTGGCTGCGCGCCGGGGCGCCCGAACTGGACCCGGCGGACGTTGACCGTGCAGTGGCGGAGGGGCCTCGTTGACCACTTCAGAAGCATCATCGGCATCAGAAGCAACATCAGTTTCGGCGCGGGCTCAGGCCGTGTGCGGGCCGGAGGCGGCGGGGGGCCGCCGGGTCTTCCTGCTCGCCCACACCGGGCGGCCGGCCGCCATCCGCAGCGCCGAACTCGTCGTCCAGGGGCTGCTGCGCTGCGGCATCGGCGTGCGGGTGCTCGCCGAGGAGGCCGCGGACCTGCCGCTGCCCGCCTCGGCGGAGCTCGTCGAGGCCGGCCCGGACCGGCCCGATGTGCTGGAGGGCTGTGAGCTGCTCATCGTGCTCGGCGGCGACGGCACCCTGCTGCGCGGCGCGGAGTTCGCGCGGCGGTCGGGCGTGCCGATGCTCGGCGTCAACCTCGGCCGGGTCGGCTTCCTCGCCGAGGCCGAGCGGGACGACCTCGACAAGGTCGTCGACCGCGTCGTGACCCGCGCCTACGAGGTCGAGGAGCGGATGACCCTCGATGTGCTCGTGCGCACCGACGGGCACATCGTGCACACCGACTGGGCGCTGAACGAGGCGTCGGTGGAGAAGGCCGCGCGCGAGCGGCTGCTGGAGGTCGTCACCGAGGTCGACGGCCGGCCGGTGTCCCGGTTCGGCGGCGACGGCGTCGTCTGCGCCACGCCGACCGGCTCCACGGCGTACGCCTTCTCGGCGGGCGGCCCGGTCGTCTGGCCCGAGGTCGAGGCGCTGCTGATGGTCCCCATCAGCGCCCACGCGCTCTTCGCCAAGCCCTTGGTGACGGCGCCGGACTCGGTGCTCGCGGTCGAGGTCCAGCCGCAGACGCCGAACGGCGTGCTGTGGTGCGACGGCCGCCGGACGGTGGAGCTGCCGGCGGGCGCGCGGGTGGAGGTACGGCGGGGAGCGGTGCCGGTCCGCCTGGCGCGGTTGCACCACGCGTCGTTCACGGACCGCCTGGTGGCGAAGTTCGCGTTGCCGGTGGCCGGATGGCGGGGCGCGCCGCACTAGATCCATGCTGCCCTCGCTCTCGGGACGGGCTCGATCGATCCCTCCCGAGAGCGAGGACAAGGCCGCTCAGCGGCGCGCCGTCGCCAGCCGCTTCCGGGCCTCGGCCAGGGCGGAGTCCCGGTGGCCGGCGAGCTCCTCCTCCGTGAAGACGGGCGTACGGACGTCCGGGGCGATGCCGGCGCCGTCGTACGTGGTCCGGTGATCCTTCGCGCTCAGGAACTCCTCGTTCGGGAGCCAGAACTTCCAGCCGTTCGGCAAGGTGCGCATGAGCCGGTCCGAGAACAGCCCCTGGGTGTTCTCGCCGATGAGGACGGGCTCGGGGCCACGGCCCAGCAGGGCCTGGGTGAGGGTCTCGCCCGCGCTCATGGTGAGTCGGCCGGTCAGGACGGTGAGCGGACCGGTGTAGACCGGGCCGCGGTGCGGGCGGACCTCGACCGGCTCGGCGGGGGTGAACTTCCGGGGATCGCGGGCGTCGTTCCGGGCGTGCTTGAGATAGGCCGTGTACGGCCGGTCGGTCAGCCGCTCGGCCACGTCCAGGGCGAGCCGGTCGGAGCCGCCGCCGTTGAGCCGCAGATCCAGGACGAGGCCGCGCAGGGCCTGCGGGCCGCTCGTCCGGGCGGCGGTGAAGATCTGGTCGAGGGCCTTGTTCAGCAGGGCCTTGTCCGCCTCGTAGCCGTCGCCCTCGCCGTAGTTCCCGAACAGGGAGACGCGGACGAAGCCGATCCGGCCGGGGAGCTCGGAGAAGCCGATCTGCTTCCCCTGTCCCCAGGATGCCTCGTGGGCGCCATGGGCGCTCTCGGCGACCGCCGCGTCGATACGGGCCCGGCCCTTCTCGTCGGGGAGGACGGTGTCCTCGCGGATCCCGGAGAAGTACTCGTCGGGGTGCGTCATATCGACCAGTCCGGTATGTCCGTCGTGCAGCGGCCGGACCATCTCCGACATGATGGAGAACAGCTCCTCGCGGCTGGTCTTCGCCGTGACACGGGGGCGGTAGCGGTCCCGTACGGCGTTCCAGTCGATGTGCCGCGCCGCGAAGAACGGGTAGTTCTCGGCGTAGGTCCGCCAGTAGGTGTCGAAGACGTCCCGGGGGTCGGCCTTCGTGCCCGGGGCCGGGGCGGGGACGTCCGTGCGGCAGTTCGCGGGCAGGGCGGCGATCCGACGCAGTGTGCGATGGCCCACGTTGTCCGCGAAGCTCCACTCCGCCCGGTCGCGCCCGGCAGGCTTCACGGTGACCGCCGGCTCGCCCTCCTGCCGGAAGGGGCCCGTCGCGTCCGGGCGGGCGGCGGTCACGGCGCCGGGCAGGCAGCTGACGCCGGTGGTCTCGTACGTCCGCAGCTTGCGGCCCCCGTCCTCGAAGGTGACGACCGTGCCGTAACCGTCCATGCGCCAGGTGCCGTCGAGCGTCGCCGGGCGCGGGCCGTGGGCCACCGCGCTCCCGGTGCCGACGGCGGTGGTCAGGGCGATCGCCGCGGTGAGGAGCAGCGCGGCGGCGCGGGGAGTGCGGGGGTGAACGGTCATGCGGACCTCATGATGTGTGCGGTGCGGACTGACAGGTCAAGCCTGGTCCGTCGGGGAATCCGGGGCCATGGAGTGATCACCCGGGCCGGTGGTGGGGTTGTCCCCAGGGCGGTCGGTGGGGGTGGCCGTCGCGAGGGGGCCCCGGAACCTCGTATGGTCGTATCCGTGTTGGAGGAGATGCGGATCCGGTCCTTGGGCGTCATTGATGACGCGGTGGTCGAGCTGTCGCCCGGTTTCACCGCGGTGACGGGGGAGACCGGCGCGGGCAAGACCATGGTCGTCACCAGCCTCGGTCTGCTGCTCGGCGGGCGGGCCGACCCCGCGCTGGTGCGGATCGGGGCGAAGTCGGCGGTCGTCGAGGGGAGGATCGTCGTCGACCCCCGCTCGCCCGTGGCCGTCCGGGCCGAGGAGGCGGGCGCCGAGCTCGACGACGGCACCCTGCTCATCAGCCGCACCCTGTCCGCCGAGGGGCGCTCCCGCGCCCACGTGGGCGGCCGGAGCGTGCCGGTGGGACTGCTCGGTGAGCTGGCCGACGACCTCGTGGCCGTCCACGGCCAGACCGACCAGCAGGGGCTGCTGCGGCCGGCCCGGCAGCGGCAGGCGCTCGACCGCTACGCGGGCGACGCGGTGTCCGTGCCGCTCGCCAAGTACGCCGGTGCCTACCGCCGGCTGCGGGCCGTCGCCGCCGAGCTGACCGACCTGACCACCCGGGCCCGGGAGCGCGCGCAGGAGGCGGACCTGCTGCGCTTCGGCCTGGAGGAGGTGGCGGCCGTCGAGCCGCTGCCGGGCGAGGACGTCGAACTCGCCGCCGAGGCGTCGCGGCTGGGTCACGCCGAGGCACTCGCCTCCGCCGCGTCCGCCGCGCACGCGGCCCTCGCCGGCGACCCCGAGGACCCCGAGGGCATCGACGCCGCCACGCTGGTGGCGGCCGCGCAGCGGGCGGTGGAGGCCGTACGCTCCCACGACCCGGCCCTGGCCGCGCTCGCCGACCGGATCGGCGAGATCGGCATCCTGGTGGCCGACGTGGCCGGGGAGTTGGCCGGCTACTCCTCCGACCTGGACGCCGATCCGCGGCGGCTCGCGACCGTGGAGGAGCGGCGGGCGGCCCTGACGCATCTGACCCGTAAGTACGGCGAGGACATCACCGGCGTGCTCGCCTGGGCCGAGGCCGGCGCGGCGCGCCTGGAGGCCCTGGAGGGCGACGACGAGCGGATCGCGGAGCTCACGGCCGAGCGGGACGCGCTGCGCGCCGAACTCGGCGAGCTGGCGCAGGCGCTGACCGACGCGCGCACGGAGGCGGCGGAGCGGTTCGCCGGGGCGGTCACGGCCGAGCTCGCGGAGCTCGCCATGCCGCACGCGCGGGTGACCTTCGCCATCCGGCAGACGGAGATGGCGGACGCCGAGAACGGCATCGAGGTCGACGGCCGGGCCGTGGCGTACGGGCCGCACGGCGCGGACGACGTCGAGCTCTACCTCGCCCCGCACCCCGGCGCCCAGCCGCGCCCCATCGCCAAGGGCGCGTCCGGCGGTGAGCTCTCCCGCGTCATGCTCGCCGTCGAGGTCGTCTTCGCCGGCTCCGACCCCGTGCCGACGTACCTCTTCGACGAGGTCGACGCCGGCGTCGGCGGCAAGGCCGCGGTGGAGGTGGGCCGCCGCCTGGCGCGCCTGGCGCGGTCGGCGCAGGTCGTGGTGGTCACCCACCTGCCGCAGGTCGCGGCGTTCGCCGACCGGCACCTGGTCGTGGAGAAGACCCACGACGGCTCGGTGACCCGCAGCGGAGTGAAGGCGATGGAGGGCGAGGACCGGGTACGCGAACTGTCCCGCATGCTGGCGGGCCAGGAGGACTCCCGCCTGGCCCGCGCCCACGCGGAGGAACTGCTGGCGGCGGCCCGGGGCGCGACTGCGGGCGGCTGAATCGACGGCCCGCGGGGTGCGCTGCGCGCGGGCGTCGTGGCGCCTGCGCCCCCCTCGAACCGGCCGTAGCGCCGCCCCGGCTCGTACGCGCGCTCGGCGACCCCCGTAGGGTCGGGGCCGGACCGTAGGGGAGGCGGACATGGGATTCGGGCGGGGTGTGGGGCTCCTGGCGGGGGCCTGTGCGGCGCGCGGGGCGTACGAGGTGTTGCGGCGTGCCCGGCCCGGAGGGGCCACCGTGTGGGAGCGGAAGAACCACGCCGGGCGGACCGTCGAGCTGTGTGCCGGGCCCGCCGTCGCCGTCGGGACGGCGGTCGCACTCGTGGCCGCGCCCGCCCTGCCCGCACGGCACCGGGCGGCCGCCGCGCTGGCCGTGCTCGCCGCCGGGGCCTGTGGGGCGTACGACGACGTCGTCGGCGCCGGCGACCCCCGGCGGGGGTTCCGCGCCCACCTCACCGCGCTGCGACACCGCGAGGTGACCAGCGGCACGGTCAAGCTCCTCGGCATTGGTGCCGCCGGGCTCGCCGGCGGGGCGCTGTTGAAGGAACGGCCCCTCGACAAGCTGCTCGCCGGCACCGTTGTCGCCGGCTCCGCGCACCTCGTCAACCTCCTGGACGTCCGGCCCGGACGGGCCGTCGGCGCGGTGCTCGCGCTGGGTGCGGGCGGGCTGCTGCGCGGTGGTGCCGGGAGCCGTGTGTCCGCCGCGCCCGTGGGCGCCGCGGCGGTCCTCCTCGCCGACGACCTCGGCGAGCGCACCATGCTCGGGGACGCGGGCGCGCACGCCCTCGGCGCGGGGCTCGGCCTCGCCGTCGTGGCGGCCAACGGCCGGGCGGGGCTCGTGCTGCATGCCACCGTGCTGGCCGCCGTCGCCGCGGCGATGGACGCCAAGAATCACCTATGTGAGTGAATCCGCGGATGCGTGGGCGAGGTAAGGCGGGCAACCCGCGAGACGGTGGTGCCGGGATGTCGGCGGAGGCTGGCATCCTGGGCGCGTCGCCGCCCCGCTTCCTCTCCCCGCCCTACGCCGAAACAGGAGCTCCACCCGCGTGAGCAGCACACCCGTACCGCCGCACGGGCGCCCGCCCCTGCACGCCGTGCACGTGCTCGGCAGCGGCGGCGCGGGCAGCGGAGCGCATGTGCGGTCACTGGCGGCCGGTCTCGTGGCCCGGGGGCTGCGGGTGACGGTGTGCGCGCCGCGGGAGACCGGCGAAGGGTACGGTTTCGCGGGCGCGGGGGCCACGTTCACGCCGCTGCGGACGTCCACGGACGCGCTGGCCGTCGCCGGGATCCGGGCCGTCAGCGCGGGCGCCGACGTCGTGCACGCGCACGGCCTGCGGTCCGGGGTGCTGGCGGCGCTGGCCCTGCGGGGGCGGCGCACGCCGCTGGTGGTCACCTGGCACACGAGGGTGCGCGCGGTGGGCGCGCGGGCCCGGTTCGTACGGCTGATGGAGCGGCGGGCGGCGCGGGCGGCGGCCGTGGTGCTCGGCGTGACCTCCGAACTCGTGGACCGGGCGCGCCAGCGTGGCGCGCGCGACGCCCGGCTGGCGCCCGTCGCGGTGCCCGCCCCGCGCTCGGCACCCGACGACGAGGACCTGCGGCGGCACAAGGTCCGCGCCGAACTCGGCGCGATCGCCAGGCCCTTGCTGGTCACCGTCGGCCGCCTGGAGCCCGACCAGGGGCACGGCCCGCTGCTGGACGCGGCGCGGGACTGGCGCGAGCTGGACCCGGAACCGCTGCTGATCATCGCCGGAGAGGGCCGGGAACGGCCGGAGCTGCAGCGCCGGATCGAGGCCGAAGGGCTGCCGGTGCGCCTGGTGGGCCGCCGCGACGACGTACCGGAGCTGCTGGCGACGGCCGATGTCGCGATCCTCTCCAGCCGCTGGGAGGCCCGGTCGCTCCTCGCCCAGGAGGCGCTGCACGCGGGTGTGCCGCTGGTCGCGACGGCGGTCGGCGGCGTACCGGACCTGGTCGGCGACGCCGCCGAACTCGTCCCGTACGGAGACGCCGCCGCTCTGGCCTCGGCGGTCACCCGCCTCCTCGCCGATCCCGCACGCCGCGCCGAACTCACGGCAGCGGGGCGCGCCCAGGCGGCGACGTGGCCTTCCGAGGACGAGACGGTCGCTCATGTGCTGAGCGTGTACGACGAGTTGGCCGGGGGCCGCTGACGGGTCGCCGACGGCGCCCCGCCGACGGGGGCCGGCAGGTCCGGACCGGACCTGCCCCGGAGGGGGCCCCTCACCCCACATGCCTCCTGGCTCGGAGCGCCAAGCCCAGGGACAGCACCGTCTCCGGGTCGTCCAGGTCCCTGTCCAGGAGGCGGGAGATGCGGGCCAGGCGGTCGTAGAGGGTCTGGCGGTTGAGGTGGAGGTCGCGGGCCGTCTCCGCCTTGCGGCCCGCGTGGGTGAGGTAGGACTCCAGCGTCGGCAGCAGCACCTGGCGGGACGCCTCGTCGTGGGCGAGGAGCGGGCCGATCACCCGGTCGACGAACGCCGCCAGATCCCCCTGGGAGCGCAGCCGCCACAGCAGGACGTCCACGTCCAGCCGCCGCACATCGTGCCAGGGCCGGTCCGGCAGCCCCTGTGCCGCGGCCGCCGCCTCCGCCGCGTGGCGCAGCCCCGCCCCCACCGTCGCCCACGGCGTCGCCGCGCCCGCCACCACCACCGGCGGCCGTCCGCCCACCCGCTCCGCCCCGGCCCGCAGCGCCGCGGCCACCCGCTCGGCGACCGCCGGCCGCTCGGCGGCGTCCCGCAACCCGACCAGCAGCGGTATCCGCCCCTCCGACAGCCGTATGCCCAGCAGCACCGGCACCCCGACCGCCGCCAGCTCCTCCCGCACCGCGCACGTCAGCTCGGCCCAACCCGCCGCCGGGGCAAGCCCGGTGGCCGGCCGCATCACCATCGGCAGCAGCGGGCCGGGACCCGGACGGAACCCCAGCACACGGGCCTGCGCCGGGGCGTCCGCCGCCTCGACGCGCTCCTCGGCGAGGTCGGCGAGGAAGTCGCCGCGACCGCGCGCCGCCAGCTCCTCCTCCTGACGGGCCTGGAGCAGCACGACCGCCAACAGCCCGGCCGCGCGGTCCGCCGCGATCCGGTGCACCGGCGCCAACGGCGCGTTCACCGGCAGCACCGTCAGCCGCGCCCGTACCGCCCCCGACCCCGGGCCACGGCCCGGGATGTCGGTGGTCAGGGTCCCGGCGAGACCCGCGTCCCGCAACCCGTCCCACACCTGGAGCGGATCCGCCGCGCCCGGCTGCCCCGTGGGCCCGGCCGCGTACAGCAGCCGGCCCTCCGGCGTCTCCAGGAAGACGGGGTTGCCGGCGAACTCCGCGAACAGTCCCAGCACCTCCGCCACCCCGCCACCGCCCAGCAGCAGCTCCGTGCACTGCCGGTGCACCTCCTCGGCGCGTCGCAGCAGGGCGTAGTGCTCGTTGACGAGCTCGGTGTGGATCTCCTCGGTCACCGCGACGAACGGCACCTCCCGGTGCAGCTGGATCAGCGGCAGCCCGTACGAGCGCGCCGTGTCCACCACCGCGGCCGGCAGCGTCGCGAACCGTGACCCCAGCTCGACCACCAGCGCCGCGATGTCCCGCTCCGCGAGCCCCCGGACGAAGGCGCGCTGCTCGGCCGGGCGGGTGCCCACACCCAGCCCGGTGGTCAGCAGCAGCTCGCCGCCCTTGAGGAGGGCGGCGATGTTCGGCGCCTCGCCCGCGTGCACCCAGCGCACCGGGCGGTGCAGGCGGTCGCCGGCGGCGACGACCTGGGGGAGCCCCCGGCGCAGGGCGGGGAGCTCCAATGCCCTGGCGACGGTGATCGTCCCTCGGGGTTCTTCCATGGGCTGGACGCTACCCCGGCGGTCGCGGTTCCTTACCCGAACGGGGGTCGGTGTGCGCGTGTGTGCCCGTCACCCCCTCGGGGCTCCGCCCCGGGCCCCCGCCCTCGGATCGCCGGACGGGCCGCAAGAACCAGCCGCCCGGCGCATGGCCCCCTAGCCGCCGAACGCGCTCGACGCCGTCAGCCGCAGCGCCGTGTCGATCAGCGGAACGTGGCTGAACGCCTGGGGGAAGTTCCCCACCTGGCGCTGGAGGCGCGGGTCCCACTCCTCCGCCAGCAGGCCCAGGTCGTTGCGCAGGCCCAGCAGCTTCTCGAACAGCTGCCGTGCCTCGTCGACCCGGCCGATCATCGCCAGGTCGTCGGCCAGCCAGAACGAGCACGCCAGGAACGCCCCCTCGTCGCCCTCCAGGCCGTCCACGCCCGCGTCCTCGCCGGCCGTCGGATAGCGCAGGACGAAGCCGTCCGGCGTCGACAGCTCGCGCTGGATCGCCTCGATCGTGCCGATGACGCGCTTGTCGTCGGGCGGCAGGAAGCCCATCTGCGGGATCAGCAGCAGCGAGGCGTCCAGCTCCCGGGAGCCGTAGGACTGGGTGAAGGTGTTGCGCTCCTTGTCGTAACCCTTCTCGCACACGTCCCGGTGGATGTCGTCGCGCAGCTCGCGCCACCGCTCCAGCGGCCCGTCCACATCGCCGGACTCGATCAGCTTGATGGTGCGGTCGACCGCCACCCAGGCCATGACCTTGGAGTGCACGAAGTGGCGGCGCGGGCCGCGCACCTCCCAGATGCCCTCGTCCGGCTCGTTCCAGTGGTTCTCCAGATAGCCGATGAGCCGCAGCTGGAGCAGGCTCGCGTAGTCGTTGCGGGCCAGGCCCGTCATATGGGCGAGGTGCAGCGCCTCGGTGACCTCGCCGTAGACGTCCAGCTGGAGCTGGTCCGCGGCGCCGTTGCCGATGCGCACGGGCGAGGAGTTCTCATAGCCGGGCAGCCACGGCAGCTCCGCCTCGCCGAGCTCGCGCTCGCCGGCGATGCCGTACATGATCTGGAGGTTCTCCGGGTCGCCCGCCACCGCGCGCAGCAGCCACTCGCGCCAGGCGCGGGCCTCCTCGCGGTAGCCGGTGCGCAGCAGGGAGGAGAGGGTGATGGCCGCGTCCCGCAGCCAGGTGAAGCGGTAGTCCCAGTTCCGGGAGCCGCCGATGTCCTCGGGCAGCGAGGTGGTGGGGGCCGCGACGATGCCGCCCGTCGGCGCGTAGGTGAGCGCCTTGAGCGTGATCAGCGAGCGGACGACGGCGTCCCGGTAGGGGCCGTGGTACGTGCAGTGCTCGACCCATTCCCGCCAGAAGTCCTCCGTGGCCTCCAGCGAGCCCTCCGGGTCGGGCAGGGCCGGCGGCTGGCCGTGGGAGGGCTGCCAGCTGATGGTGAAGGCGACCCGGTCGCCGGGCGAGACGGTGAAGTCGGAGTAGGTGGTGAGGTCCTTGCCGAAGGTGTCGGCGGTGGTGTCCAGCCACACCGAGTCCGGGCCGGCCACGGCCACCGTGCGGTCGCCGACCTTGTGCACCCAGGGCACGACCCGCCCGTAGGAGAAGCGCATCCGCAGGGCCGAGCGCATCTGCACCCGGCCGCTGACGCCCTCCACGATCCGGATCAGCTGGGGCGCGCCGTCGCGCGGGGGCATGAAGTCGATCACCCGGACCGTGCCGCGCGGGGTGTCCCACTCGGATTCGAGCACAAGGGAATCCCCCCGGTACCGGCGGCGGTCGGCCCTCGGGGGCGCCGCCCCCGAGGGGTGCGCGGGACCGACCCGCCAGAAGCCGTGTTCCTCCGTGCCGAGCAGACCGGCGAACGCGGCATGGGAATCAAAGCGGGGGAGGCACAGCCAGTCGGCCGTGCCGTCCCGGCAGACAAGGGCGGCGGTCTGCATATCGCCGATGAGTGCGTAATCCTCGATACGCCCGGCCACGTCATCTCCAGTCGAACGGCCACGTGACCCCGTGGGGTCCTCTTGCGGTCAAGCGATCTTTGACGAGCTCTTGTTCCGGGGAGGGGCAGGGATGGTGCCGTGCCGGCCGGCTCGCTGCATGTGTCCGTGCAGGATACGACGCGGAGTTGGTGCGACGCGCGACGGTCGGGATACGAATCTGAGCCGAATGGGTGGCCTGGGAAGCGGTCGTGGAGCAGCCTGTGACCCACCCGCCACACAGCGCGAGAGCGGGTCCCGGGAGGGCGGTGCGACGCGTCGCCGGACGCGGCCGGGCCGGGTCGCTGATACCCTGGTACCCCGTGGACCGGTGGGCGCAAGACCCCCCAACCGCAGCGACGGCACCCCCGAAAACACGGGGTGATCGCCGGTACGCACCTCACCTCGCGACCACGGGAGCCCCCCTTTGGCCATTGCCGCTAAGCCCACGACGACCAAGCACCTCTTCGTCACGGGGGGTGTCGCCTCCTCGCTGGGCAAGGGTCTGACGGCCTCCAGCCTGGGCGCGCTGCTCAAGGCGCGGGGTCTGCGGGTCACGATGCAGAAGCTCGACCCCTACCTCAACGTCGACCCCGGCACGATGAACCCCTTTCAGCACGGTGAGGTGTTCGTCACCAACGACGGTGCCGAGACCGACCTGGACATCGGCCACTACGAGCGCTTCCTGGACGTCGACCTCGACGGGTCCGCGAACGTCACCACCGGCCAGGTCTACTCCTCCGTGATCGCCAAGGAGCGGCGCGGCGAGTACCTGGGCGACACCGTGCAGGTCATCCCGCACATCACCAACGAGATCAAGCACCGCATCCGGCGCATGGCGACCGACGACGTCGACGTCGTGATCACCGAGGTCGGCGGCACCGTCGGCGACATCGAGTCGCTGCCGTTCCTGGAGACCGTCCGCCAGGTCCGCCACGAGGTCGGCCGCGACAACGTCTTCGTCGTGCACATCTCGCTGCTGCCCTACATCGGCCCCTCCGGCGAGCTGAAGACCAAGCCGACCCAGCACTCGGTGGCCGCGCTGCGCAACATCGGCATCCAGCCGGACGCCATCGTGCTGCGCGCCGACCGCGAGGTGCCGGCCGCCATCAAGCGCAAGATCTCGCTGATGTGCGACGTCGACGAGGCCGCCGTGGTCGCCGCGATCGACGCCCCGTCGATCTACGACATCCCCAAGGTCCTGCACACCGAGGGCCTGGACGCCTACGTCGTGCGCAAGCTCGACCTGCCGTTCCGCGACGTGAACTGGACCCAGTGGGAGGACCTGCTGGACCGCGTCCACAACCCCGACCACGAGGTCACCGTCGCGCTCGTCGGCAAGTACATCGACCTGCCCGACGCCTACCTCTCGGTCACCGAGGCCATCCGCGCCGGTGGCTTCGCCAACCGCGCCAAGGTCAAGGTCAAGTGGGTCGCCTCCGACGACTGCAAGACCCCGGCCGGCGCCCAGCAGCAGCTCGGCGACGTCGACGCGATCTGCGTCCCCGGCGGCTTCGGCGACCGCGGTGTCAACGGCAAGGTCGGCGCGATCACCTACGCCCGCGAGAACAAGGTCCCGCTGCTCGGCCTGTGCCTGGGCCTGCAGTGCGTGGTCATCGAGGCCGCGCGCAACCTCGCCGGCATCGAGGGCGCCAACTCCACCGAGTTCGACCCGGCCACCGCCAACCCGGTCATCTCCACCATGGCCGAGCAGATGGACATCGTCGCCGGTGAGGGCGACATGGGCGGCACCATGCGGCTGGGCATGTACCCGGCCAAGCTCGCCGAGGGCTCCATCGTCCGCGAGGTCTACGACAACGAGCCGTACGTCGAGGAGCGCCACCGTCACCGCTACGAGGTGAACAACTCCTACCGCGCGGAGCTGGAGAAGAAGGCCGGTCTGGTCTTCTCCGGCACCTCCCCGGACAACAAGCTCGTCGAGTACGTCGAGTACCCCCGCGAGGTGCACCCCTACCTGGTCGCCACCCAGGCGCACCCGGAGCTGCGCTCCCGCCCGACCCGCCCGCACCCGCTCTTCGCCGGCCTGGTGAAGGCGGCCGTGCTGCGCAAGCAGGGCTGACCTATACGGTTGCCGGGGTGAGGGTCCGCGCCGTCGAGGCGCGGCCCTCACCCCGGTTTTCGTTTTTGGAGGTACGCAATGGGCATCAAGGACACCGCCGAGCAGTGGCGGGTCACCGCGACCGCGACGCCGTTCGTCGGCAACAAGACCAGCGTCCGCACGGACGAGGTGGTCATGCCGGACGGCTCCACCGTCACCCGGGACTATCAGGTCCACCCCGGCTCGGTCGCCGTCCTGGCCCTCGACGACCAGGGCCGTGTGCTGGTCCTCAACCAGTACCGCCACCCCGTGCGGCAGAAGCTGTGGGAGATCCCCGCCGGCCTGCTCGACATCCCCGGCGAGAACCCCCTCGTCGCCGCCCAGCGCGAGCTGTACGAGGAGGCGCACGTCAAGGCCGAGGACTGGCGGGTCCTCACCGACGTCTACACCACGCCGGGCGGCTGCGACGAAGCCGTACGGATCTTCCTGGCCCGGGGCGTCTCCGATGTGGAGGGCGAGCGCTTCGAGGTCGCCGAGGAGGAGGCCGACATGGAGCTGGCCCGGGTGCCGCTCGACGAGCTCGTACGCGGGGTCCTCGCCGGTGACCTCCACAACAACTGCCTGGTCGTCGGCGTCCTCTCGCTCTCCGCGGCGCTGGCCGCCGGGGGCGAGGCCGGCCTGGACGAGCTGCGCCCGGCCGAGGCCCCCTGGCCGGCCCGCCCCTTCGAGGCGTAGACCGGTTCGAGGCGCGCGGTGGCCCGGTCGGACCATCGGGAGAACCGAATAGGTGATCTTCGGCGGGGCCGGTCCCGGCTTCCCGGGACCCGGCGGGTGGTGAACTAGGCTCGACGCGTTCCCGACCGCGGCC
Organism: Streptomyces sp. NPDC023527; assembly: GCF_055560115.1. Taxonomy (NCBI): domain Bacteria; kingdom Bacillati; phylum Actinomycetota; class Actinomycetes; order Kitasatosporales; family Streptomycetaceae; genus Streptomyces; species Streptomyces sp. NPDC023527. The sequence goes on from NZ_JBVHJJ010000007.1 coordinate 23,707, forward strand.
GCGGCGGGCTCGTACGTGCAGTTGGGACGGGAGTGTGCCCCGTGACGGAGCGGGCGGTGGAGACCGGCGGCGAAGTGGTGGCGCCCCCGCCCGAGCGGCCGACCGCGACGACCACCCGGGCGGTCCGCCGGATGGCGGCCGGCGGCGCCGCGGCCTTCGTCGGCCGCCGCCGTGAGCTGGAGGAGCTGCGGGCCGACATCGACCGCACCGGCCTCGACACGCTCGCCGGCCGCAAGGCACCGCGCTGCCGGGTGCTGCTCATCGCCGGCCGGCCCGGCTCCGGCCGTACGGAACTGGCCGAGCACCTGGTGGCCCGGCTCGCCGCCGACTACCCGGACGGCGTGCTGCGCGCCCGCCTGACCGAGGCCGACGGGGAGCCCGTCCCCACTGAGCGCACCGCGCGCGCCCTGCTCACCGCCCTCGGCGCGCCCGTGCCCGCGGGCGCCGAGGAGGACGAGCTGACCGAGGCGCTGCGCGCCGCGCTCCAGGGCCGGCGGACCCTGCTGCTCCTGGACGACGCGGCGGGCGCCGAGCAGGTCGAGCCGCTGCTGCCGGACGAGTCCGGCTGCCTGGTCGTCGCCGTCTCGCGCGGCCCGCTGACCGGCGTCCCCGACGTCCGCCCCTGCACCCTCGGCGGCCTCGACACCGCGGCCGCCGTGGAACTGCTGGAGCGCTACGCCGGTCCGACCCGGATCACCTGCGACCCGGTGGCCGCGGCCGCCGTCGTGGAGGAGTGCGGCGGCCAGCCCGCGGCGCTCGTCCTGGTCGGTGGCTGGCTCGCGGCCTGCCCCAAGATGTCGGTGGTCGACGTGGCCAAGCGGCTGCGGGAACTGCCGCCCGCCGACGGGCACGAGAGCGCCGGCCGACCGCTGGCGCGGGCCTTCTGGCTCGCCTACGAGGCGCTGCCGGCGTCCACCGCCCGGATACTGCGCCTGCTGGCACTGGCCCCCGCCGGCCCGGCCGACGCGCACACCACCTCCGCGCTGGCCGGCTGCTCGGTGGCCGCCGCGCAGAGCGCGCTCGACGACTTCACCGCCCGCGGCATGCTGCGCCCCGCGCCCGCCGCGGGGTTCCTCGGCCCGCAGTACCGGGTGCCGGGCTGCCTCGCGCCGATGCTGCGGGCGATGCTGGAGACGCAGGAGCGGCCCGCCGAGATCGAGTTGGCGCGGGCGCGGATGCTGGAGCGGACCGTACGGCAGCTGCACTCGTGCCGGGCCACCACCGAGACGGGTGACCCGCTGACCCGCAGACGGCTGGCGGAACTGCCCAGGCCGCTGCGGTTCCCGACGCCGCTGGCGGCCGAGGAGTGGCTGCGGGGCCGGCTGCCGGCGCTGCTGGCGGCGGCGCGGCTGGCGGTGCGCGACGGCCGCCTCGACACCCTCGCCCGGCGCCTGATCTCCGCGCTCACCCGGGCCCTGACGGCCCATCTGGGCGCCGAGGAGGCCGGGCCGGAGCTCTATGGCCTGCACCAACTCGTCCTGGACGTCGCCCAGCGCTGCGAGATGCCGCTGGAGAAGGCCGCGGCGCTGCTGAACCTCGGCGACCTCGACGCGCGGGCCGGGCGCACGCGCGCCGCGCTGGGCCGCTACCGCGAGGCGCTGGACTCGGCGCGCGAGGCGGCCGACCCGTACGCCATCAGCCGTTCGCTGGAGTCCATCGCCGCCTCCCACCAGGAGCTGGGCGACTGGCAGCGGGCCGCCGACTGGTACGGGCGGGCGCTGGAGTTGCGGCTGACGCGCGGCGAACTCGCCGACGAGGCACGGCTGTACGGGCGGCTGGGCGCCGTGCGCACCTACGCCGGCCAGTGGGGCGAGGCGCTGCGCGACTGGCGGGCCGCGGCCGCCGCCCACCGCCGGCTGCGCGACCAGCCCGGCCACGCACGGGCGCTGAGCGAGATCGCCCGGGTGCAGGAGTACGCGGGCCGGCCGCAGGAGGCGCTGCGGACGTGCCGGGAGGCCCTGGACTGCGCGCGGCAGGCGGGTGACGTCCGGCTGGAGGCGGCGGTGCGGCTGCGGCTCGCGGACACCCTGGAGCGGTTGGGCGACCGGGAGGCGGCCGGGGTGCACCGGGTCCAGGCGGAGCGGCTGCTGGCGGCCGGCGGGGGCGCGGCGGGCATATCCGTCGGCGGCAGCGGATCCGCGGACGGCCCCCCGCCACCGGATGCGGGGGGCGAGCCTTCACCCACCGAGGGTTACCTACGAAATCAGTAGCTGATCGCTTGAAGATTATTGCTTTGCAAGGCTAGACAGCGCGAGATCCTTCATTAGACTGGTTAGGCCGCGATCGCCGCGGTCTGCTCTGGTGTGCCCCGGCATTTCCGGATTAGCCTGTCATTCTCTGATTCAAGGACCGTGATCGACGTGAAGGTCGGCATCCCCAGCGAGGTCAAGAACAACGAGTTCCGCGTGGCCATCACGCCCGCCGGCGTGCATGAGCTCGTGCGCAACGGCCACCAGGTCTTCGTGCAGAAGGACGCCGGTGTCGGCTCCTCCATCACGGACGCCGAGTACACGGCCGCGGGTGCGAACATCCTGGAGACGGCCGACGAGGTCTGGGAGACCGCCGACCTGCTGCTGAAGGTCAAGGAGCCGATCGCCGAGGAGTACGGCCGCCTCCGCAAGGGCCAGACGCTCTTCACCTACCTGCACCTCGCCGCCTCCCGCGAGTGCACCGACGCGCTGCTGGAGTCGGGCACCACCGCCATCGCGTACGAGACCGTGGAGCTCGCCAACCGCGCGCTGCCGCTGCTCGCCCCGATGTCCGAGGTCGCGGGCCGGCTGGCCCCGCAGGTCGGCGCCTACCACCTGATGCGCTCGGCCGGTGGCCGCGGCGTCCTGCCGGGCGGCGTCCCGGGCACCGCGGCCGGCAAGGCCGTCGTCATCGGCGGTGGCGTCTCCGGCTGGAACGCCGCGCAGATCGCCGTCGGCATGGGCTTCCACGTGACCCTGCTCGACCGTGACATCAACAAGCTCCGCGAGGCCGACAAGGTCTTCGGCACCAAGGTGCAGACGATCGTCTCCAACGCCTACGAGCTGGAGAAGGCCGTCGTCGAGGCCGACCTGGTCATCGGCGCCGTCCTCATCCCGGGCGCCAAGGCCCCCAAGCTGGTCACCAACGAGCTCGTCGCCAAGATGAAGCCCGGAAGTGTACTTGTCGACATTGCGATCGACCAGGGCGGCTGCTTCGAGGACTCCAAGCCGACCACCCACGCGGACCCGACCTTCCAGGTCCACGACTCGGTCTTCTACTGCGTCGCGAACATGCCGGGCGCGGTGCCGAACACCTCCACCTACGCGCTGACCAACGCCACGCTGCCCTACATCGTGGAGCTGGCCAACCGCGGCTGGCAGGACGCGCTGCGCCGCGACGCCGCGCTCGCCAAGGGTCTCAACACCCACGAGGGACAGGTCGTTTACGGCCCCGTCGCCGAGGCGCACGGCCTGCCGCACGTCGAACTGAGCGACCTCCTCGGCTGAGTCGTCAACACAACACGCCAAGAACGCACACCCGGCCGGGCCTTGCTGAGCAAGGCCCGGCCGGTCCGTTTCGGGCGGGTTTCGCAGTCGAAACCGGGCCCCGCGAAACTTCCGGGTTGTAGGTCGTACACCCTTGACAGAAGGGTGTTCGATTGCCGACACATCGTGCCGTCTCCGGCGGATTGTGTTGCTGCGGACCGCCGACACGCCATAGAGTCGCCAACCGTCGGCATGGTGCAACGCTGACCTATCTAGATGTTTCCTGGTCACCAAGGAGGTAGGACGACTTGTGAATGAGTCGACATTTGCTCCCGGGGGTGGTCACCCAGGAATGTCCGCGCAGGGCCAGAGTCCCGTGGGACTCCAAGCTGTCGGCTCCGTCGCTGTCCACACCTTCGCGGCACACCAGAGCATCCAGAGCACGCAGAGAGCACAGAGCACACCGACAGCCCACCAGAGCATGGACGGCCATCACGTGAACGCCATGGCCGGCGACCGCGGCGGAGCGGATTCCGCCCGGCTCGCCGACTACGAGGACGTGCCCGAGGGGCACTTCTACGACCCTGACGCGGAGTACGAGCCCGACCCCGAGTACGCGGCCACTCTCGCGCCCGACGCTGCCCGGCAGCGCCGCGAGCGCATCGGCCCGACCGGGCGTCCGCTGCCGTACTTCCCCATCCCCGGACCGCTGACCGACCACGGCCCCGCGAAAATCATCGCGATGTGCAACCAGAAGGGCGGGGTCGGCAAGACCACCTCGACCATCAACCTGGGTGCCGCGCTCGCGGAGTACGGCCGCCGGGTGCTGCTCGTCGACTTCGACCCGCAGGGCGCGCTCTCCGTCGGCCTCGGCGTCAATCCGATGGAGCTCGACCTGACGGTCTACAACCTGCTCATGGAGCGGGGCATGTCGGCCGACGAGGTCCTCCTGAAGACCGCCGTGCCCAACATGGACCTGCTGCCCAGCAATATCGATTTGTCAGCGGCCGAGGTCCAGCTCGTCAGCGAGGTCGCGCGCGAGTCGACGCTCCAGCGCGCCCTCAAGCCGCTGCTGGCGGACTACGACTACATCGTCATCGACTGCCAGCCCTCGCTCGGCCTGCTCACCGTCAACGCCCTGACGGCCGCTCACAAGGTGATCGTGCCGCTGGAATGCGAGTTCTTCGCGCTGCGCGGTGTGGCCCTGCTGACCGAGACGATCGAGAAGGTCCAGGAGCGGCTCAACCCCGAGCTGGAGCTCGACGGCATCCTCGCCACGATGTACGACTCGCGGACCGTGCACAGCCGTGAGGTCCTCGCGCGCGTGGTCGAGGCGTTCGACGACCACGTCTACCACACGGTCATCGGCCGTACGGTCCGCTTCCCCGAGACCACGGTCGCGGGCGAGCCCATCACCACGTACGCCTCCAACTCCGTCGGCGCCGCCGCCTATCGTCAGCTCGCCAGGGAGGTGCTCGCCCGGTGTCACGCCGAGTGAGTCTGCCCGGCGCCGACGAACTGTTCCGCACCACCGGGGGGACCGGGCTCCAGCCCTCCTCCCCCCGCCGGCAGGCGAACGGCGACGCGGCCCCGCGGGTGCCCGGCCCGGCCGGCGAGTCCGACTCCACCCCGGAGAACGGCGCCGGGGCGGGCCAGGCGGAGCACGGCGGCCGCGGCGGAGCCGGCACCGGGGAGCCCGCCGGTGAGCGGCGCCCCGCCGCCGCGGCGCAGGACCGCCCCACGACCGGCCGGGTCGAGCCCGCCGCCCCCGCCCAGGGTCGCCGCCGCGGCCGCGCCGCCAACCGCCGGCCCAGCGGCCGGGAGCGCCACGACGAGAAGATCACCGTCTATGTCTCCGCCGAGGAGCTCATGGACCTCGAACACGCCCGGCTGGTGCTGCGCGGCGAGCACGGCCTCGCGGTCGACCGCGGCCGCATCGTGCGCGAAGCCGTCGCGGTGGTCCTCGCGGACCTGGAGTCGCGCGGCGACGCGAGCATCCTCGTGAGGCGCCTGCGCGGCCGCTGAGCGGCTTCGCCGGTAGCCTGCCACCTCCAGACACGGACGAGAGCCCGGCGGGTTCCCAGCGGCCCGCACGGGCCCGCGAGGGGGCCGCGCGCCCGCAGCGGCCCGTCCGTAACGCCCCGCACCATGGACAGCGACCGACACTGATGCCCGTCACGCCCGCAGCCACCGCCCCGCAGGCCGCCCGCCGATCCCTCGGCCACGGCCCCGGCGGGCGGCCGCCCGCCGACGGCGAGGGCGGCGGCGCGGGCCCGGCGGAGGGCGACGGCAGGTTCACCGTCCGGCTCGACAACTTCGAGGGCCCCTTCGATCTGCTGCTCCAGCTGATCTCCCGGCACAAGCTGGACGTCACCGAGGTCGCCCTGTCGAAGGTCACCGACGAGTTCATGGCGCACATCCGCGCCATGGGCGCCGACTGGGACCTCGACCAGGCCACCGAGTTCCTCGTCGTCGCGGCCACCCTCCTGGACCTCAAGACGGCACGGCTGCTGCCCGCCGCCGAGGTCGAGGACGAGGCGGACCTCGCCCTGCTGGAGGCCCGGGACCTGCTCTTCGCGCGGCTCCTCCAGTACCGCGCCTACAAGAAGATCGCGGACATCTTCGGCGAGCGGCTGGCGGCCGAGGAGCGCAGGCACCCGCGCACCGTCGGCCTGGAGCCCCACCACGCCGAGCTGCTGCCCGAGGTCGTCCTCGGCATAGGCCCGCGCGGCCTCGCGGAGCTGGCCGTCAAGGCGATGCGGCCCCGGGCCGAGCCCGAGGTGTACACCGAGCACATCCACGCCCCGCTGGTCAGCGTCCAGGAACAGGCCGAGGTCGTGGTGGCCGTGCTGCGCGAGGCCGGGCAGGCCACCTTCGCCGAGCTCGCCCGGGACGCCCCCGACACCCTGACCGTCGTGGCGCGCTTCCTGGCCCTGCTGGAGCTCTACCGCGAGCGCGCGGTCGCCCTGGACCAGGAGCGGGCGCTGGGCGAGCTGACGGTCCGCTGGACCGGCGCGGAGGACGCCCGGCCGGTGGTGACCGACGAGTTCGACCGCGAGACGGCACCGCCCGACGAGACCGGCGGGGCCCGAGAGACGACCCAGGAGACCGCATGAGCGACGTGGACATGGCCGACGAGGGCACGGTCGCCCCGCCCGCCGGGCTGCGGGACGTGACCGGGCTCGCCCTCAAGCCCGCCCTGGAGGCCGTCCTCATGGTCGTCGACGAGCCCGCGGCCGAGGAATACCTCGCCCGCGTCCTCCAGCGGCCCCGCCGCGAGGTCGCGGAGGCGCTGCGCGAGCTGGCCGAGGAGTACACCGCCCAGGGCCGCGGCTTCGAGCTGCGCGACGTCGCCGGCGGCTGGCGCTTCGCCACCCGCCCGGAGTACGCCGACGCCGTCGAGAGCTTCGTCCTGGACGGCCGGCAGGCCCGGCTGACCCAGGCCGCGCTGGAGACCCTGGCCGTCGTCGCGTACCGTCAGCCGGTCAGCCGTTCGCGGGTCTCCGCCGTACGCGGGGTGAACTGCGACGGCGTCATGCGCACCCTCCTCCAGCGCGGTCTGGTGGAGGAGACGGGGACGGAACCCGAAACAGGTGCGATCCTGTACAGGACGACGAATTACTTTCTGGAGCGAATGGGCCTGCGCGGCTTGGACGAGCTCCCGGAGCTGGCGCCCTTCCTCCCCGAGGCGGAAGCGATCGAGGGCGACACTCAAGAAGGTGTGCCGTCGTTCGATCCGGACGCACCGGACACCGACGCAGACGACAAGACGGAATTTTGATGCGAAGCAGCGGCAGGAACAGCGGAAGCGGCAACCGGGACGAGCGGGGCGGGCGAGCAGGGTCTCCCCGGCCCTCGTCCGGGGGCGGGCGCGCCGGCGGCGGCCGCTCCGGCGGCGGGCGCCCCGAGGGCGGCCGCTCCGGCGGTGGACGCTCCGGGGGCAGCGGCGGCGGTTACGGCGGCGGGCGCCCCGGCGCCGGCCGCTCCGACGGCGGGCGCTCCGGCGGCGGCCGTTCCGAGGGCGGCCGCTACGACAGCGACCGCTCCGGAGCCCGGCGCGACGACAAGCAGCAGGAGCAGCGTCCGCGCCGCCCCCGCCCGGAGGAGCGCCGTTACGACGTCGGCAACGACGCCCCCGAGAACCGCGGCGCCCGTGGCGCGACGGCCCGCGGCGGCGCCAAGGGCGGCCCCCGCAAGAGCCCCACGGCCGGCTCCGGCGGCCGGACCAGCGGCCCCGCGCGCGGCCACGGGTCCGTCCCGTCCCGCCCGCGCGAGCTCGACGCCAAGATCGAGGAGCGCAACCGCGAGCGGCACAACAAGCCGCAGGTGAAGACCCCCAAGACCTTCCCCGGCGCCGAGCAGGAGGGTGAGCGCCTGCAGAAGGTGCTGGCCCGGGCCGGCATGGGCTCGCGGCGCGCCTGCGAAGAGCTGATCGAGATGTCCCGCGTCGAGGTCAACGGCGAGATCGTCACCGAGCAGGGCATGCGCGTGGACCCGGAGAAGGACGAGATCAAGGTCGACGGCCTGACGGTCGCCACCCAGTCGTACCTCTTCTTCGCGCTCAACAAGCCGGCCGGTGTCGTCTCCACCATGGAGGACCCCGACGGCCGCCAGTGCCTCGGCGACTACGTCACCAACCGCGAGACCCGGCTCTTCCACGTCGGCCGTCTCGACACGGAGACCGAGGGCATCATCCTGCTCACCAACCACGGTGAGCTGGCCCACCGCCTCACCCACCCCAAGTACGGCGTCAAGAAGACGTACCTGGCGGCCATCACGGGCCCGCTGCCGCGCGACATCGGCAAGCAGCTCAAGAGCGGCATCGAGCTGGAGGACGGCTGGGCCCGCGCGGACAACTTCCGCGTCATCCAGCAGACCGGCAAGAACTACCTGGTCGAGGTCACCCTCCACGAGGGCCGCAAGCACATCGTGCGCCGCATGCTCGCCGAGGCCGGCTTCCCGGTCGAGAAGCTGGTCCGCACCAGCTTCGGACCCATCCCCCTGGGCGACCAGAAGTCCGGCTGGCTGCGCCGCCTGACCAACACCGAGGTCGGCATGCTGATGCGCGAGGTCGATCTCTAAACCGTCGATCTCCAAATCCCCGCGACCCGGCGTACCCGCAGCTGAAATGCTTGATCCATGACAGACATGGAGATACGAGCGGCCCGGCTGCGGGACGCCGGACTGCCGACGGAGGACCTGTCGCCCGTGCTCGCCGAGCAGGGGCACCCGCTGGTCTTCGCGACCGTTTCCGGCGCCCATCTGTACGGCTTCCCCTCCCGCGACTCGGACGTGGACCTGCGCGGTGCCCACCTGCTGCCGCTGGACGATCTGATCGGGCTCCGGGAAGGGGAGGAGACCCAGTCCCTGACGGGGCCGCGCGACGGCGTCGAGATGGACCTCGTCACGCACGACCTGCGGAAGTTCGCGCGGATGATGCTGCGCCGCAACGGCTACGTCCTGGAGCAGCTGCTCTCGCCGCTGGTGGTCCGCACCGGCGACACCCACGCAGAGCTGATCGCCCTGGCGCCCGGCGTGCTGACCCGCAACCACGCCCACCACTACCGCGGTTTCGCCGCCACCCAGTGGCGCCTGTTCGAGAAACAGCGCGAGCTGAAGCCGCTGCTCTACACCCTGCGCGTGCTGCTCACCGGCATCCACCTCATGCGCAGCGGCGAGATCCAGGCCCACCTGCCGACCCTGCTGTCCCTGGTGCCCGCGCCCGGCTACGCCACCGAGCTGATCGAGGCGAAGGCGGAGGCCGAGCACGGCGAGGCCCACGGCGTGGTGGACGACGCCCGGCTGCGGGCCGACATCGAGGCGCTGCACGCCGAGCTCGACGCGGCACAGGAGGCGTCCCGGCTGCCGGAGAGCGCATCCTCGTGTGCCCACGATGCCCTGCACGACTTGGTCGTACGGGCGAGGGCCGCGGGCTGAGCCGGGCGGCTCGGCCGTGTCCGGGGCTTCGGCCTGCGGGCCGGCTTTGCCGCCTGCGGCGGCGGGCGCCCTGCGGGCGCGTCCTCAAGCGCCGGACGGGCTTGATCGGGCTGAGCTCAGCCGATGTCAGCCCGTCCGGCGTTCGAGGACACCGCCTCGCAGCGGTGGTGCGCACGACACGGCCCGCAGCCGCCCGCCCGCTCACATGACCCGCCGGACACCCCTAGCCGGCCGAGGCACGCCGCACCCGGACGAGGAAGTCCTCGACCCGGGCGCGATCCGGTTCCGCGGGCAGCGGGGTACCCGCGGCCGCCGCCTCGGTCTCCTCCCACAGCCTCCCCATCCAGGACTCGACCTCGGCCCAGGGCACCTCGCCGCGCTTGACGGCCAGCAGGCGCTCGCGCCGGTCGCCCACGTCGAGGACGAGCCCGCCCGTACGCAGCAGGTCGCGACCGCTGATCAGCAGCCGCAGCAGGTGCATGGCGTGCTTCCAGCGCGGGGCGCCGTGGGTGCGCAGGTCCGCGTCGAGCTTCCTGCGCTGCCCTGTGGCGTATCCGGCGAAGGACTGGTGGACGAGGCGGGAGAGGAACGCCCCGCGCAGGTCGAGCAGTTCCTCGCCGGTGGCGTCGAGGCGCTCGACGAGGGGGGAGTGCAGGCACTCCAGGACGTTGGGGTTGGCCCGCAGGGCCAGTTCGCAGAACCGCTCCAGCTCCCAGGAGAACCGCTCCTCGCCCGGCCCGTCGACATGCGTGGGCGGCTTGGCGAACCCCCAGAACAGCGGCGTGGGCGCGACGTAGACGCCCCGGCGGTCGGTGTCGCTCTCCTCCGTGGCCAGCCCGAAGGCGCGCGAGCCCATCACACAGGAGTAGACCGTGTGCTCGGTCACCAGGGTGTGACCGGGGGACGCGGAGGTGCCGGAGGCGACGGGGACGGCGTGCATGGGGGTGATTGTGACCGCCCGGGGGCGGTCACGTCACCCGGATTCGCCGGGGCCCGTGGCGCCGCCGGCCTCAGGACCAGACGGCCAGGCCCGTCGCACGGCCCTCCTCGTCGCGCTGGACCTCCATCATCCCCTCGACCGCGTCCCGGTTGATCCGCCCGAACACGTGCGGGAACAGCGTCCCCGGAGCGACGCCCGGCGGTGGCTCCGGCGCGGCCGCCTCCCACCGGACCATGACGTCCAGCTTGTGCTCGTCGATCAGCAGCACCATCAGCGGGCCGGGCGTCCCGCGGTAGAAGGCGCTCGCCACCGCGAGCGTGGTCTCCTCGTCGGGCGAGCAGTGCACGAAGCCCTCGTCGGAGAGGGAGGCGGGGGAGTACGGGCGGTCGGGCACGGCCAGCCAGTCGTCCAGGGGCACCACGTGGTAGATCATGTGCACGGTTGTACCGGACGCGGGGCCGCCAGTCCCGCAGGGGCGGCGGCGAACCGGCCGGAACGGCCGGCGGACGGGCTGGCTAGGCTGGACCGGCACGCACGGCGGTGCGGTCCGCGGCCGCGTCGCCGAACCGTACGCCCGTCCGTCCCGTCATGATCATCCCGGCGCCGCGGCCGCCCCTCGCAAGGACATCGCCAGTGAGAACCGCCCTCGTCATCGGTACCGGACTGATCGGCACCTCGGCCGCGCTCGCCCTCGCCGGCCGCGGCGTCCACGTCCACCTCATGGACCACGACCCCGCGCAGGCCCGCACGGCCGCCGCTCTCGGCGCCGGCACCGACCAAGCCCCCGAGGGCCCCGTCGACCTCGCCATCGTGGCCGTGCCGCCCGCGCATGTCGCGACCACCCTCGCCGAGGCCATCCGCGGCGGCCTCGCCCGCGGCTACCTCGACGTCGCCAGCGTCAAGGGCGGCCCGCGCCGCGAGCTGGAGGCGCTCGGCTGCGACCTCACCGCCTACCTCGGTACGCACCCCATGGCCGGCCGGGAGCGCTCCGGGCCGCTGGCGGCCGGCGCCGACCTCTTCGAGGGCCGCCCCTGGGTGCTCACCCCCACCCGCGACACCGACACCGAGGTCCTCAACCTCGCGCTCGAACTGGTCGCCCTGTGCCGTGCCGTGCCCGTCGTCATGGACGCCGACGCCCACGACCGGGCCGTCGCCCTCGTCTCGCACACCCCGCAGCTGGTCTCCAGCATGGTGGCCGCCCGCCTCCGGGACGCGGACGAGACGGCCGTACGGCTGTGCGGCCAGGGCATCCGCGATGTGACCCGCATCGCCGCCTCCGACCCCCGGATGTGGATCGACATCCTCTCCGCCAACCCCGGACCCGTCGCCGACGTCCTCTCCGCCGTCGCCGCCGACCTCGACGAGACGGTACGGGCGCTGCGCGCCCTGGACTCCGGCGACGACGACAAGCGCGAGGAGGGCGCCACCGGCATCGAGGACGTCCTGCGCCGCGGCAACGCCGGCCGGACCCGGGTGCCGGGCAAGCACGGCGCGGCCCCGGCGGTCTACGAGACGGTGACCGTCATGATCGGCGACCAGCCGGGCGAGCTGGCGCGGATCTTCGCCGACGCCGGCCGGGCCGGCGTCAACATCGAGGACGTGCGCATCGAGCACGCCACCGGCCAGCAGGCGGGCCTGATCCAGCTGATGATCGAGCCGGCGGCCGTGCCGGGCCTGGTCACGACCCTGCGGGAGCGGGGCTGGTCGATCCGGCAGTAGGCCCGGCGTAAGGACCGGTGGTGAGCCAGTAACCTTGTCTGAGGCCGGACAGGGGCCCGACAGGGACCGTGCCGCCGAAAATCTCCCCGCCACGCGCAAGGAAGGTGTCTGACACCGTGGACAGTGCCGCCAACGCCGCCAATGCCGCAACCGCCACCCGGAAGGTACCGGCAGCGGTCGTCGTGGGCATCGACGGGCCTTCGGGCACCGGCAAGTCCAGCACCTCCAAGGCCGTGGCCGCCAAGCTCGGACTGCGCTACCTGGACACCGGGGCGCAGTACCGGGCGATCACCTGGTGGATGCTGAGCAACGGCATCGACGTCGATGACGCCGACGCCGTGGCCGACGCCGCCGGCAAGCCCGAGATCGTCTCCGGCACGGACCCGTCCGCGCCGACGATCTCGGTCGACGGCGCCGACGCCGCGGCGCCCATCCGTACCCAGGAGGTCACCTCCGCGGTCAGCGCCGTCAGCGCGGTGCCCGAGGTGCGGACCCGGCTGACCGAGCTCCAGCGCGCCATCGCCGCGGAGGCCCCGCTCGGCATCGTCGTCGAGGGCCGCGACATCGGCACCACGGTGCTCCCGGACGCCGACGTCAAGATCTTCCTGACCGCGTCGGCCGAGGCCCGCGCCGCCCGCCGCAGCGGCGAGCTCAAGGGCAAGGAGGCCATCGACCTGGCCGCCACCCAGGCCGCGCTGATCAAGCGGGACGCCGCCGACTCGGGCCGCAAGACCTCGCCGCTGGCCAAGGCGGCCGACGCGGTCGAGGTGGACACCACCGAGCTGACCCTGGACCAGGTCATCGAGTGCGTGGTGACCCTGATCGAGGAGAAGCGCACGGCGATCGAGGAGACGCGGTCGGCGTGAGCGCGTCCGCATCCGGTGCCGCCGTCGGCCGGCGGATCGGCATCGGCCTGATGTACGGGCTGTGGAAGCCGCGTGTGCTGGGCGCCTGGCGGGTGCCCGCCACGGGGCCCGTCATCATGGCCGTCAACCACTCCCACAACCTCGACGGCCCCATGCTGATGGGCACCGCGCCCCGGCCGGTGCACTTCCTGATCAAAAAAGAGGCGTTCGTCGGCCCGCTGGACCCGTTCCTGCGGGGGATCGGCCAGCTGAAGGTCGACCGGAGCACCACCGACCGCACCGCGATCACCGGCGCGCTGGACGTGCTGGCCGCCGGCGGCGCGCTGGGGATCTTCCCCGAGGGCACCCGGGGCGAGGGCGACTTCGCGTCGCTGCGCGCCGGGCTCGCCTACTTCGCCGTACGCTCCGGGGCGCCGATCGTACCGGTGGCGGTGCTCGGCAGCGCCGAGCGCCGGAGCCGGGCGATACGGGCGCTGCCCCCGCTGCGCAGCCGTGTCGACGTGGTCTTCGGCGACGCCTTCGAGGCGGGCGACGGCAGCGGCCGCCGCACCCGCAAGGCGCTGGACGAGGCGACCGTACGCATTCAGGAGCGGCTGAGCACACACCTGGCGGATGCCAGGCGCTTCACCGGCCGCTGAACGAGACTTGAGTAGCGGGCCGTAAGGGTCCGCCGATGACGAAGAACGAGGAACTGACTTCATGAACGACCAGATCCACTCCGGCGACGAGCACGGTGAGCTTGGCGACGCCGAGTACGCGGAGTTCATGGAGCTCGCGGCGCAGGAAGGCTTCGACGCCGAGGAGATCGAGGGCGCGCTGGGCGAGGCCGGGCACGGCCCGCTGCCCGTCCTCGCCGTCGTCGGCCGCCCGAACGTCGGCAAGTCCACGCTGGTGAACCGCATCATCGGCCGCCGCGAGGCTGTCGTCCAGGACATGCCGGGCGTCACCCGCGACCGCGTCACGTACGAGGCCGAGTGGGCCGGCCGCCGCTTCAAGGTCGTCGACACCGGCGGCTGGGAGCAGGACGTCCTCGGCCTCGACGCCTCCGTCGCCGCCCAGGCCGAGTACGCCATCGAGGCCGCCGACGCCGTGGTCTTCGTCGTCGACTCCACGGTCGGCGCCACCGACACCGACGAGGCCGTCGTCAAGCTGCTGCGCCGGGCCGGCAAGCCCGTCGTGCTCTGCGCCAACAAGGTCGACGGCCAGTCCGGCGAGGCCGACGCGGCCGCCCTGTGGTCGCTCGGCCTCGGCATGCCGCACCCGGTCTCCTCGCTGCACGGCCGCGGTACGGGCGACATGCTCGACGCCGTGCTGGAGGCGCTGCCGGAGGCCCCGGCCCAGACCTTCGGCGCCGGCGTCGGCGGTCCGCGCCGCATCGCCCTGATCGGCCGCCCGAACGTCGGCAAGTCCTCCCTGCTGAACAAGGTCGCGGGCGAGGAGCGGGTCGTCGTCAACGAGCTGGCCGGCACCACCCGTGACCCGGTCGACGAGCTGATCGAGCTCGGCGGCGTGACCTGGAAGTTCGTCGACACGGCCGGTATCCGCCGCCGGGTGCACCTCCAGGAGGGCGCCGACTACTACGCCTCCCTGCGCACCGCCGCCGCCGTGGAGAAGGCCGAGGTCGCGGTCATCCTCATCGACGCGAGCGAGTCCATCAGCGTCCAGGACCAGCGGATCATCACCATGGCCGTCGAGGCCGGCCGCGCCATCGTCCTCGCGATGAACAAGTGGGACACCCTCGACGAGGAGCGCCGCTACTACCTCGAGCGCGAGATCGAGACCGAGCTCCAGCAGATCGCGTGGGCGCCCCGGGTCAATGTCTCGGCGCGGACCGGCCGGCACATGGAGCGGCTCGTCCCGGCGATCGAGACGGCCCTGGCGGGCTGGGAGACGCGCGTACCGACCGGGCGGCTGAACGCCTTCCTCGGTGAGCTCGTCGCCGCCCACCCGCACCCGATCCGCGGCGGCAAGCAGCCCCGCATCCTCTTCGGCACCCAGGCGGGCACCAAGCCCCCGCGGTTCGTGCTCTTCGCCTCCGGCTTCATCGAGGCGGGCTACCGCCGCTTCGTCGAGCGCCGCCTGCGCGAGGAGTTCGGCTTCGAGGGAACGCCGATCCACATCTCGGTGCGGGTGCGCGAGAAGCGTTCGCGGAAGAAGTAGCGGGCGAGCGGCCCCGGGCGTCACCGCCCGGGGCCGTCGCTAGAAGCCGCGCATGCGGCCGTCACGCGGAGCGGGCGGCAGCGCGGCGGGCAACTGCCCGCCGCGCTGCCGCCCGTAGTGCGTGTCCCAGCCGGAGTACCCCGACTGGCCCGGATGGCCGGGCTGGCCGAAATGCGTCTGTCCGCCGTACGAGCCGTAGCCGGCCAGCTGCGAACCGAACCCCGCGAAGCTCAGCTCCTCCTCGCCCGTGCGGTCGAAGGGGAGGGCCCGGAACAAGCGGCGGTACTCGGAGTAGAGCGCATCGTAGATCGGGGTCACCGAGGCGGGGTGGCTCTGCGGGGTGGCATCGCGGGATGGGCGCATACCGGGGATGTGATTCGGGTACGGGATCCGGGAGGCGGGCTCGTATGAGTGCACATATGAGCCAACGAGCCCATGGCCCGCGGGATGCGGCCCGGGACGCGAATGGCCCGCCGGCACATGGCGGACGAGGGGCACGGCGCGGCCGATCACATGCCCGCGAGCGGCATCGAGGCGGCCACCAGCTGCCCCCGGGACGCGGCGCGGTCCAGCGCCTCCCGCAGCAGGTCCTCGCGCGGCTGCTGCCCGATCGTGCCGACCGGCGCGGCGAAGACCAGCACCTTCCGCGTCTTGTTGACGGCCGACCGCCACTCCTCGGCCACCTGCATCGCCTGATGGGCCTGCCACCACGCGTTGGGCGAGCCCCCGCCGACGCTCGGCTGGAGGATCGCGTGCAGCTGGCCCATGGCCAGCAGGACCGACCAGCCCGGGGTGGGCGGCGGCACCTGCTCGACGGAGGCGACCGGCGCGAAGCCCTGCTCGATCAGGAGCGGCAGGAAGACGTCGACGGGGCCGTTGGTGCCCGGCCGGGCGATCGGGCCGAGCGGCTCCACGACCAGCGCCGGGTGCAGCTCGTCGTTGACCAGGATCAGGCCGCTGGTCACCCCCAGCTCGGCCTGGACCGGCCCGTCGGCGGCCGGCATCGGCGCCGGCAGCGGTGGCGCCTGGACCGGCGCGGCCGGCCCCGGACCGCCCTCACCGGTGATGGACCGCACGGCGCCCTGAAGCTGCTCCTCGGAGACCGGAACGACCTGGGAGGGGATGCAGGCGGCGTGCGCGAAGGCGAGCACGGCCGTCTCCTCGCCGACGAAGAGCACCGTGCTGGTGCGCTCCCGCTCGGTGTCGCCAGGGGTACGGCAGGAGGTGCAGTCGTAACTGCCCGGGGCGTTCTCGCCGCCGAGCAGTCGCTCGGCTTCTTCGTCGCCGATCTCGGCGCGGACGTCGTCGCTGACGTCGAGCATGCGCGGCACGGTGGCTCCTAGAACTCGGTGCGTTGTGCGCCGGGCGGTTCCCGGCTCGTATGGAAGACAACGGGTGATCGACGGCAGGGGTCACGCCCCCGCGGCGTCCGCCCGGCACCGGAAAGGAGGTGATCGCGGAAAGTTCCCCGGTCCGCTACCGATTCCCCATCTGTTGCGGAACGAGTTGGTGATCAGGGCCAACCACCGGGCCCTCGCCACGGTCTAATCTTCCGGTAGGCGGGCTGCAACGGAATGTCCGCGGCGAAACGGCTGCATACGGGGACGAATGCACATCTCATTCCTGATTCACAACGCGTACGGCATCGGCGGCACGATCCGTACGACATACAACCTCGCGGGCACGCTCGCCGAGCACCACGACGTGGAGATCGTCTCCGTCTTCCGGCACCGCGAGGAGCCCGTCTTCGCGCCGAGCCCGAAGGTGCGGCTGCGCCACCTGGTCGACCTGCGCAAGGGCACACCCGGCTACGAGGGCGACGACCCGGAGTACGAGCGCCCCGCCTCGGTCTTCCCGCGCACCGAGGGCCGCTACAAGCAGTACAGCGCCCTCACCGACCGGCGGATCGCCGAGCACCTGCGGAGCCTGGAGAGCGACGTCGTCGTCGGCACCCGCCCCGGCCTCAATGTGCACATCGCCCAGCAGGCCCGGCGCGGTGTCGTCCGCGTCGGCCAGGAGCACCTGACGCTCTCCACCCACTCCCCGCAGCTCAAGCTGACCCTGCGCACGCACTATCCGCGCCTGGACGCCGTCACCACCGTCACCGAGGCCGACGCCGCGACCTACCGCAAGCTGATGCGGCTGCCCGGAGTGCGCGTGGAGGCCGTGCCCAACAGCATCCCCGCCCCCTCCCTCGCCCCCGCGGACTCCACCGGCAAGTGGGTGATCGCCGCCGGCCGGCTCGCCCCCGCCAAGCGCTACGACCTGCTGATCCGCGCCTTCGAGAAGGTCGTGGCCGAGCGCCCCGACTGGCGGCTGCGGATCTACGGCGCCGGCGCCGAGCGCGCCAAGCTGCGCGCCCAGATCGACAAGCGCGGCCTGTACAACCACGTCTACCTCATGGGCCCCGCCAACCCCCTGGACCCGGAGTGGGTCAAGGGCTCCGTCGGCGCGGTCACCTCCAGCCTGGAGTCCTTCGGCATGACCATCGTCGAGGCGATGCGCTGCGGCCTGCCCGTGGTCTCCACCGACTGCCCGCACGGCCCCGGCGAGATCATCGACAACGGTGTCGACGGGCTGCTGGTGCCCACCGGCAAGGTCGACGCCATCGCCGCCGGCCTGCTGAAGCTGATCAACGACGACGAGCTGCGCGCCCGCATGGGCCGCGCCGCCCTGGAGAGCTCCGCCCGCTTCGACCCCGAGCGGGTCGCCGGGCGCTACGAGGAGCTCTTCACCGACCTGGTCTCGCGCGGCGGCCTGCGCGGCTCGCTGCACCGCACCCGCGGCGCCCTGCTCTCCAGCGCCTTCCGCACGACGGACAAGAGCCGCTCCGCCCTGCGAAGGGCGGGTGCCGCGTGATGGCGCCCACCCCTCACACCCCCGAAACCCCCGATCCCTCCGAGGAGCCCACCGCCGTGTCTGCCCCTCCCCTCTTCGGCGCGGGAGACCCCAGCGCCGACTGCATCGCGGACTCCGCGGGCGGGCTCACCTTCGACCTCGACGCACCCGGCCTGCCCGACACCGCCGGTGACTGGACGGCGGCGCTCGTGCTGCGCCGCCGGGGGAGCGAGGCCGAGGGGGAGGACGCCGAGGAGGTCCGTCTGCCGCTCGCCCCCAACGGCGACGGGCGGCTGCGCGCCGTCCTGCCCAGCACCGTCGCCCTGCCCGAGGGCCGCTGGGACGTCTATGTGGCCGCCGCCGACGCCGAACCCAGACGCCTGGTGCCCGGCCTCGCCGACCTGCGCTCGCTGGTCGACCGCAGGCCCGGCCCCGGCACCTCCCCGCTGGCCGTCCGCATCCCCTACGCCACCAAGCACGGCAACCTCTCCCTGCGCAGCTGGCTGCGCGGCCCGCACGCCGAGGCCGGCGACCTCCTCCCCGGCCCGTCCGGCCTGACCGGCCACGGCCGCCTCTACCGCGTGGCGGACCCCGCCGCCTGGCTCGCCGGGGCCGTCGTCGAGGCCCGGCTGCGCCGCGACGCCACCGTGGTCCGTACGGCGCCCGTCGCCCCGGACGAGCGGGACGGTTCCGACAGCCAGGACTTCACCTTCACCCTCTCCTTCGACGGCCTGGTCGAGGAGTGGCGGGGCGGCCTGGACGTCTGGGACCTGTGGCTGCGGACCGCCGACGGCTCCGAGTCGGCCCGTATCGCCCGCATCCTCGACGACATCGCCGACAAGAAGCAGATCTTCACCTACCCGGCGCAGCCGGTGGACGCCCCCTACGCGCCGGCGCAAGCCGGCCCGTATTTCACGGCCGACAACGACCTCGCGCTCCGCGTCGACGAACGTCCGCCGGTCGCGCACTGATCCAGCGAGCGGTCGGGGCAGATCGGAGTATGGTTTTGAACCAAAGGGGCACTCGCATCGACGGAGGTGCGAAAAATGGTTCCTGTTCTGCTCGTCCTGCTTCTCGCCCTGCTGCTCTTCGGCTTCGGGTTCGCCGTGAAGATCCTCTGGTGGGTCGCTCTCGCGGTCCTGGTGATCTGGCTGCTCGGCTTCCTCTTCCGGTCCACCGGGGCCGGGGGTTCGAGGGGTCGTTGGTATCGGTGGTGAGCGGCGACCCTCCCCGCTGACGAGGGTCGTGATGTCACCAGTGGTCGTCGGGGACGGCAGCCGTCCTCGACGACCGTAGCCACGCCGCGCGCCGACGCGCGTGCCGTGGCCTCCTCGGGTCCTGTCCGCGGGTCATGTCACGGATGGTCAGGGATTGGCCCGGTCCGGCTCCACCGGGGCCGGCGGCTCCTCCATCCGGACGACGTCCGGGTGGTGCAGGTCGAACGCGGGCGACTCCGAGCGGATCCGCGGCAGCGTGAGGAAGTTGTGCCGGGGCGGCGGGCACGAGGTCGCCCACTCCAGTGAACGGCCGAAGCCCCAGGGGTCGTCCACCTCGACGCGCTTGCCGTACTTGGCGGTCTTCCAGATGTTGTAGAAGAACGGCAGGTTCGACAGCCCCAGCAGGAACGCGCCGATCGAGGACACCGTGTTCAGGGCCGTGAAGCCGTCGGCCGCCAGATAGTCGGAGTACCGCCGCGGCATGCCCTGCGCGCCCAGCCAGTGCTGGACGAGGAACGTGGTGTGGAAGCCCACGAACAGCGTCCAGAAGTGGATCTTCGCCAGCCGCTCCTCAAGGAACTTGCCGGTCCACTTCGGCCACCAGAAGTAGAAGCCCGCGAACATCGCGAAGACCACCGTCCCGAACACCACGTAGTGGAAGTGCGCCACCACGAAATAGGTGTCCGTGACCTGGAAGTCCAGCGGCGGCGACGCCAGGATCACGCCGGTGAGCCCGCCGAACAGGAAGCTCACCAGGAAGCCGACCGCCCACAGCATCGGCGCCTCGAACGACAGCGAGCCCTGCCACATCGTGCCGATCCAGTTGAAGAACTTCACCCCCGTCGGCACCGCGATCAGGAAGGACATGAAGGAGAAGAACGGCAGCAGCACCGCGCCGGTGGCGAACATGTGGTGCGCCCAGACCACCACCGACAGGGCGGTGATCGCCATGGTCGCGCCGATCAGCATCACATAGCCGAAGATCGGCTTCCGGGAGAAGACCGGGAGGATCTCCGTGATGATGCCGAAGAACGGCAGCGCGATGATGTACACCTCCGGATGGCCGAAGAACCAGAACAGGTGCTGCCACAGCAGCGCCCCGCCGTTCGCGGCCTGGAAGACCTGCGAGCCGAACCGCCGGTCCGCCTCCAGACAGAGCAGCGCCGCCGCCAGGACGGGGAAGGCCAGCAGGATCAGGATCGAGGTGAACAGCACGTTCCAGGTGAAGACCGGCATCCGGAACATCGTCATCCCCGGGGCGCGCATCCCGATGATGGTGGTCAGGAAGTTCACCGCGCCGAGGATCGTGCCGAACCCCGACAGCGCCAGCCCCAGGATCCACATGTCCGTGCCGGTGCCCGGCGAGCGGACCAGGCTGTTCAGCGGGGCGTAGCCGGTCCAGCCGAAGGTGGCGCCGCCCTGCGGGATCAGCAGGCTTCCCACCACGATCAGGGCGCCGAAGAGATACAGCCAGTACGAGAGCATGTTCAGCCGCGGGAACGCCACGTCCGGGGAGCCGATCTGCAGCGGCATGATGGCGTTGGCGAACCCGGCGAACGCCGGTGTCGCGAACAGCAGCAGCATGATCGTGCCGTGTGCCGTGAACACCTCGTTGTAGCGCTCATTGGTCAGCAGCTGGAGGCCGGGCCGGGCCAGTTCGGCGCGCAGCAGCATCGCCAGCAGACCCGCCACCAGGAAGAAGGCGAACGAGGTGATCAGATAGAGGTGCCCGATCTTCTTGTGGTCGGTGGTCGTCAGCCAGTCCACCACCATCCGGCCCGGCCGCCGCTCCCTGACCTCGCCGGCGGCCGCCTGCGCGGTGTCCGTCCCCATCTGCGCTCCCTCGATGTCACCTTCGACGGGCTTTCGGGCTCACGCCATGATGCTCGTCACGCGTCCCTCGCGCGAGGGCGCGTCCGGTGTGTCGACGCCATCACTCACGGGGCAGCAGGGGGCCGAGGGGCCCGAGGTCGATGTTCAGGTCCGCCGGTTCCAGCCCGTACCGCGTCCGCAGCTCCTCCATCCGGTCGGCCAGCAGCATCAGGGTCAGCCCGATCCGCTCCTCCTGATCCTCGGTCAGGTCACCCCGGTCGACCCGGCGCAGCGCCTGTCGCTCCATCAGCTGCCGCAGCAGCTCCACGACCGTCAGCACCAGCCGCATCAGGTCCCGCTCGACGGTGTCCTGGTCCAGCTCCACACGGCGGGTCACGGCCCCACCTCCTTCCTCGGCTCCTCCCACAGCGCCCCCCACGGGGTGGGCACGTCGCCGTCCACCGAGCCGATCAGGGCCTTCAGGTCGATCCGTACGAGATCGACGTCGGCGATGCGCAGGGTGAGGTCGCCGGCGACCACGACACCGCCCGCGAGCAGCCGGTCGAGCACGTCCAGCAGGGACAGCTCCTGGCCGCGGGCGAGCGGCGCGTCGCCGGTCACCGGGGCTCCGGCGCGACGAAGGAGTACGGGGCCCACGGCCCGGAGAGCTCGACCCGCAGTCCGTCCGGGCGGTCCGCGAACGCGCCGACGGCCGACCGGAACTCCTGGCAGCGCTCGCGCCGGACCAGATACGCGGCGTTGAGGAGGTTGTGGCCGGGGCGCCCGGAGAGCCGGCTGTCGCGCGCCGGGTGCAGCCGGGCCTCCTCGGCCAGGGCGAGCAGCGCGGCGTGGACCTGGGACGCCTCCTCCTCCGCGCGCCGCATGCCCTCCTCGCGGGCGCGGCGCTCGGCTCCGCGCCGGGCGAGGTAGTCGCGCCCGGAGCGGACCGGGGGCGCCTCGGCGGGTGGGGCGTCGTCCGGGTCCGTCCAGAGCTTCACCGCCCATTCCGCGCGCCCGTCCAGGCGGTCGAGCGCCGCGTCGAGCTCCTCGTACCCGGCCGTCAGCATCCGACGCAGCCCGCTCTCGTCGCGATAGACCGTCGCCAGCCGCAGCGGCAGCACACAGGCCGTCGCCGAGGCGGCGTCGACGACGCGCTGGTGGCCGCGGGCGACCCGCTCCAGCCACCCCAGGTCCTCCAGCCGCTCCCGCAGCGGCGCCTCGTCGAACTCCGCCGCCGGGACCGTCCCCACCAGCGCCACCAGCCCCCGCTGCCGCACACCGCGCACGGGCCCGCCCGTCACACCCCCGACGCCGGCCAGGGTGTCCTCCGGCAGGTCGGTGTCCCGGGCGACGGCGTAGGCGTACAGCAGCTCCTCGCCGGTCGTCTCCGCGTCGGTCATGGCGTGTCCTCCCGTGACTCCAGTTCGGCGATACGGGCCTTCAGGCGCTCGTTCTCGCTGCCCAGGTCCCGTCGGCGGGCGCCGGGGGAGAGGGCGGGGTCGTGCTCCCACCAGTCGATGCCCATCTCCTTCGCCTTGTCGACGGAGACCACGATCAACCGCAGCTTGATGGTGAGGAGTTCGATGTCCAGCAGGTTGATGCGGATGTCGCCCGCGATGACCACGCCCTTGTCGAGCACCCGCTCCAGGATGTCGGCGAGGTTGGCCGAGCCGCCGGGCGGCGCCGGGTCGGGCAGCCGGCTCGGGAAGGTCATCGCTGTGTTCCCCCTCGCCCCGTCGCCCATCGCTCGGCCTCCTCCAGGCGGTCCAGGAGCGCGTCCTCCCGCCGGTCGAACTCCTCCTCGCCGATCGTCCCCTGCGTCAACTGCTCCTCCAGCGCCTTGAGTTCGTGCCGGACGACGGACGGGTCGTAGTACAGGCGCTCCGCCTCGGCCAGCACCTGGCGCAGGACCCAGCCGACGAACGTCACGCCGCGACGAAGCTGTAGGGCGGCAGCGGGCCGTTCACCTTGAGGTCCAGCTGCGGGTGCGTCTCCTGGAGCCGGCCGACCGCGGTGAGCAGCTCCTGGGCGGCGGTCTTGGCGACGAGGAAGGAGAGGTTGACGAACCAGCCGGCGCTCTCGGGTCCCGGCCGGTGCTCCTCGGCCAGCGGCGCCAGGGTCTGTTCCACCAGCCCGGCGTCGCGCACCTCGCGCTCGCGCACGCCATTGGCGACCATCTCGCCGAAGCGCAGCCGTTGCTCGTACGAGCCGCCGCCGGCCGCCCGGTTGGCCTCGGCCAGGGCCCGCAGCTCGGCGTTCTCGGCGAGGACCAGGTGCAGCACCACGTCCTCGCGGTGCACGGCCTTGATGTTGTACTCGACGCGGCCGGTGAGCCGCTCCAGCCGCTCGCGGTAGAGGTCGCTGTGTTCGGCCAGTACGGAGCGCACCTTCTCGTCGCTGTCGGAGACGCTCCCGAAGCGCATGGGCAGCACCGGGGTCCGCCGGCCGACCTCGGCCAGCACCTGCTGGTGGGCCAGCAGGTCGCGGCGCTTGGGCCGCAGCTTCGGCGGGCAGTCGCTGACCACCGCGGCCAGCCCGTCCTCGCCGATGACGCGCACGGGCAGCGGCGGGTCGCCGATGCCGGTGAGCCCCTCGGGCAGACCGCTCCGCTCGCCGCGCGCGATGCCGTAGACGTACGTGCTCATTCGCTCTCCTCCTTCTCCTTGCGGGAGCCGGTGGCGCGGCGGACGCGGCTCTCGCCCTTCTCCTTGGCCTGGCCGAGGGCGTCGGTGACGGTCTGCGCGGCGCCGGACAGGGCGCCCTTGGCCTTGCCGTGGGCGCCGCTCTCCGTGACCTCGCCGACGAGGTCGGGCAGGCCGGGGCTCCGGTGGGGGCCGGCTTCCAGGTCGAGGCGGTTGCACGCTTCGGCGAAGCGCAGATAGGTGTCCACGCTGGCCACTACCACCCGTATGTCGATCTTGAGGATCTCGATGCCGACCAGGGAGACGCGGACGAACGCGTCGATCACCAGGCCGCGGTCGAGGACCAGTTCCAGGACGTCGTACAGGCCGCTGGTGCCGCCCGCACCCCCGGACTGCTGTGCCGGGACAACGCTCATGTCGGACAACTTCCTCTCGGGACCGTGGATCCGGCGGCCTCAGCGGCGCTGGGCCCTCCCGCGTTCGTAGCGGCTCACGCGGCGATAGCCGGTGAGGAGGCCGTCGGGGTCGAGGGCCACCTCGTAGAGCGCCACGATGCTCATGGTCTCGGGCACTCGGGTGACCTCCACGACCTCGGTCTCCAGCACCCAACCGTCCTCGGTGCGCTCGAAGCGGGAGACGCCTTCGGGGTGCATGCCGGTCAGCTCGGTGAGCTGGTCGCGGGCCGCGCGCAGGAGTTCGACGGGGGTCAATTCCCGCTCCTGTCCCGTCGCGCCGGGCTCGCCGGGATCGTCGGTCTTGTCGGATTTCTCGGTCTTCTTGGAGTCGTCTGATGTGTCTGTCATAGGGGCCTCGCGACTGCGGGTACCTCGGGAACGCCTCCCCAAACCTGGCCTGGACGCGCGGCCGGTGGGTGAAGTGAGCGGGTTGTGGGCGAGGTGTGAGTGGCGTGTGACGGGGATCGGAGCAATGCATTCCGGATAGCCCGGTGAGGAAGGGCGGCGCGGTGGTGCGCAAACACCGGGACGGCATTTACGGAAGAGTCGGCGCGGGGCAATGTGCGGAGATATTCAGGGAGTTCCCGAGGGTATTCGGAGAAGGTCCGGTGAATTCGCCGACGAGGTTTTGCGGAACCGTTCTGGGGGCGGCGAGAAGGCCCGTACGAGTGATGCCCCGCGCGGTAAACCGGTGCCGGTTCTCTGTGACAGAAGTGTGACCGGTGACGACCCGGGGCGCATGACCCCATGGGCGGGTCCGCGCTACCGCCGACGGGCGGCGCGGCCTACGGTGACTTCCATGGCACCTCTACCGAATGTCCCCACCGAACCCGACGAGGCCCCCGAGTCCTACGTCGGCCTCGACACCGCGAGCGCCTCCCACCGGGCGCGCGAGCACGGCTGGGCGACCGTGCGCTCGCTGCCCCCCGGCGCGGTCATCACCATGGAGTACCAGGCGGGCCGGCTGAACTTCGAGGTCGAGAACGGCGTCGTGCGGCGCTGCTGGAAGGGCTGACCCGCCCGGCACGACAACGGCCCCGGCGGCCCCTGGGAGGGGGCCGCCGGGGCCGTCGTGGAGAGCGTGCGGCGCGGGGTCTGTGCGTACCACCCGCGCCGTCGTCCGGGGTCAGCCGCCGACGGTGCGGCCGCGGCCCGTGGCCGGGCCGAGCGGCGCGGTGCGCGGGGTGCGGTCGGGGTGGGGCGGCCGGCGGCTGCCGGCCGGGGTGACCGGGGTGCGCTCGGAACGGGTCGTGTGCGGCTTCGGCGACAGGTGCGGCCGGCCGTCCGGCACGCGGGCCGCCGTGCGCCCGGCGACGCCCACCGGCTCGCGGACGGGCGGGATCCGGTCGTCGGCCGGGGTGCGCGGGCCGCCGACCGTGACGACGGGCGTGACCGTGGTGGGCACGAGCGCGCCGCGGTCGCGGACCCGGCGCCAGAGCGCCAGCAGCAGGGACTCGGCGCGGGCCATCGGCGTCTCGAACCACGGCAGGGCGAGCAGGACCAGGAGGCCGGCGCTCCAGCCGAGGGTCACATCGCTCATCCAGTGGGTGCCGAGATAGACGGTCGTCATGCCGACGCCCAGCGCGAGGAGCGCGGCGATCACCGAGGCCACCCGGCGGGTGCGCGGCGTGGTCGCGAGATAGGCCAGCACCCCCCAGGTCACCACCGCGTTGGCCGTGTGACCGGAGGGGAATATGTCACCGCCGGCGAACATCTCGTTCGAGCCGATCGAGGTGGCGTAGTGCGGACCGAGGCGGCCCATGCCGATCTTGGCGGCGCCCACCGTGGCGTTGAGCAGCAGCAGTGAGGTGCCCAGCACCAGCAGCGGACGCAGCGTCTTCTGCTTGTACGTGCACCAGCCCAGCCACGCCGCCACGGCCACCGCGGTCGGGCCGCGCTGGCCGAGCACCACGAAGTAGTCGAGGAAGGTGTGGATCTCCGGCCACTGCTTGTACGGGCGGAAGAGCATGACCTGCCAGTCGAACCGCACCGGCCAGGACGTGGTGAGCACGCCGACCACGATCGCCAGATAGACCACCGAGGTCGCCACGAAGATCCCGAGACGGGTCCGTGTCATCCGCGGTCGCCGCTGTACGGGCTCGGTCGGGCGCTCCTCCAGTTGGACGAGCTCGTCTTTGGTACGCACCCAATCGACGTTACATTGCGTGATGGGAGGGTTCGGCCGATCGGGCCTGTTTGTGATGACGATGTGATGTGGAATGCGTCTCAAACATGACCTACCCCACGTTTGATTGCGCGTCACATCTCGGGAATGGCCACCGGCCCATAAACGCCGCGGAAATATTCCCACGCCTCGCCCGGGGCATGCGCGGTCATCCGATTTCTTTTTGTGCGGCCCTGTTTATCGGTGATTGGCCCGGGCGTTCCACGGCGTTTCCCGCGGAGTTCTCCGGCGGATCGGGGAAGATCCGCGACGGTCTCCCCGGCGGAACGGCGAAGATCTCCTGGGCGGACCGGGGATGGTCTCTCGGGCCTGCCCCGGACGGTCTCCCGGGCAGCCCCGGACGGTCCCCGGCGGACCCGGAAAGACGATCAAGGCGGGCCGGAGCCGTTCAGCCAGAACGCTCCGTAGACCGCCGACCCCACCGCCACCGCCGACACCGTCAGCACCGCCCGTACCGTCCGCAGCCGGGCGAGGGCCACCGCGAGCGGCAGCAGCAGCGGGAAGGCCGGCATCATCAGCCGCGGCTTGGAACCGAAGTAGCCCTTCGCGGTCAGGGCCAGCAGCAGGACCACGCCGCCGTAGACGAGGAGCGGCAGCGGCTGCCGCTGCCGCACACCGGTCGCGTACAGCCACACCACCAGCGCGACCCCGACCAGCAGCCCCGCACCGGCCGGCCACGCCGGGCCCGTCAGCCGCTCGCCGACGAACGTGCCGAAGGCCACACCGCCGTCGAAGCCGTTGCCCCAACCACCCTGCACATCGAGATAGCCGGTCACGCTCCCCTCGCGGACGCCGACCCACGCGAAGTACGCCAGCCAGCCCAGGGGAGCGAGGGCCACGCCGAGCAGCATCCGGGGCGCCGGCCGCCGCTCGCCGCGCCACCACACCACCGCCGCCGTGACCCACACGGCGGCGACCACCGCCGCGCCCACCGGCCGGGTCAGCCCCGCCAGCGCCGCCAGCGAACCCGCCCACACCCACCGCCCGGTGAGCACGCAGTAGACGCTCCACGCGGCCAGCGCCGTGAACAGCGACTCCGAATACGCCATCGACTGCACGACGCCGACCGGCAGCGCCGCCCACAGCGCCACCAGCGCGATGCCCGCCCGGGGCCCGTACAGGCGGTCACCGGTCAGGAAGACCGCCCAGGCCGCCAGCAGCGAGGCGACCGCGCTGACCGCCAGGCCCGCGTCGGCCGCCGACAGCGGGAAGACCGCGGACAGCCCCCGCTCCAGCCACGGCAGCAGCGGGAAGAACGCCAGATCCGAGTGGACCTTCCCGCCGGGCAGATGAAGGGTGTAGCCGTACCCCTCCTCCGCGATGCGGGAGTACCAGAGGGAGTCCCAGCGCGCCGACAGCAGCTGATGCGGACTCTTGCCCGCCGCGCCGCTCCACAGCGCGAGCACCACCAGACCCAGCGCCCGCACTCCCGCGTACACCAGCAGCGCGGGCACGGCGCGGCGCAGCGCTCCGCGAGCCCCTGGGGCACCGGGCGGGCCACCCGCCCCGGCGCCCGTACCGGCGGGAGAAACAAGATCGGTCACCGGGCAATTGTCCAGCATGCGCGGCACGCACCCGGCGACCGGCCCGTGACGTGACACGGAGCACGTATCCCTGGCCGGGACTCGCGTACTCTGTCGAGTCACTCGCCCTCGACCCCGCCGGGTCCACAGTCCCCCACGGCCCGGCGACCGACCGCGAGCGCACGACACGGAGGTGTGAATGTCAGGGACGACCACGGCCGGCCCCCCACGGGCGGCGGGCGTTCCCCGGCAGCGGACCCGGTACGGGCAGCGGCGTCGGCCGCTCCTGCCGCACGGGCGTGGAGCCGGGGCCAACCGCTGGACCGTGCTCGTCGTCCTCTGCGTCAGCCTGCTCCTCGTCGCCGTCGACGCGACCGTCCTGCACGTCGCCGTGCCCGCGGTCACCGAGGACCTGCGGCCCGGCGCGATACAGCTGCTGTGGATCGTCGACGTCTACCCGCTCGTCTGCGCCTCCCTCCTCATCCTGTTCGGCACGCTCGGCGACCGGGTCGGCCGCCGCCGGGTCCTGCTGCTCGGCTACGCGCTCTTCGGCGTGGCCTCGGCGCTGGCCGCGGTCGCCCGGACGCCGGAGGTGCTCATCGGGGCACGCGCCCTGCTCGGCGTCGGCGGCGCGATGATCATGCCGGCGACGCTGTCCATCCTGCGGCAGGTCTTCCCCGACCGGCGGGAACGGGCGCTGGCGGTCGGCCTGTGGAGCGCGGTCGCCGCGGTGGGCGCGGCCTGCGGTCCGCTGCTCGGCGGCTTCCTCCTCGAACACTTCTGGTGGGGATCGGTCTTCCTCATCAACCTCCCGCTGATGGCCGTCAGCCTCCCCGTCGGGCGGTGGCTGCTGCCCGAGTCGACCGGCGACCGGAACGGGCCGTGGGACGTGCTCGGCGCGCTGATGGCGGCGTTCGGGCTGTTCGGCATGGTCCTCGCCGTGAAGCGGCTCGGTGGCGGCGAGCCGCCGCTGACCCTGGCGACGGTCGTCCCCGGGGCCGTCGGGGCCGCCCTGCTGATCCTCTTCGTCCGCAGGCAGCGGCGGCGCGAGCACCCGCTCGTCGACCTGCGGATGTTCACCCGGCCCGCCTTCGGCACCTCGGTGGGCTGCATCGTGCTCGCCATGCTGGCGCTGGTCGGCCTGGAGCTCATAGCGGCCCAGTACCTCCAGCTCGTCCTCGGCCTCACCCCACTGGAGACCGGGCTGCGGCTGCTGCCGCTCACGCTCGCCGCGATGGCCGCGGGGCTCGCCGGGTCCCGGCTGCTGCACCGGCTCGGGCCGCGCACGATGGTCGCCCTCGGCTTCGTCCTGACCGCCGCGGCCGTCGCCTCCCTGACCGTCATGGGCGCCGAGGACCGGCCCGCGGTCCTCGTCGGCGGCTTCGTCCTGCTCGGCTTCGGACTGGAGACGACGCTCTTCGGCGCGTACGAGTCCATGCTCAGCGAGGCCCCCGAGGAGTCGGCGGGCGGCGCGGCGGCGATCGGCGAGACGTCGTACCAGCTCGGCGCGGGCATCGGGATCGCGCTGCTGGGCAGCGTCATGAACGCCGCGTACGCGCCCGGCGTCGCCGGAACACGGGGGGTGCCGAGCGCGGATTCCGCCGCCGCGAGCCACTCGCTGGGCGAGGCGTACGAGATCGCCTCCCGGCTGGGGGGTCCCGCGGGCACGGCCCTGCGCACGGCGGCCCGCGACGCGTTCGTCCACGGCCTGCACGTCACGCTCCTGATCAGCGCGGGCCTGCTGCTCCTGGGCGCGGTGGCGGCGCTGCGGTTGCCACGCACGATGGAGTGCGGGGTCGCTCCCGCTGAGGGGACACCGGGGGCCTCGCCGGCCGGGGGGCGGACTGCGGGGATTCCGCCGGTGCCCGCCGAAGCGAACTGACCGCCGGTCGGGTAGGAACGGGCTGCGCCCCGAGCGGCCCACGGGGCTGCGCCCCGGCGGGTGTCCTGCCGCTGCGCGGTGCGCGTCCCCACCTTGCCGCGGTGTCGTCGTCCTCCGGTCGCCGGCGGGCGGGCGGCTGACGCACCGCCGTTTTCCTCGCCGCCGCGACGGCGCGTCGTGAGGTGGCGGGATTCGGCGGTGCCGGACGGATGTGTGGGTTGAGGGTGGCTCGGCACCGCCGG